>JABXHG010000580.1 GCA_013393545.1 Alteromonadaceae bacterium | reverse complement strand
GGCCGGGGGTGCTTTGGCTTTGGAGAAGCGCGGTGGTTTTCTGAAGTTGTCCGACAAACCAACTGCGACAAGTAACCCGGCCTTCCGGAGGGACCCTTTAAAGCGACGCCTGGCTAGGTAAAACGGTCCATTTCTTTTCCCTTTAACAGCTGGCATTCGAAAATCACCTACCTGATAGATTCGGTTTCAATGTGTTCCGCTCCGAAGCGTCGGGCGGCTCGATTCCTGGTCAGATTGGCTAAAACACGACCAGCGAATAGTTAAGGTCGGCAATGATAGCGGTTGGGTCTGTTCGGGTCAATCACTGTTCAATGAAACTGACGGAGCCTTTCGGGTTTCTGCTAAAATGCCCGTTTGCCATTTCCAGCCGTGCGGATACCCCCAGATTATGCTGATTCTCGGAATTGAAACTTCCTGCGACGAAACCGGTGTTGCCCTGTTTGACGAACAACAGGGGTTGCTGGCCCATGCACTGTATAGCCAGATTGACGTGCACGCCGATTACGGCGGCGTCGTGCCGGAACTGGCCTCGCGAGATCACGTGCGCAAGTTGTTACCGCTGTGCGATCAGGTGCTGGCCGAGGCCGGTAAAGCTCGTGAGGATATTGACGGCATTGCCTACACCGCCGGTCCCGGCCTGGTGGGGGCGCTAATGGTGGGCGGTTCGGTGGCCCATGCCTTGGGCTTTGCCCTGGGCATTCCGGTGCTGGGCGTGCATCACATGGAGGGGCATTTGCTGGCGCCCATGCTGGAAGACAACCCGCCGGCCTTTCCGTTTGTGGCCCTGTTGGTTTCCGGGGGGCACACCCAGTTGGTGCGGGTGGATGGCATTGGCGAATATGAAATGCTGGGCGAATCGGTGGACGATGCCGCCGGCGAGGCGTTCGACAAAACGGCCAAAATGCTCGGGCTGGATTACCCTGGCGGCCCTCGGGTAGCGGCACTGGCTGAGAGAGGCCGGGAAGGGCAGTATCGGTTTCCGCGCCCGATGACTGACCGCCCGGGGCTGGATTTCAGTTTCAGTGGCCTGAAAACCTTCACCCTCAACACCGTGAATGCGGCTCGTGATGAGGGCCGCTTTGATGAACAGGTCAAGGCCGACATTGCCCTGGCCTTTGAGTCGGCGGTGGTGGATACCCTGACCATCAAATGCCGGCGGGCGCTGGAGCAAAGCGGTTGTGAACGGCTGGTGATTGCCGGCGGTGTTAGTGCCAATAAGCGCCTGCGTGCTGCTCTGGAGACCATGGCCGGCAAACGGCGGGCTTCGGTGTTCTACGCCCGCCCGGAATTCTGTACTGATAATGGTGCCATGATTGCTTACGCCGGCGCGCAGCGCCTGAATGCCGGCCAGCGTGATGGCGAGCGGATTTTGTCGGTGCCGCGCTGGCCCATGAATACCCTGCCGCCGGTGAACCAGCCCAGGGTTAATGGTCTTGTGGACTGACTCGTTACAGGCCGGTTTCACGCCCCTGGGCCAGGCGGATCAGGTTATTGCGGTGGCGAACGATAATCAGGATGGCCAGCAGGCCGAACAGCGGCAGGGTGTCCGGCTCCAGCAGAGCGCTGATCACCGGGCCGCTGATGATAGCCACCAGTGACGCCAGGGCGGATATACGCCAGCGCCACATGATCACCAGCCAGATGGCCGCCATGATCAGCGTGGTCAATGGTGCCAGCGCCAGGCCGGCACCCAGAGCGGTGGCCACGCCCTTGCCGCCCTTGAAGCGGAAGAAAGCCGGAATCATGTGTCCGGTGACTGCGCACAGGGCCACCATGGCTTGCACCAGAATGGAAAGTTCCGCCTGTTGAGCCAGCCACACCGGCAGCCAGCCCTTGAATGCATCCAGTGCCAGTGTCAGCGCCGCCGGTTGCCAACCGCCGGCCCGGTAGACGTTGGTGGCACCCGGGTTTCCTGAGCCCAGGGCCCGGGGGTCGGGTAAACGTGAGTAACGGCAAACCACCACGGCAAACAGCACCGAGCCCGCCAGATAGGCAAAGGCGCAGAGCAGAACAATCAAAAGCGGGTTGCTGTTTACATCCATGGTTTGGAGTGGCGCAGACGTCAGTGGGTCATTTGTGAGAAAATCGCGCTTCGCGATTCAGGTTACGGGCATCTTCACACTAGCCGGTGCCCGGGCATCATTCAATCAGCCTTGAGTGTAAGACACTAAAATAGCGGGAGTCCGGCTTGGCAGACACTGTATTTATTGAAGGATTGGCGGTGGAAACCGTTATTGGTGTGTACGACTGGGAGCGCACCATTCGCCAACGTTTGCTGCTGGACCTGGAAATGGCCTGGGACAATCGGGTGCCCGGAGTCAGTGACAACGTGGCCGATGCCCTGGACTATGCGGCTGTCAGCGAGCGGGTGCAACAGTGTCTGCAGGCGCTGCAACCGGCCTTGTTGGAAACTGCCGCAGAGGAAGTTGCGCGGATGTTGCAGCAGGAATTCAATGTACGCTGGCTACGCCTGACTCTGAACAAGCCGGGGGCGGTGCCGGCCGCCGCCAATGTGGGAGTAAGAATTGAGCGGGGCGAACCAGCATGAACCGGGTATATATCAGTATTGGCAGTAACATTGACCGTTACCGGCATGTGGAAGCGGCCCTGAATGCCTTGTCAGAGTGGTTCGGCGAGCTGGAAATTTCACCGGTGTACGAGAGTGAATCCGTGGGCTTTGATGGCTCGGATTTCCTGAACCTGGTGGTGGCGATCAAAACCGACTGGTCCGTGGCGGAGCTGACCCGCCGTTTCAAACAGCTGGAAGCGGACAATGGCCGCAAGGCCGGCGCCCCCAAATTCAGCCCCCGGACTCTCGATCTTGATATTTTGACGTACGGCGATGCCGTGGGCCAGGTCGACGGTGTACAGTTGCCGCGCGCGGAAATCCTGAAAAATGCCTTTGTGTTGAAGCCCCTGGCCGATATTGCCCCGGATGAGCGGCACCCGGTGTGTGGTCAGAGCTATGGCGAGTTGTGGCAGGCCTACAACACCGGGCAGAAACTCTGGCCGGTGTTGTTTAACTGGCAGGGCCGTGCGATTTCACACCCCGTTGGCGGCGCGGAATAACGCCACCAGATTGTCGGTTGCGCTGTCGGTTTCCCCTCCGGCCTCGCCTTTCAGGCGGGGCAGAATGGCGTTGCCCATCTGCTTGCCCAGCTCCACTCCCCACTGATCGAAACAGTCAATGTCCCAGATCACGCTTTGAGCGAAGGTGCGGTGCTCGTAAGCCGCGATCAGAGCCCCCAGCGTTTGGGGATTAAGCGCTTCCATCAGCAGTATGTTGCTGGGCTGGTTGCCCGGAATGCTTTTGTGTGCCGCCAGCGAGTCGGCTTCCGCTTCGCTCAGGCCGCTGTCCAGCAACTCCTGGCGGGCTTCCTCCGGGGTTCTGCCAGCCATCATGGCCCGCGCCTGGCTCAGGCAGTTGGCAAACAGGATGGCGTGGTTGTCGCCGACCGGATTGTGAGAGGTGAGCGGCATGATGAAATCCGCCGGCACCAGCCGGGTGCCCTGGTGAATCAATTGGTGATAGGCGTGCTGGCCATTGGCGCCCACGCCGCCCCAAAGTACCGGGCCGGTTTGGTAGTTCACCGGTTGGCCGTGTTGAGTCACCCCCTTGCCGTTGCTTTCCATGTCCAGCTGCTGCAGGTGATCCGGCAGATACTTCAAATATTCATCGTAGGGCAGTACAGCCTGGGTTTCCGCGCCCCAGAAATTGTTGTACCACACACTCAGTAGTGCCATGACGACCGGCAGGTTGCGTTCCAGAGGGGCCTGGTGGAAATGCTCGTCCATGGCGTGAGCACCTTCCAGCAGTTGCCGGAACGCAGGCATGCCCAGGGTCAGGGCGATGGGCAGACCAATGGCGGACCAAAGAGAATAGCGGCCGCCAACCCAGTCCCACATGGGGAAGATGTTGCGCCGGTCAATACCAAAGCGCTCGGCTTCTGGAATGTTGGTGGTAACCGCCAGGAAATGCCGGGCAATAGCTTCGGAGGGGCCTCCATTGCCCAGGAGCCAATCGCGGGCCACCAGGCTGTTACTCAGGGTTTCCTGGGTCCTGAATGACTTGGACTGGACCAGAAACAGGGTGGTTTCCGGGTTCAGGGGTTTGAGGGTGTCGTGCACATCGGTGCCATCGATATTGGCAACAAAGTGACAGCGAAGGCCCTGGCGGGCATAAGGCGTCAGGGCGCGAACGACCAGTTTGGGGCCAAGGAAAGAGCCTCCGATACCAATGCTGACCACATCGGTGAATGGTTTGCCGGTGTGCCCGGTGCGTTGGCCGTCGTGTACCTCATTAACCAGCTGCTCCATGTGTGCAAGCGTGGCGTGTACTTCGCTTACCACATCGCGGCCATTAACCCGCACTTCGGTGCCGGCCGGCTGGCGCAGGGCGGTATGCAGAGCTGGTCGGTTCTCGGTGAGGTTCACAGTGTCGCCCTGAAGCAACGCCGTGATTTTTTGCTCAAGGCCGCAGGCCCGCCCCAGATCCGTCAGTGCGTGGAGTACCTCATCGGTCAGCCGGTTGCGGGAGAAGTCGAGGGTCAGTCCAGCCGCTTCCACCAGGTACCGCTGTGCCCGGCCCGGGTCCCCGGCGAACAGGTCGCGCAGGTGGGTGTCGGCCATGTCCTGTTGCAGCCGGGCCAGGGCCTGCCACTCCGGCCTTCGGATCAGGTTAGGCGTATTGTCGGGCATCCTCGAAGTCCCTGGTGGCAGTGGAAATACGTTCCGTGTTAACGGTTAACGGACAAGTTGTCGATCAGCCGGGTCGTGCCCAGGAAAGCGGCCACTAGTAGTGTCAGCTCCCGGTCATCCTTGCTGGCCGGTTTCAACGTCCGGCTGTTCACAATATTGAAGTAGTCCGGGAGCAGGCCAGCGTTGGTCAGTGCCTCCTGGGCCTCTTGCTCAAGGGCGTGGAAATCACTACGGCCCTGTTCAAGCTGCTCTGCCGTGCCCCGCAGGGTCTGGTATACCGCCGGCGCCCGGGCTCGTTCCTCTTCTGATAAATAGCCGTTGCGGGAGCTTTTTGCCAGTCCGTCGTCTTCTCGCACGGTGGGAGCGCCGACGATTTGCACCGACAACATCAGATCTCGTGTGAGTTTGCGGATGACCGCAAGCTGCTGAAAATCCTTTTCGCCGAACACGGCGACGTCTGGCTGAACCATGTTGAACAGCATGGTTACTACCGTTGCCACGCCTTCAAAATGGCCAGGGCGGCTGGCGCCGCAATGGCCTTCGCTGACCTCTGGCACCACCACTTTGGTTTGCCGGGCCAGGCCTTCGGGATAGATTTCTTGCGCAGCCGGTGCGAACACCAGGGTGTTGCCGGCGGCGGCCAGTTTTTCCTGATCTTCGTTCAGGGTTCGGGGATACTTGTCGAGATCTTCGCCAGCCCCGAACTGCATCGGATTAACAAAAATGCTGGTCACAACTATGTCAGCAGATTCCACGGCTTTGCGGACCAGTGAAATATGACCTTCATGCAGGTTGCCCATGGTGGGCACCAGGCCGATGGTTTTGCCCTGCTGCCGATAGCTGCGCAGGATGGACCGGAGTTCTTTGAGCGAATGGACGGTTCTCATGCCTTAAACGTGTGCTCCTCGGCCGGGAAAGTGCGGTCTTTGACGGCGCGCGCGTAAGCGGCAATTGCCGCCGGAATGGAAGCGTTTTCTGCCATGAAATCCTTGACGAAGCGTGGTTTGTGGCCGGTGGTCAGGCCCAGCATGTCGTATACCACCAGCACTTGGCCATCGGTGTTGTTGCCGGCGCCAATGCCAATAACCGGTGCCCGTACGGCCTGGGTGATGCGTGCGGCCAGCGGGGCCGGTACGCATTCAAGCAAAATGACATCGGCTCCAGCCGCTTCCAGTTCGCAGGCGTGTTCGATCATTGCTTCGGCGGCCTTTTCGCTGCGTCCCTGAACCTTGTAGCCGCCGAACTTGTTAACGAACTGCGGTGTCAGGCCAAGGTGGGCGCATACGGGAATACCTCGTTCGCTCAGGGCTTCGATGGTGTCGCGCATCCAGTCGGTACCCTCAAGCTTGACCATGTGGGCGCCCGCGCGCATCAGTTCGGCGGCATTGGCCAGCGCGTCGGGAATGGTGCCGTAAGACATGAAAGGCATGTCGGCCATGATCAACGAACCATTGTTACCCTCTGCCACGCAGCTGGTGTGGTACACCATGTGTTCCATGGTGACCGGCAGCGTACTGCTCTGGCCCTGGAGTACCATGCCCAACGAATCACCGATCAGAATCACATCCACGCCGGCTTCGCTGACTACCTGGGCGAAGGTGGCGTCGTACGAGGTAAGAGCGGAAAAGGCTTCGCCCTTTTCTTTGTATTCACGCAGGGTGTTGATGGTAACAGCCATAAGATCCTTGCCTTTTGGGTGGATGGGCCTGTACGCCGGGATTGCCGGTTGTTATTCAGAAGGTCCCTAGATTAATGCCCGCCCGGGTGGGAAACAAGCGTTGCCGCGGGCTTTAGCCGCCTTGCCGTGGTACGAGTTTACGCAGGTTGTTGTCCGGGCATTGTCGGCGTAAATCCCGCACCGCGCGGCCGTCGGGCAATAACAGATCCGGGGTCAGGTCCAGAAGGGGCTGGAGTGCAAAGTCCCGGTTGGCCAGTTCGGGGTGGGGGACGGTCAGGCGCGAGTCCTGAATGCTCTGGTTGCCGAACACCAGCAAATCCAGGTCCAGAGTGCGCGGCCCCCAGTGCCGCAGGCGCTCCCGGCCATGGGCCTGTTCGATGGCCTGCAGATGGTTGAGCAGCGAGTGGGCGTCCAGCTCTGTGGTCAGAAGCGCCGCGCCGTTAACAAAATCCGGCTGGTCCTGCGGCCCCACTGGCCGGCTGGCGTAAAACGGCGATTGTGCCACCAGCGTGGTGGCGGGCAGGGCCGCCAGAGCGGTGACTGCCCTGGCCAGCTGATCGGCGGGCTGCTCGAGATTGCTCCCCAGCCCGATATAGGCCTTTGTGCTCATGGTGCCAAGACTGTCACTTTCAGGAATTCGGGCGTTTTTGCGGTGGTTTGCGCTTTTTGCGTTTCTTGCGCGGACCGCTGGTGCCGAGCTGGGAAATCATTTTCTGTTGCCCGGGCTCGTCCGTATTCTGGAAATCGGTCCACCACTGGCCCAGACCTGGCTCGATTTCCCCGGCACTTTCGCGCACCAGCAGGAAATCGTAGGCGGCGCGGAAGCGCGGGTGCCCCATGATGGCAAAGGCCCGTTTGCCCTGTCGGCGAGGCAGGCGCATCTGCAACTCCCAGATTTCCTTCATCGGCCCGGAGAATCGCTTGGGAATGGCGGTGGAATGCACCTGCTGGCCGATGACCTGGCTGATGGCACCGTGCAGTGCGGGTTGCACCGGGTCGCCGTTATCCTGCCGGCGTCGCCACTCCGCCTGAAGTGCCGGCCATAGCATGGCGGCAAACATGAAATAAGGAGTGACGGACTTGCCCCGGGCAATGCGGGCATCGGTGTTGCGCAGAGCCTGTAGGATCAGTTCATCAGATTCGCCCGCAGCCAGGGCGGCCTCGGTTTCCGGGAACAGCGGTGCCAGCAGGTTGTACTCGCGCAGCAGCTTGTAGGTGGCTTCACCGTGCCCGGCTGACAGCAGTTTCAGCACCTCGTCAAACAGACGTGCGGGTGGAATCAGCGTCAGCATCGCGGCCAGTTCGCGGATGGGGGCTTCGGTTTCCGGTTCAATGTCGAAGCCAAGTTTGGCGGCGAAGCGGATGGCGCGCAGCATGCGTACCGGGTCTTCCCGGTAACGGGTTTCCGGGTCGCCGATCAGGCGGATCTGGCGCTGGTGCAGGTCTTCCACGCCGTTGGCGTAGTCGATGACGGTGAAGTCCCGGATGCAGTAATACAGCGCATTAATGGTGAAGTCCCTGCGCAGGGCATCCTCTTCCTGGCTACCGTAAACGTTATCACGCAGCAGCAAACCGTGTTCGGAGGTTTTGTGCTGGTTGTCGCTGACGTCTTCTTCGACATCCCTGGCGTTACCACGGAAGGTGGTGACCTCGATCACTTCCCGGCCGAATACCACATGGACAATGCGAAAGCGCCGACCGATCAGGCGGGAATTGCGAAACAGCTCGTGCACTTCTTCCGGTGTGGCGTTGGTAGCAATGTCGAAATCCTTGGGCTGCCCGCCGAGCAGGATGTCGCGCACGCCGCCGCCGACCAGGTAGGCTTCGTAGCCGGCCTTGTTCAGGCGATGCAGCACCTTCTTTGCGGCCTCGCTGATCATCGAGCGGGACACGTTGTGTTGATCCCGGGGGATTTCCTGCCGCTGGTAGTGTCTGGCTTTTTTCCTGCCGTTACCGGGCATGAAAGAACGGAGTTTTTCTACGAATCGTTTTGGCATGGAGTTCCGTGTTTGCGCTGAGCAAAAACGGGAGTTTAACGGTTTGAGCAGGATTTGCCCATGTTTGGGGGGAATTGTTGGGCATCTGAAAATCAAAAGGCGGCACCGTTTGCACGGAGCCGCCCCTGGAAGCATTGACGATCTGCATTGTTTTTGTTGTTGCCGGGATTGTTTTTGTTGTTTCCCGTTAGCGCCTATAAAGGCTTCAAATAATGCAAACGGAAAGCTTTGAATACGCAGAGTGATCAGTGGCAGGTGGCGAATTCAGGGAAGGTGCAGTGCCGGTACCTGGAGGTACTTCTTTTTCTCTACACACTTACCACTCGCGACTGCTGTAGGACCACTAAAAAGCATAGTACCCAAAACGCTCAGTTCGCTTCCGCCCTATTCTTGTTTTTGTTGCCGGGCGTTCTGTGCAGCTTTTTTATTCTTTTTGTGTCGCTGCGTTGTCACTGTTGTTTTTGTTGTTGTGCGCTTAATAGTTTGCAGTGTACGTGCCAGTTTTATAAAACCGTTTAAAAACAGTGGCTTGATGTTTTTCAGGTTGTAAGTGTTACCCCGTATGCGGGGTGAGGTGTTACCGGTGAACGGTTTTGTTCGGTAGGGTTGTTACTGACAGGAACAGGCCGGTAACAGCAGCGCTCCGTTTTAGCTGCTGGTGTTACCGGTGGTTTTCTTGCGGGGAATGCCCAGCCGTTGCCGGCGTTCCCATAAGGATTTACGGCTGATGCCCAGTTTGTGGGCCAGTTCGGTTTCGCTCATGCGGTCCTGGTTTTCCAGCACGTAATGCTGGAAGTAGTCCTCCAGCGATAAGTCCCCGGCTGTGTCCGCTCCCGGGCCGCCGGCAGAGGCATCGGCGGGCGCTTCCGGTGCGGGGGCGTTGATTGCTTCCTCGTCGCTGTCCAGATCGAGCACGGCCGGCGTAATGACATCGCTGTCCGCCAGTATGGAGGCTCGCTCAATGGCGTTTTCCAGTTCGCGTACGTTACCCGGCCAGCGGTAGCCTTCCAGCAGTTGCATGGCCTCCGGGCTGAGGTTGAGGGTCGGGCGCGCGAGTTTGTCCGCCTGGCGCTGGAGAAAGCGCCGGGCCAAACCCAGAATGTCGGCCCGCCGTTCCCGCAGGGGCGGGATGCGGACTTGCATGACATTCAGCCGGTAATACAGGTCTTCACGGAATTCGCCGGTGCGGGTCATCGCCTTGAGGTTGCGGTGGGTGGCGGCAATCATGCGCACGCTCACCTTGCGGCTCTGGGTAGAGCCGACCTTGCGAATTTCGCTTTCCTGCAACACCCGTAGCAGGCGGGCCTGGGCCTCGGCCGGCAGTTCACCGATTTCATCCAGGAACAGGCTGCCGCCGTCGGCGGCTTCGATCAGGCCGGTGCGGGCGGTAACCGCGCCGGTGAAGGCGCCTCTCTCGTGGCCGAACAGCTCCGATTCAATCAGGCTCTCGGGAATGGCGGCACAGTTGACCGAAATCAGCGGTTTGCTGGCCCGGGGGCTGAGCAGATGCAGGGCCCGGGCGGCCAGTTCCTTGCCGGTACCCGATTCACCCTGGATCAACACGGTGGTTTCGGTGGGCGCGACCTTGCGGATCAGCGTGAATACGGTCTGCATGGCATCGCACTGGCCGAACATGATGTTGGATGGGTCGCTCGGCTCGTCTTCGGCGGTGTCTGGTGCCTCTTCCCCGGATGCTTGTTGGGCAGGCTTGCGAGCCAGGATGTTTTCCACGGCGGCCAGCATTTCATCGTGGTCAAACGGCTTGGCGATGTAATCCACGGCGCCCATTTTCATGGAATCAACCGCCGAGCGCAGGCTGGCGTAACTGGTCATGATCAGCACGGGGGTGTTGGGCGCCCGGGTAATCATTTCTGTACCGGCGGCGCCCGGCAACCGAAGGTCGGTGATGATCAGATCGAAACTTTCCGGGTCCTGCTCCTGGGCTTCTTCCACGGAAACCGCATCCGCCACTTCGTAGCCGGCGTGCTGAAGCAGCTTGCGCACGGCCGAGCGGATAATGTCTTCGTCTTCAACAATCAATATGCGGGGCATAGGGGTGTCACGACCTTTCTTTCGGGCTGCTGATACCGGTATCGGCTTGTGGCTCGCAGGCTGGCAGACGCAGCCTGACACAGGTACCCCGGCCAGTTGTCGGGTCGGCGGGGCTTTCTACCTGTACGTGGCCATAGTGCTCTTCAACGATGCTGTACACCAGCGACAGCCCCAGGCCGGTGCCTTTGTTGGGGGCCTTGGTGGTGTAAAACGGCTCAAAGATGTGTTCCAGCTGGTCAGCTGGAATGCCGGAGCCATCATCGACGACTTCGATAATAGCGGAGTAGCCGTCCGTATTTCCACTGATCAGCACGGTGCCACCTTCAGGTGACGCATCCCGGGAATTGGCCAGCAGGTTGACGAATACCTGCACCAGGCGTTGTTCGTCGCCCATCACTTGCAGGTCTTGCGGGCATTCGTTGCGGTAATGAATGCCCATGCCCTTGTCGCTCAGCGACAGCAGGTTGATGGATTCGGTAATGCAGCGGTGCAGGCTGACCGGCTCGTACCGGTTGGCCTGGGCGTGATTGCCGGTGCGGGCGAAATTCATCAGCGACTGCAGGATGTTGGACACCCGGCGGGTTTGCTGCTGAATCTGGTCGGCGGTTTCCAGAATCTCGGGATTGTCGGTCTCGAATTTCAGGTTTTGCGCCAGCGACGAGATGCCGGTGACCGGATTGCCGATTTCGTGGGCGACACCGGCCGCCAGCCGGCCCACCGAGGCCAGCCGTTCGCTATGAATCAGTTCGTCTTCCAGCAGGCGGGTTTCGGTCTGGTCTTCCACCAGAATGATGGAGCCGCCTTCCGGGTGATCCGGCCCACTCAATGCGGCCTTGTGCAGGTTCAGCCAGTGGGGTTTGCCGCGTAAATCAAGCCGGTGTTTGTGCCGGTGCAGCTCATCGCCCCGGTTGAAGTCGTCCAGCAACAGGTGCCAGTGCTCGGGCAGTGCGGTTAGCCGGGCACCGACCACTTCATCGGCGGGTATGCCTGTCAGATCCTCGATGGCATGGTTCCACATCAGGATCTCGCCGTCGTCCCCCACCGAGCAGGCGGGGATAGGCAGGTTTTTCAGGGTTTGCCGGTAGTGCCGTCGCAGGTTATCCAGCTCACCGGCCAGACCGGTGAGTTTGTTCTGGTAATCCCCCAGCACCCGCTCCACATACCGGATGTCCTGCCCGGTATTTTCCCGGGTCACCGGCTTGAAGCCCAGGTGGCGTTTGACAATGTCCCGGGCAATGGATGGTCCCAGCAGGCCGGACAGGTTGACTTCCACCTGGTCGCGCAGGCGCCGGAGCTGGTAGGGGCGGAATTCCACCGCCGGCAACTTGAGTTTCGCCAGCGCCCGCTCCACTTCCCGGCGGGCCACGTGGGCGCCCAGCGGGTCGCTAAGCTGCTGGATGAATTCGTTGGAAGAGGTGGCTTCCAGTTCCCGTCGTTGGGGCCGTGACAGGGTGCCGATGGAGCACGACTGGGCGGCACTGACCTCCTCCGGTGAGGTGGCGGTGAAAATCGAGACCAGAATAAACACGCTGGCGTTGATAGCCAGGCTAAAGAAAGTCAGCAGGTGCCAGTTCTCGTCGGACGGCCCCACCGGTAGCTGCAGGAAGTACAGCAACTCGTTGGTGTAGGAGAAGGGCAGCACCATGGTGACCACCCACAGCGTCAGCCCGGTTACCAGTCCGGCTATCAAGCCGCGCCGGTTGCCGTGACGCCAGTAAATAACCCCCAGGGCGCCAGGCAATAGTTGCAAAGTGCCGCTCAGGGAGATGGCGCCGAGCATTTGCAGATCCAGGTACTGGCCGATCAGCTCGTGGAATAGCAGGGCGGTGAACAGGATCACGGCAATCAGCATGCGCCGCAGCCACTGCAGCCAGAGGTAGATGTCGGCCTGGTCGCGGGGTGTTTTCAGGGGCAGAACCACATGGTTCAACACCATGCCCGACAGCGCCAGAGTGCTGACGATCATCAACCCGGAGGCGGCCGACAGGCCGGCGATGTACATCATCAGCGACAGGGGTGGCAGCCCCAGGGCCTGGCCGATGCCGATGGCGAAAAAGGCCGGTGGCACGTCTACGGCCAGTGCCTGGCCGCCCCAGGCAATCAGCGGAATGGGCAGGCCCGCCAGCAGCAGGTACAGGGGCAGCCCCCAGCTGGCCTTACTCAGCCCCCGGGCTGGCGGATTTTCCGAGAAAGTCATGTGGTACATGTGCGGCAGGACGAGTGCCGAGGCGAAGGACATCAGCGCCAGCGCCCGCCAGCTTTCATCATCGCCGGTGTTTATTGCGGGCTCAAAAGTGAACCAGCTTTGCAGTCCTCCCACACCGCCGAGTACAGAGAAAACGATGACACCGCCAACAACCAGCAGAGCCAATACCTTTACGATGGAATCAAAAGCAATGGCCAGCACCAGCCCCTCGTTGCTGCCGGCATTGTGCTGGCGGCGGGCACCGAACAGGATGGTGAACATGATCACCATCAGGCTGAACATAAAGGCAATCAGTTTGGGCGAGGTTTCCGGTGCCATCAGGGTGGCAGACAGGGACACAGCCTGAATCTGCATGCTGAGCAGGGCCAGGATGGCAGCACCGGAACACAGGGTTACCAGGGTGCCGGCCCACTGGCTGCGATAGCGGAAAGCAAACAGATCGGCCAGTGAGGTGAGCTGGTGGGCCCGGCTGATTCGCAGAATGGGATTGAGTAGCACCGGAGCCAGCAGAAACGCGACACTGATGCCTAGGTAATAGGCAATGAAGTCGTGACCCGACGCCACAGCCATGCCCACGGACCCATAGATCGCCCAGATGCCAGCGAACACGCCGAGGCTCAGAGTGTATACCAGTGGATGGCGTACCCAGGTGCGCAGCTTTGCGCTTTGCTCGGTTGCCCAGGCAATACCAAACAGTAGTACCAGGTAAGCGAAACTGGCCAGTAGCAGGCCGGTGGCGTTAAAGGTCATTGGCATGATGTCGGGAGGTTGGAGGAATGTGCTGGCGCTGCCAGTGCGCGTGTGCCCAGTTCAGTACGGCGTCGGTGGTGCCCCGTGCCAGAGCCGCCGGCGGTTGCTGGCCCAGAGCGTCAAGGGCAGCTACCAGATTGGCGCACGGCCGGCTGTCGTCGAGGGCCGGCGCATGGGCCTGTTTGCTCAGTTTCTGGCCACCTTCATTGAGCAGTACAGGAATATGCAGCCAGTGCGGGGGCTGCGCTCCCAGTGCCCGGAAGATCTGTTGTTGCTGGGCGGTCATGGGTTGCAGATCGGAGCCACGCACCACATGGGTGATACCCTGATGGATGTCGTCCACCACTACTGCCAGCTGGTACGCAAAGAACCCTTCCTTGCGCAGTAACACCGGGTCATCGAGTTCGGCCTGGACGGTCTGTGCCTGCCAGCCCAGTAGCTCGTCGTGCCACCGGCTGTGTTCGTCGTGCAGGGCAAAACGCACCGCGCAGGGAGTATCGCCGGGTACTGTTTTGCCTTGTCGGCAGTGGGCCGGGTGGTAACCGTGGTTGGTTTTCAGTTGTTTGCGTGAGCACCGGCAGTAATAGGCATTGCCGTCGGCCAGTAGCTGATCAATGGCGGTCTGGTAGGCAGGGTGTCGTTGTGACTGATAGCGCACCGGTTCATCCGGTGTCAGGCCGTGGCACTCAAGTGAGTGCAGGATTTGCCCGGTGGCTTCGGGCGGTTCGCGCAGTGGGTCCAGGTCTTCAATGCGCACCAGCCAGTCACCGCCGGCGGCGCGGGCTTCCAGCCAGCTGGCCAGAGCGGTCACCAGGGAGCCGAAATGCAACGGTCCTGTGGGGGAGGGGGCAAAGCGCCCGCGGTACCGTGGTTGCTCCATAGAGACTCAAATGCCGGCCGCCAGGGCAGCCGGCTGCGGTGGGATCAGATGCCGGTCTGGCGCTCGCGGATTTCCGCCAGAGTTTTGCAATCAATGCACAGGGTGGCCGTGGGGCGGGCCTCCAGGCGACGAATGCCGATTTCCACGCCGCACTGGTCGCAGAAGCCGTAGTCGTCCTTGTCGATGCGGTCGATGGTCTTGTCGATTTTCTTGAACAGTTTGCGCTCGCTGTCACGGGTGCCCAGTTCCAGGCTGAATGCCTCTTCCTGGGTTGCGCGGTCGCTGGGATCCGCGTAATTTGCCGCGTCTTCCTGCATGTGGTGCATGGTGCGGTCGACTTCTTCCATCAGCTCCTGCTTCCACTTCAACAGCAGGTCCTTGAAGTGCTGGAGCATCTCCGCACTCATGTATTCTTCACCCTTCTTCATTTCATAAGGGGTGAAATCGGTAAAACGTTCGCGTGGATGTTCTGCAGTATTTGCCATGTAACCCGGCCTCTTGTTTGTACTTCACAAGAACGCTTTGCTTCACCGCGCCGATGCTGCCATGCGCGGTTTACCCTGAATAAAGCATTCGTCCTGAAACGGGAATTGGCGGAAAATAGCAGATAAGTCACGAGGGTGCCAGCTTTGTGACACTGACTTTAGTGGAGACGATATGAACTTTCCTGAAGCCCTGGTACAGGGACGGCTGATACGCCGCTATAAACGCTTTCTGGCGGACGTGCGCCTGGCCGATGGCAGTGAGGTGACTGCCCACTGCCCGAATACCGGCTCCATGCTCGGTTGCCAGCCGGACAACGCCCGGGTCTGGCTGACCCCCAGCAATAACCCCAAGCGCAAGCTCAAATACACCTGGGAGCTGGTGGAAGCCGCCCCCGGGCAGCTGGCGTGCGTAAACACGGCGCGCCCTAATGGCCAGGCCCGGGAAGCCATCGAGGCCGGCCGGGTGCCGGAACTGGCCGGTTATCGGGAATGCCGGTCAGAGGTGCGTTATGGTGAGGAGAAAAGCCGGATAGATCTGTTGTTGTCCGGCCACCCGGATTCGCCGGATGCTTGGGTGGAGGTGAAAAACGTGACACTGGCCGAAGGCCATGAGGGATTCTTCCCCGATGCGGTAACGACGCGGGGGCAGAAGCACCTGCGGGAGCTAAAGGCGCAAGTAGCCAACGGTGACCGGGCTGTGTTGTTTTTCGTTGTAAATCACACCGCGATCGAAGAGGTGCGGCCGGCTGACCACATTGATGCCCGTTACGGGGTGTTGTTACGAGAGGCGGTCGAAGCCGGTGTGGAAGTGCTTGCTTACCGTGCCGGGCTCGCGGATGAAGATGGCGAGCCCACCGGCAGCCTGGCTCTGGCTGAGCCGGTACCGGTGAATTTCGCGCCCTGAGCCGCCGGGGTCAGCCAGTCGCCGGCGGTTTGGGCAGAATGGCGTAGCGCATGCGGGTGCCGTGGTTCAGCGACATGACAATCTCATCGGCTTCCAGCCGGTGCGGGAAATAGCAGCCGGAGATTTTTGCGCTGGCAATGCTGGCGCCTTCCATGCGGGTGCGGGAAAAATCGATGCCCCGCAAGTCCGCTCCCCGGAAATAGGCGTGGCGAAAATCCAGGCCGGTGGCGTCCAGCCCGCGTAAGTCCAGCCCCCGGAAGTCGCCATGGGCGAAGCTGGGCAGCTCGCTCTGCTCCGCCTTTTGCTCGTTGAAGCCCTTGACGTCCTCGTTGCGCAGGATTTGGTACAACGGGTGGTCAATCTGATGCAGTTCGTGTTCCTGAAATTCGTCCATAATCCGCTGTGTGCCTCGTGTGGTTGAATCGGCAGTTTAGGCGTTCTCGGCGTCCGGCAGGCCCAGGTGACGGCGTATCCGGTCGGCGACTGCGTCGGCCACGTGTTCCTGATCGGTGTGCAGGTGGATGGTGTGGCTTTTCTCTTCCGCCGACAGGGGCTCGAACCAGCTTTGCTGGGCATCCAGTAGCTCTTCGGTGGCCTCTGAAGCATCGCCCTTGCGCTCACGAATCCACTGCCGGCGCAGCTCTTCCGGTGCTTCGCAGTGTAGCAGCAGGAAGGCCACACCCTGGTTCTCTGCAACGTCCGCAAACAGGCTGCGTTCCTCGTGCTTGAGACAGGCCGCGTCGATGATTACCGACTGGCCGCTAGCCAGCAGTTGGCCGGCGCGGTCCGCCAGGGACTGATAGGTTTTTACCGTGGCATCTGCGCTGTACAAATCGGTGCCCAGGCCGGATTTACTGTCGTCCAGTGGTGCCAGCCCGTGCAGGCGTTTGCGTTCCACATCCGAGCGCAGGCGAATCAGGTTCAGTTGTTGGGCCATGGCCGCGCTGACACAGGTTTTGCCGCTGGCGGACAGGCCGGTGGTGGCCAACAAATACCGGTTGGGAATGGCTTCACCGTCATCGGCCAGTTGCGCGTAGGTGCGATAGCTTTGCATCAGGCCGGGTTTTTCCTCTTCGCTCAGCCCCGGGTTGCCCATGGTGAACAGGGCGATCTTGGCCCGGACCATGGCCCGGTAAGCCTTATACAGTGGCAACAATGCCAGGCCTTCGAAATCGCCCCGGTACTCCAGGTAGGTGTTGAGCACCAGGTTGGCCAGCTCCGGCTCGTTGCGGGATTCCAAGTCCATCAACAGGAACGCAAGGTCGTTGATCACGTCGATATAGCGGAAAGGTTCGCTGAATTCGATGCAATCAAACACCGTCACCCGGCCATCAAAGACGGTGATATTGGCCAGGTGCAGATCGCCGTGGCACTCACGGACCATGCCACTGGCGCGCCGTTTGGCGATCAGGTCCTCCTGGCGCTCGAAGGTGGTGCGAGTCCATTCTTCCAGGTTGTCCAGCTGTTTGAGCAGGTCGGCATCGTCCAGCAACGGGCGAATCTGGTCGAAGTTTTCCTGCATGGCGGCAAACACGGATTCGGGAGTGCCCAACGGCTTGTCATCGTCAATGGCCGGCAGGCTGTCGTGGAACTGCGCGACTTCCCGGGCCAGGTTGCTCAGCAGTTCCGGGGGCAGCTCGCCCCGCTCCTGGCGCTTGTCGAATAGTTCAGCCTGGTCGAACTGACGCATTTTGATGGCGTATTCGAACGGCTCGCCGCTGCCATCGAGCACTGGCTTTTCTGGTGAGCCGGTGATGGGCAGCACTTCCAGATACAGTTCGGGTGCCAGCCGCTGGTTCAGACGTAGCTCCTCTTCGCAGAAATGCTTGCGACGTTCGAGGGTGGAAAAGTTCAGAAAACCGAAATCCATCGGTTTTTTAATTTTGTAGGCGTAGTCGCCGGTAAGAATGACCTGGGAAATGTGAGTCTCGATAACCCGGAAATCGTCGACCGGGTGGTCATACAGAGCCGCGTTTTGCAGGGCTCTGATCAATGTTGCTTCGGCGTTGGCGCTCACTCGTGTGCTCCTGGTTATCTGAACCTGTTGATTTTTATCGGCCTACTATAGCCGGCTGATTACAGAAATAACACAGAACAGACCTGCCTCCGGGCACACCCGGTTCGTTATAATCCGGCCATGACCCGATCCCGATCTCCCCGAAAGAAAGCGCCGAAGAAGAAAACCGCCGGCAAGCCAACGGCAGGCCGCCGGTTTCTCCGAATTCTGTTTCGTGTAAGCCTGCTGCTGGCGTTTTTCCTGGCCGGCTGGATGGTGTACCTGGATGCGCAAGTGACGTCGCGTTTCGAAGGCCGGCGTTTTGAAGTGCCTTCCCGGGTTTATGCCCGGCCGCTGGAGTTGTACGAGGGTGCCAGCATCGGAGTGTCCGGTTTGTTGCAAGAGCTGGAGCTGGCCGGGTACCGAGCCGGCGACGGCCGCCGACCCGGTAGCTTCCGGCGCAATGGTAACCGCTTTTTGATCAGCACCCGGGGCTTTGTATTTCCAGACGGCAGCGAACCCGGGCGCCGGCTGGAGCTGGTACTGAGAAATAATCAGGTGCGCTCCATGGCGGTGCTGGAAGGCCCTGACTCGGCCATTATCCGGCTGGAACCGGCACATATAGGCGGTATTTATCCGGAACATCGGGAAGACCGTGTGCTGGTACGGCTGGCGGAAGTACCCCGCCAGTTGCTGGCCACGCTTCTGGTGGTGGAAGACAGGGATTTTTACGAGCACTTCGGGGTGGCGCCGACCGCCATTGCCCGGGCCATGGTCGCCAACCTGAAAGCCGGGCGGGTGGTGCAGGGAGGCAGTACGCTGACCCAGCAGCTGGTGAAAAACTTTTTCCTGACCCGGGAACAGACGCTGGTGCGCAAAGCCAACGAGGCGCTAATGTCGGTTTTGCTGGAATGGCATTACCCGAAAAACGACATTCTGGAGACTTATCTCAACGAGGTGTATCTGGGCCAGGCCGGCAACCGGAGTATTCATGGCTTTGGCCTGGCCAGTCAGTTCTATTTCGGCGCCTCGCTGAAGGATCTTGGCGCGCACCAGATCGCCTTGCTGGTGGCCATGGTCAAAGGGCCCAGCTATTACAACCCCCGGCGTAACCCCGAACGTGCCACCGAAAGGCGTAACCTGGTGCTCCGGCAGATGCAGCAGGCTGGGTTGCTCAGTGAACAGGAAGAGCGGTCGGCCTCCGCCCGAGGCCTGGACATTACCACCAGGCCTTCGTTCTCGGAAAACCGTTACCCGGCATACATTGATCTGGTTCGGCGCCATCTGGCCCGGGACTACCGGGAGCAGGACCTGCAGAGCGAGGGCCTGCGCATTTTTACCACCCTGGACCCTGCGCTACAGGCGGTGTCGGAGCAAGCGGTACAGAAGCAGCTGCCCAGGATTACCGGCAACGATGTGCTGGAATCGGCTCTGGTGGTCACCAGCAAGGACAGCGGTGAGGTCCTGGCCCTGGTGGGTGGCAAAGACCCTCAGTTTGCCGGCTTCAACCGTGCCCTCGATGCCCGCCGGCCGATTGGTTCGCTGATTAAACCCTTTGTTTACCTGACAGCCTTGCAGCAGCCCGAGCGCTACACGCTGGTGACACCAGTGCAGGACAAGGCCTTTGTGCTGGAATTCGACGATGGCAAACGCTGGCAGCCGTCCAACTACGATGGCAAACAGCGCGGCGATGTGCCGTTGCACCGGGCGCTTTCCCGTTCCTACAACCTGCCGGTGGTGCGCGTGGGTCTGGACGTTGGTATTGACAAGGTCCAGCAGACACTCAGGGCGTTGGGTGCCGAGGGAAGCATCCCGGATTTCCCCTCCATGTTATTGGGAACGCCTGCCCTGACACCGGTGGAAGTGGCACAGTTGTACCAGGGGCTGGCTACCGGTGGCTTTAACACGCCGTTGCGCACCATCCGGGATGTGACCAGTGCCGATAACGAACGCCTGTCCCGCTACAATCTGCAGGTGCGGCAGGTGGCCGATGCCGCCGCCGTACATCTGGTGCAATACGCCATGCAGGAAACCATGCAGGAGGGTACCGGCCGCTCCGCTTATACCTGGTTGCCGGATACCCTGAGCCTGGCTGGAAAAACCGGCACCACCGACGATGGCCGGGATGCCTGGTTTGCCGGCTTCAGTGGCAACCTGCTGGCGGTGGCCTGGGTGGGGCGTGATGACAATGGCCCCACAGCACTGACCGGTGCCAGTGGCGCCTTGCCGGTGTGGGCGTCGATGATGTCGAAAGTGCCCCAGTCCGGATTTTCACCGGTGGTGCCGGATGGCGTTCAGTATCATTGGGTGGATAGCCAGCAGCAGGCATTGACCGACGAACACTGCGACAATGCCCGGCTGATTCCCTTTATTGCCGGCAGCGAGCCGGAAAAACGCGTGGCCTGCGATGGCAGCATCGGTGGCCAGATACGCAATTGGTTTGAAGGATTGTTTCGATGACGATTGGAAAAAGAACGTTTCGGGCCGCAGCGGCACTGGCCGTGCTGGTTCTTGGCGGTTGTGCCACCGGCCCGGGTGGGCAGGGTATCTATGCGCCGATGGGCGGTAGTGAGAGTACCCGGGCACCGGAACCACCCACGGCCGGGCAGAGCGAAGCCGGGAGTGAGCCAAGGGTCTGGCGCAAAAGCGAGCAACCGGAAGAACAAGCCCCGGATCATTCCCGGGAGGAACGCCGGTCACCAAGCTACAGCGAGGCCGGTGAGCAACTGCCGGCAGCGGCACGCAGTCTGGTGGACGAGGGTAACCGGCGCCTGGCCGGCGGTGACGTGGCCGGAGCCATTGCCAGCCTGGAGCGTGCCCAGCGGATTGCTCCACGATCCGCGGAGGTGTATTTCAAGCTGTCGGAAGCCTACGTGAGAAACAATAATTTGGGCGCGGCAGAGCAGTTTACTCTGAAGGGGCTTTCGCTGGCGGGCAATAACGAAACCATGCAGCGGGCCGGCTGGCGGTTGCTGGCGGATATTCGCCGGGCCCAGGGGAATGTGGCCGGGGCGGATCAGGCCGAGGCACGGGCTCGTGCTTTGTAGGTTATTTTAAACAGTGGCCGTAGCAAACAGGCGGGTAGGCCTTTCCAGAACACGCTCCTTGCGGCACCTCCCTGTGTCGCTTGAGCTCCGCCATCCCTGGCTCCGCACAGTTCTTGAAAGGCCTACCCGCCTGTTTGCGCGGAGCGCCGTGCAATGCGCTCCGCAGGATAATCACAACGTAGCCATGACCTTCTTCGCGGCGGCAATGGTCTCGGCAATATCCTCATCGGACAGCGCGGCACAGACAAAGCCGGCTTCGAAGGCTGACGGCGCCAGGTAAATACCTTCCTTCAGCATACCCTGGAAGAACTGCTTGAAGCGCTCGGCATCGCACGCCATCACCTGTTCAAAGCTGCTCACCGTTTCAGCTTCGGTGAAGAAAATGCCGAACATGGCGCCGGCGCTTTGCACGGTCATCGGGATGCCCGCTTCGTCCGCTGCCTGCTTCAGCCCGGCGGTCAGCTTCTCGGTTTTGGCTGCCAGGGCGTCATGGAAGCCTGTTTCGGAAATGGCGTTGAGGGTGGTCAGCCCGGCGGTCATGGCCAGCGGGTTACCGCTCAGGGTGCCAGCCTGGTACACCGGGCCCAGCGGCGAGATTTGTTCCATGATGGCCCGCTTGCCACCGAAGGCGCCGACCGGCAAACCACCGCCGATTACCTTGCCCAGCGCGGTCAGGTCCGGGGTGACGCCATAATGACCCTGGGCACCGCCCAGAGAGACCCGGAAGCCAGTCATCACCTCATCGAAAATCAGCACGCTGCCGTGCTCGTCACAGACTTCCCGCAGCCCTTCCAGGAAACCCGGCACCGGCGGGATGCAGTTCATGTTGCCGGCCACTGGCTCGACAATAATCGCCGCCACCTGGTCGCCGATCTCCTTGAAGGTTTCGCGCACGCCGTCAATGTCGTTGTAGTTCAGGGTGATGGTGTGCTCGGCCAGGCTGGCAGGAATGCCCGGAGAGTTGGGCACGCCCAGGGTCAGGGCGCCGGAGCCGGCTTTCACCAGCAATGAGTCCACGTGGCCATGATAGCAGCCTTCGAACTTCACGATTTTGTCCCGGCCGGTGTAGCCCCGGGCCAGGCGAATGGCGCTCATGGTGGCTTCGGTGCCGGAGTTGACCATGCGTACCAGGTCAATGGAGGGCACCAGCTCGCATACCTTCTTGGCCATCTCGGTTTCCAGAGAAGTGGGCGCGCCATAACCAATGCCCAGATCCACCTGGGCGTGCAGGGCGTTTTTGATGCGAGCGTCGGAGTGGCCGAGGATCATGGGGCCCCAGGAGCCAACGTAATCGATGAAGCGCTGGTCGTCTTCATCGTAAAGATAAGCCCCTTCGGCATGCTTGAAGAACAAGGGGGTGCCGCCCACGCCCTTGAATGCGCGAACCGGCGAGTTAACGCCGCCGGGAATGTATTTTTGTGCCTGTTCAAACAGTGTTTCGGAATGGCTCACGGTAACTCCTGTTAATCTTGAAGGGTAAACAAGGGGTGATGTTTGGCGAACAGGCCGGTCAATTGCCGGGCCTTGTGTTCGATATCGTCATCGGTGCCTCCAAACAGCCCGCCCACCACGGCCAGCATGTCGGCGCCCGCTTTGATCAGCTCACCGCCATTGTCCACGTTGATGCCGCCAATGGCGGTGACCGGCAAGCTCAGGTCTCTGGCTTGTGCCAATACGGTGGCCTGGGCTGCCGGAGCACCCGGTTTGGTGGTGGAATTGAAAAACCGGCCAAAGGCCAGGTAGTCGGCGCCCATGCCGGCCGCCTCCCGGGCAAGGTGCAGTTGGTGATGGCAGGTGATGCCGATAATGGCCTCGTCGCCAAGCAGCCGTCTGGCCTTTGCAAGGCTGCAGTCATCCTGCCCCAGGTGCACGCCGCTGGCCTGCACCCGTTTGGCCAACGCCGGGTCGTCATTGATCAGTAAGGGCACGTCCCAGTGCTGGCAGAGTGCCGCCAAGTCTCGGGCCTGCTGCAACCGTTCGGCGTCGGTGGCGGTTTTACTGCGGTACTGTACCAGAACCGTACCACCGCGCAGGGCTGCTTCCACCGAGGCCAACAGGCGGTTCGGCGGGGTCAGCTTGTCGTCGGTAATGGCGTAGAGGCCGGGCTTTAGCGTTCCCACAAAATGCCCCGGTCCGGTACCTGCTGCCCCTTGCCGACGGTCAAGGCGTGCAGCAGGGTGCGGTGCACATAATTCTGTGCCTGGGAGATCGCCGCACGCGGCGACAGACCGCACGCCCGGCCGGCGGCAATAGCCGCCGCCAGGGTGCAGCCGGTGCCGTGGTATTCATTGCGGCCCACCCGCTCGACTTCCCAGGTCATCGGCTCCGGGGCATGGTTGAACAGGGTGTTGATGATGTGAATGCCGGTGCCATGCCCGCCGGTTGCCAATACGGACTGGCAGCCAGCCTGCATCAAGTTCTCCGCCGCCGTTGGAGTGTCATCACTGCCACCGAGCAGGGCCAACTCTTCACCGTTGGGGGTGATCATTTCGGCGCGCGCAAACAGGCGGGTTTTCATGGCTTCCACCAGCCGGTCGTCGGCCAAATCGCCGCTGCCAGCGGCTTTGATTACCGGGTCGACAATCACCGGTACTGCCGGCTGTTGGTCCAGGAATTCAATCAGCACGTCCACAATTTCGGCATTGCCCAGCGCGCCGGTTTTAACCGCGTGAATGGGGGCGTCGTTGGCCAGGCAGACCAGTTGCTGGCGAATCAGCTCCGGGTCCACCGCTTCGGCGCCTTGCACGTTCGAGGTGTCCTGCACCGTCAGGCAGCTGAGCAACGGCAGTGGGTGGGCACCGAGTGAAGTGATGGCCTGAATGTCGGCCTGGATGCCGGCGCCACCGGACGGATCCAGCCCGGAAAGCACCAGCACATGGGGGCGTGTAACAGCTTTATTGATGACGAGCCTCCTCAGAAAGGTCTGACAACCGCCAGGATAACCACCGCCAGCAGGATCAACACCGGCAATTCGTTGAACCAGCGGTAGAACACGTGGCTGCGGGTATTCTGGTCATCGCGGAATACTTTCACCAGATGACCGCAATAGAAATGGTACACGATCAGTATCGCCACCAGTAACAGCTTGACGTGCAGCCAGCCCTGGCTGAAATAACCGGAGACATTGTAACTGATCAGCCAGACACCAAAAATGACGGTGGCGATCATCGAAGGGGTAGTGATGCCCCGGTACAGTTTGCGTTCCATGATCTTGAAGCGATCACGGCCAGGCTGGTCTTCGCAAGCGGCGTGATACACGAAAAGGCGTGGTAAATAGAAAATGCCGGCGAACCAGCAGACCATGGAAATAATGTGGAAGGCTTTCACCCAAAGCATGTATCAGCTCCGTCGGTATTGGTAGTAACTTTCGATATCGGATTTAAGTACCACGCCGTAGACCCGCTGGATCATCGGGGCCACATGCCTTTGCACATACAGTGCCTCGGCCCGGCTGGTGTCGAACTCGTTCAGGGCTTCCTCCAGGGTGGCCTGGTATTGCACCGGCGCCAGATCACGCCGGTTGGCCGGAATGGCCAGCAAGTCTACCTCTGTGGGCGGCTCCTTGCCTTCCTCTTTGCTCTCTTTCTCGCAATCTTCCAGGTAACGGGCCAGGTCCACGGCAGGTAGCAGAGCGTTTGGTCCCTGCTCACCCTCGATCAGAATCCACTTGGGTTCGGCCTTAAGCGCCTTGCGGGCCTCTTCGACGGTTAGCTGCCGGTCGGAGCGCATGATGCTTCGGTCCATGATGGCGCCTACCGATACTCGGCGCAGAGCCTGGATCACCGGAGAATTCTGGTAGCTCAGGCCCTGGTTCTTGAGCATGGTCAGAAACAGCGATTTCTTGCCGAAGGCTTCACTGGTCACCAGGCTGGCGGTGGTGATGATCAACATGCCGGGCAGGATAATGTTGGGGTTGCGGGTGAGCTCCATCAGTGCCATCAGCGCCGCCAGCGGGGCCTGCAGAATGGCCCCCATCATGGCACCCATGCCCAGCATGGCATAAAAACCAATAGAGGAAGCTTGATCCGGGAACAGCTGGGCACCCACCAGACCCATGGCTCCGCCGATGGTGGCACCCATGAAGATGGTCGGGCCGATCACGCCGCTGGGCATGCCCAGACCAATGGTCAGGCCGGTAACCAGCAGCTTGGCGATGCCCACGCCCAGCAACAGCCAGAAGCCCAGCTCGCCATGGATGGTGTCGCTCACGGTGTCGTAACCGACCCCCATGGTTTCCGGTACGGCCAGAGCAAAGGGCACCATCAACAGGCCGGCAACGGTCAGGCGCAGGAGTACCGGGCGGTGGCTGAAGCGGCCCATCCGATCCACCAGGTGGATGAAACTGGCGGCGGCAATGCCAATGATCACGGCAATAACCAGTATCCAGGGGATTTCCAGCAGCGAATTCATGGTCAGTGCCGGTACACTGAAGGCTGGCTCCGAGCCGTAAACCGCCTGAGTGACCACGGCTGCACTGACCGCCGCCAGAATGATCGGGGTGAAGCCGGCGATGGTGTATTCCATCATCACCACTTCCATGGCGAAAATCACACCGGAAATGGGTGTGTTGAACGATGCAGAAATGGCGGCCGCGCAGCCGCAGGCCACCAGGGTGCGGATGCTGTTGTTGGGCAGGCGCATGCGCTGGCCAAGCAGGCTGGAGAACGCGGCCCCCAGATGTACCGCCGGCCCTTCGCGGCCCGCTGACTGGCCGGTAACCACCGTGGTTACCCCGGCAACAAACTGAACCATGGCGCTTTTGAAGGAAATGTAGCCCTGGTGGTAGTTCAGCCGCTCCATGATATGCACTACCCCAACCTTGCGATGATGAACCGACAACCGGTGTAGCAGCAGGCCGAGCCCGAGCGCGCCGGCCAGGGGCAGTAATCCCCGGGTCAGCAAGTCCAGTTGTTCGAAATTCTCCGAACTGCCGCCGGGCAGAAAATATTCCAGCGGCCATTCAATCGCCAGGCGGAAAATCAGAATAACCGCGCCGGTCAGCAGGCCGGATAACAGGCCCAGAACCGCCAGTTGCGGCAGGGCATCCACTCCGGAGAGCTTGCGCCGGAAAACGGGGATCAGGTGTTCGGTGATCTGTTGCCTGATTTTACGCATGAATGCGGGCTTCCGGTTCCGTTGGCAGGGCATTACAGAGAGTGCTCGGCCCATTGTAGCCCTGCCCCGCAAGGGTGCAATAAGTCATTGCCTTATCATGCTAAACTAGTTTCAAATTAAGGAGCCTCTGAGAAACAGGTTGGAGATTACAGTGATCAAAATAGGCATTGTCGGCGGCACCGGCTACACCGGTGTTGAGCTGCTTCGCATACTCGCCGAGCACCCGCAAGCGCAGGTGCAGTGTATTACCTCCCGTTCGGAAGCTGGCATGCCGGTGGCGGATATGTATCCGAATTTGCGCGGTTATTTCGACCTGGCGTTCTCCGAGCCGGATCCGGCTGTGTTGGCGGAATGCGACCTGGTGTTCTTCGCCACACCTCACGGTGTCGCCATGCGTATGGTGCCGGAGCTGATGGCCGCCGGTGTCCGGGTGGTGGATTTGTCTGCAGATTTCCGCCTCAAGGATCTGGATACCTGGGCGCGCTGGTACGGGATGCCTCACGAGGCACCTGAATGGGCGGCCAATGCGGTTTATGGCTTGCCGGAGGTGGCTCGCAATTCCATCCGCCAGGCGCAGTTGGTCGCCAATCCGGGTTGCTACCCGACGGCTATTCAGCTGGGGTTTCTGCCGATGCTGGAATCGAGTCTGGTGGATACCAGCCGTTTGATTGCCGATGGCAAGTCCGGGGCCAGTGGCGCCGGCCGTCAGGGAAAAATTGGCATGCTGCACGGCGAAGTCGGCGAAAGCTTCAAGGCCTATGGTGCCTCCGGCCATCGCCATCTGCCGGAGATTCGCCAGGGGCTGGCAATCGCTGCCGGGCAGCCGGTGGGCGTTACGTTCGTACCGCACCTGGTGCCGATGGTTCGCGGTATTGAGGCTACTCTTTATGCCGAGCTTGTTAATGCGGACGACTTCGAGCGTTTGCAAGCCCTTTATGAAGATCGTTACCGCAGCGAGCCGTTCGTGGACGTAATGCCGGCGGGCAGCCATCCGGAAACCCGCAGCGTGCGGGGCGCCAACTACTGCCGCATGGCGTTGCATCGCCAGGAAGACAGCAATACGGTGATTGTCACCTCGGTGATCGATAACCTGGTGAAGGGGGCCGCTGGCCAGGCCGTACAGAACATGAATATCATGTTCGGGCTGGAGGAAAACCTGGGTATGACTGCGCCGGCACTGTTGCCGTGAGGCCTGTAAAAAGTGACTGACCGAGCCACGCTTTCTTCTGGCTCCCTGTTGAACCGTTACCGTCGTCGGCTTGTGCTGTGGCTGACGGCGGGCGTGTTGGCCGCCGGTATGGTGGGTTATGGAGCCGGTTTGCAGGATGCCCAGCGCCGGCTGGTGGCGCAGGAATCCGATAACGAGCGGCTGTTGCGGGAAGTGTCGGAGTTGCGGGACCGCAATTATCAGGCTCGCCTGGAATTGGCCCGGCTCGAAAGCGAAGTGGCGGTCGATAGCCAGGCGTTGAACGAGGCCCGCTCCACCATTGCCGGCCTGGAGCAACGCAATGCTGCTCTGGAATCCGATCTTGGTTTTTATCGCAGCATCATGGCGCCGTCGGAAACGGAAAAGGGCTTCCGGGTGGACAGCTTTCGCCTGAACTCGGCACCCGAGTCTGGTGTTTACCACTACTCTTTGATGGTCACCCAGGTGGGTAATAATGACCGGTTTCTGTCCGGGCGAATTCGGATTACCTTTTCCGGTGCTTCGGAAGTGAGCCCTGATGAGCCAGGCGGTTCCGATTCCGGAGAGCATCCTGATAGTGCGGATACTCTGGCGTTGCACGAGCTGGCGGATAATGTAGAAAAAGACGGCATTGAATACCGTTTCCGCTACTTCCAGGCCATCGATGGCCGCCTGAAATTGCCGGAAGGGTTCACCCCCGCTCAGGTGCGCATGCAGGTGACGGCGCGCAGTCGCGGAGAAAAATTATTGGATCGGAGCTGGAGATGGTCTGAACTTTTGGCGGCCGGGCAATCGAATAGTTGATTGTTTTAGTCAGGAATACCATAATCAGCATCAGATCAAACCTGCCGGAGGCGAAACTTGAGTGTAGTGCAGCAACAAATGGCGGCGCCGTTCTTCTTCAGCGATAACGCCGTTGCCAAAGTACGAGAACTGGTGGAAGAAGAAGGCAATCCGGACCTCAAGCTGCGGGTGTTTGTGACAGGCGGCGGGTGTTCCGGATTTCAGTACGGCTTCTCTTTCGACGATAACCAGGAAGAAGACGACACCGTGATCGAGCGAGACGGTGTCAAATTGCTGGTGGACGCCATGAGCTACCAGTACCTCGTAGGCGCCACCATTGATTACCAGGAAGGCCTGCAGGGCTCCCAGTTTGTGGTGCAGAATCCAAACGCAACGGCCACCTGTGGCTGTGGCAGCTCCTTCTCTATCTAATCTCCCGCAAGTCCCGGCCTCAGGCCGGGTAAACGGCGCCCAGTATTCGTTCCCCTCTTGCCCCTGTCACCGCCGGTAGGTTGCCCGTCAGCCCTGCCAATGTTTGCCGGGCAAGCCAGGCAAAGGCCACCGGTTCCACCCATTGCGGGTCCAGACCAATCTCTGCGGTTGTAGTCAGCGTAGCCGGCTGCAGCTGTTCGCTCAGCTCTTTCATCAATAACGGGTTGAGGGTGCCACCGCCACAGGCGTAAACCGTCAGATCGGAAGACCGGTCGGGCAGTTGGCTGGCAATGGAACTGGCGGCAAGCTGCAGAAGTGTTCGCTGCACATCTTCCGCCGGCACCTCATCAAACCGTTGCAGGTGGGTGTTAATCCAGTCCAGGTTGAAGCGTTCCTTGCCCGTGCTTTTGGGGGGTGGTTTTACGAAGTAGGCATCGGACTGCAGATCATCGAGTAATGCCTCATGGATATGCCCTTCACTGGCCCACTGACCATTCTCATCGTAATGCTTGCCGGTCTGGTCGTAGCACCAGGCATCCACCAGCGCATTGGCCGGACCGGTGTCGAAGCCGGTGACCGCCTGACAGCTGTCCGACGGTAGCCAGGTCAGGTTGGCTATGCCGCCCAGGTTCAGGATGCAACGGTTTTGTGCGTTCGACCGGAACAGCCATTGATGAAAAGCCGGGACCAATGGTGCACCTTGCCCGCCGGCCGCAAGATCACGGCGACGGAAGTCCGCGACTGTCGTTAGGCCGGTGGCTTCGGCAATGGTTGCCGGGCAGCCGATCTGCAGGGAAAAGGGAGCGTTGCCGGTGGGTTGGTGGCGGATGGTCTGACCATGGCTGCCAATCGCGTGGATGGCGTGTCGCTCCACTCCCGAGGCGTCGATTAACTGATTCGCGGCACGGGCAAAGTGCTGGCCGGTCAGGGTATCGAGTTCACCCAGCTCGTCGGGATCGGCGTGATTGCGAATGGCGTTCAGCAAACGCGAACGCAGCTGTTCCGGGTAGGGCAGCGACAGGCTGCTTTTTATCGATAGCTGCTTGTCGCCAAAGTGAACCAGTACGGCGTCGACCGCATCCATGCTGGTGCCGGACATCAGGCCCAGCCAAAGGCGGGCTTGTGTCATTCGCCTTCAGCCAGTGCCAGTTGCTGGGTGTTCTCGCGGAACACGTTGAACTGTGCCAGCCGCTGGTTAGTGGCCTGTTTGAAGCGAGCCATTTCCGAAGAAGGAATGGGCTTTGCGTCTGGCAGCTTCACGGTGCGGGAGTTTTTGGCCACGCCTTTCACCCGGAATTCATAGTGCAGGTGTGGACCAGTAACCATACCAGATGAGCCCAGATAACCGATGGTTTGGCCCTGCTTCACTCGTGTGCCGTTTTTGATGCCTCTGGCAATGCCCCGCATGTGGGCATAGAGGGTAGTGATGTTGTCGCCATGCTGCAGAACCACGGTGCGGCCATAACCACCTTTCCAGCCGGAAAATTTCACCCGGCCACTGCCGGCCGCCTTGATCGGAGTGCCAGGAGGCGCGGCGTAATCCGTGCCCTCGTGTGGGCGAACCACGTCCAGAACCGGGTGACGGCGCTGCAGGTTGAACGGAGATGACACCCGGGCATTAATGGGAACCCGCAAGAAGGCCTTGCGCATGCTTTTGCCGTCCGGTGTGTAATAGTCGGATTCACCATGGCTGTCAGTATAAAGAAGAGCGACGTGCTCGCTGTCACGGTTGATAAAGCGGGCGGACAGAATCTGGCCGGTTTTGAACTTCTTGCCGTCCAGATACAGCTCTTCATAGACGACTTCAAAGCGGTCGCCCTTGCGTACATCGTAAACGAAGTCCACTTCCCATCCGAAGATGCCCGCCATTTCCATGGCCAGGCGATCGTTCAGGCCGGCGTCCTTGGCAGCCAGGTACAGCGAACCATCAATAACGCCGGAGGCGAATGCAGGGCGAATTTTCGGCTCGCGGATAACCGTTTCGCCGGTATAGCCCTCTTCGTTGCGACTGATCTTCAACGACTCAAGCAGGCTGCGTTGCAGTTCGATAGCTGCAAGCTCGCCGTCCTTGTTGATGCCGAAACGGATGGTTTCGCCCGCATACAGTCTTTGCAGCTTCTCGGCATCCCCGTCTCCATGGATCACCGACAGCATGATGCCATCATTAAAGCCGGCCTTTTTGAATAATGAGGAAAGCGTGTCTCCGGAGGCGATTTCAAACTGGTGCCAGTCGATCTTTGGCCGGGGTGGCTCTGATGGCACCTGGTTGGCGGTGACCTTTGCAGAGTTTGACGGCTGCCCGTCGATGCTTTCGGCTTTATCAGAGCCCCGGCTGGGTTGCTTGCCGTCGTCGTCCAGTGCCGGCAATTGGTCGGCCTGAATGGCGCCGTTCCCGTCCAGCTCAATGGCGTAGGACATGCGCTTGGCTTCAACATCGGAGCTAGGGCTCATCAGTACGGCGGTGCCAATAATGGCGGTGGCCGCTGCTGCCAGCGTAATGTGTGTCTTGGAAAAGTTCTTAAGCACGGGGCTCACCCATTTTTGATCGATATACCAACAGGTTGTGGGACTTGGTTAACACACCTGTTTAATTGTAGACTACCAGACTACCGTATATGACAAATTCAGGACAGACTTCAACATTACAGTCGGCTGCGCTGGCGGTCGAACAAGTCTGGCGGAGACTGCTATAATCCCGCGCCTTATCTTATTCGCTCGGCCAGTAGCTGGCCACTCACACTTTACCTGGAGTTGGCCGGTGTGCGCGGTCTTGTTTCGCAAATTTGCGCATCGGTTCAGGCTGACGGGAACAACGAGGGAAACACGTTCATGGCATCTATCGATGAAGCGCTGGCGATCATCAAACGGGGTATCGACGAGCTGATACCTGAAGAGGATCTGGTCGAGAAGTTGAAAGAAGGCCGGCCGCTGCGCATCAAGGCGGGATTTGATCCCACTGCACCGGATCTTCATTTGGGGCACACCGTGTTGATCAACAAGCTGCGGCAGTTTCAGGATCTCGGACACCAGGTGATTTTCCTGATTGGTGATTTTACCGGCATGATTGGGGATCCCACTGGTAAAAGCGCCACTCGTCCGCCATTGACCGAAGAAGAGGTGAAGCAAAACGCGATCACCTATAAAGAGCAGGTGTTCAAGATTCTGGATCCGGCAAAAACCCGCGTGGTGTTCAACTCCGACTGGATGAACAAGCTGGGTGCGGCAGACATGATTCGTCTGGCTGGCCAGTACACCGTCGCTCGAATGCTTGAGCGCGACGATTTCACCAAGCGCTATCGAGCGGAACAGCCGATTGCGATCCACGAGTTTCTTTACCCTCTGGTTCAGGGTTACGACTCCGTGGCCCTTGAGGCAGACGTGGAGCTTGGCGGCACGGATCAGAAGTTCAATCTGTTGATGGGCCGTATTCTTCAGAAGCATTATGATCAAAAGCCACAGGCCATCATTACGGTGCCCATTCTGGAAGGTCTGGATGGTGTTCAGAAGATGTCCAAGTCTTTGGGCAATTATGTTGGTGTCAGTGACTCGCCGGGTGAAATGTACACCAAGCTGCTTTCCATGCCGGACGATCTGCTGTGGCGCTACTTTGAGTTGCTGAGCTTTAGGCCGCTGGCGGAAATCGCCGAATTCCGGTCTCAGGTAGAAGGTGGCGCTAATCCGCAGGACTTTAAAAAGATCCTGGCCGAAGAGCTTATTACCCGATTCCATGATGAAGAGGCGGCAAAGAGTGCCCATAAATCCGCAGGCAACCGCGTAGCCCTGGGCGAGATTCCGGACAACGTGCCGGAAGTTGAGGTGGCATTGGATGGCCAGGCGGAATTGCCAACCGCTACGGTACTTCGGCTGGCGGGCCTGGTGAAGAACGGTGCCGCGGCCAAAGATGTGCTTAAGCGCGGTGCTGTCTATATAGATGGGCAGCAGCTGGAAGGTAATCGCATGTTTGTGGCTGGAGACGAGTGTGTTATCCAGGCTGGCAAGAAGAAGATAGCCAAAGTCATTGTTGTTGGTTGAATGCTGTCCAGTTAATAGTCTTTTTGAACTTTTTTTCAAAAGTCGTTGACAGGAAACGAGGGGTCTGTAGAATGCGCATCTCGCTCGAGGCACACACCGGTTTCCGGAGGTGTTGAGAGCGAGTTAACCGCTTGAAAGGTTTGAAGAAAACGAGTTTTCACTTTCTTTAAATTAGCGGTTGACAGGGTGCAAATTCGCTGTAGAATGCGCACCACTTCTGAGGGGTCAGCCACGGCGGCTTCTTCGGGAGGTTGGCCACTTTGGTCTTGAAGGATTTGGTTGTTAGGCGCTTGAGTCGCTTCAAAAAATTCTTCAAAAAAGTGGTTGACAACAACGAGGCGTCATGTAGAATACGCAGCCTCGATTGAGCAGCAGCTCAACGCTCTTTAACAAGTGAACCAAGTAATTCGTGTGGGCGCTGGCCGAGGTATTTCGG
>JABXHG010000579.1 GCA_013393545.1 Alteromonadaceae bacterium | reverse complement strand
CCACACATCGCCCCTTCCAGTTGGAGAAGCAATGCAGGAGTCGCGCGCGACGCGGTAGGGCGCGGTGTGGAAGGCAGTGGAGCCCGCAACTATGTCTTAACGACCAGTGGGTCGGTGGGCATCGAGATCAAACACGCGGTCAAGCATGCCGGAGGTCTGCCTCGCAGGATGCTGGGGTTGGAGTGTGGGGGTCTGTGTGTCTGGAAAATCGAACTGCGTGAAAAAACGGCAATGGTACCGCTTGAGGGATCTGTCGCCAAGAGATGGCGCGTATCAATCTGCCGGAACGGGAAAGTGGTAGACTTGGCTTGTTTCAAACCCTTGATTTTAAGGAGCGAAAAATCGATGTCTGGTCGCCACGTTTTCGGCAAGCGGCTGCGTTTGTCGGTACTGCCGTTGGTTTTGCCTCTTGTTGTCGCCGGCTGCAGCTCGGCCGGCAAGGTTGAACAACCACCGGAGCCCGGCGCTCCAGAAGTCCGGCAGGTAACCCAGTCGGCACATTGCGCCCTGACCGGCCCCGGAGTGGCTTGGGTGCGCTCAGAGGCGAAGCGTGACCAGTTATTGGCTGTGGCCGGTCAGAACATGGCCACTGAACTGGTTCGTTCAGTGGACTTGTCCCGCGAGAGTCTGGTGTTTGTCACGCTTGGCCAAAAGCCTGGCGCTGGCTACAGTGTCACCCTGGATGGCTTTTCCGCCAGCGATGGCACGTTGGCCATTTCCGTGAAGCGTCGGGAGCCTGCGCCAGGCATGGCCACGGCGCAGGTGTTAACCTCGCCCTGCGCGGTTCTGGCCATCCAACCGGCGGATTGGCGTAAGCTGACCGTTACCGGTCTGGGGCCACAGCCTGTGGTCAGTCGCCCGGCCTCGACCCGGTAATTAGTCTCCGGGTGACCGCTGCCACGTTGGCGACAAACAACCGTTGATCTTTCAGCGTGAATCCCTAAGCTATGGCTCTGTTTTGACCATTCAACGCGGAGCCGTGCCCCACCTATGAGCCAGCAACAGTACAACGCCGATGCCATCGAAGTTCTGAGTGGTCTGGACCCGGTTCGCAAACGCCCGGGCATGTACACCGACACCTCACGGCCCAACCACCTGGCTCAGGAAGTGATTGATAACAGTGTCGATGAGGCCCTGGCCGGCCACGCCCGGCGCATTGACGTGGTGTTGCACAGCGATAACTCCCTGAGTGTGGAAGATGATGGCCGGGGCATGCCGGTGGATATACACCCGGAACATGGTGTACCTGGTGTCGAGCTGATCCTGTCTCGGCTGCATGCGGGCGGCAAGTTTTCCCAGGGCAATTACAATTTCTCCGGTGGTTTGCACGGCGTCGGGGTATCCGTGGTCAATGCCCTGTCGACCCATCTGGAAGTCACCATCAAGCGTGGCGGTCAGGTACACCGGATGACGTTTGCCAATGGCTACAAGTCTTCTGATCTGGAAGTGGTTGATACTGTCGGCAAGCGCAACACCGGCACTTGCCTGAAATTCACGCCGGATATCAGCTACTTCGACAGCCCCAACTTTTCGGTCAGTCGTTTGCGCCACAATTTGCGCGCCAAGGCGGTGCTGTGCCCGGGGCTGACGGTCACTTTCGTGCAGGAAAAGACCGGTGAGAAAGACGAGTGGTGTTATGAGGAGGGGCTGCGGGATTACCTGCGCACCGCCCTGGCGGATATTGAAGCCGTGCCTCTGGAGCCATTCACCGGCAGTTTCTCCGGCAATAGTGAGGCGGTGGACTGGGCCATCCAGTGGCTGCCGGAAGGTGGCGATGCGGTGCAGGAAAGCTACGTGAATCTGATTCCCACCGCCCAGGGCGGCACTCACGTGAACGGCCTGCGCACCGGTTTGCTGGAAGCGATGCGTGAGTTCTGTGAATTCCGCAACCTGCTGCCGCGAGGGGTTAAACTCTCGCCGGAAGATATCTGGGAGCGGGCGGCCTACGTGCTGTCGTTCAAGATGCAGGAGCCCCAGTTTTCCGGCCAGACCAAAGAGCGGCTGTCGTCGCGGGAGGCTGCAGCGTTTGTTTCCGGCGTAGTAAAAGACGCCTTCAGCCTGTGGCTGAACCAGCATACCGACATTGCCGAGGTGCTGGCGGATTTGTTCATCAGCAATGCCCAGCGTCGGTTGCGCGCCAGTAAGAAAGTGGCCCGCAAAAAGGTGACCTCCGGGCCGGCCTTGCCCGGCAAGCTGGCGGACTGCTCTGGCGGCGATGCCAACCGTTCCGAGCTGTTTCTGGTGGAAGGGGATTCAGCCGGCGGCTCCGCCAAACAGGCGCGGGACCGGGAATTCCAGGCGGTGATGCCGCTGCGGGGCAAGATCCTGAACACCTGGGAAGTGGAGTCCGGCGAAATTCTGGCGTCCCAGGAAGTGCACGACATTGCCGTGGCCATCGGCGTGGACCCGGGGTCCGATAAATTCGAAGGTTTGCGTTACAACAAGATCTGTATTCTGGCGGATGCGGACTCTGACGGCTTGCACATCGCCACCTTGCTGTGTGCATTGTTCGTGAAACATTTCCGGCCATTGGTGGCCGCCGGCCACGTGTTTGTGGCCATGCCCCCGCTGTATCGGGTGGATCTGGGCAAGGAAACCTTCTACGCCCTGGACGAGCATGAAAAGCAGGGCATTGTTGACCGCCTGGCGGCCGAAAAGCGTCGTGGCAAAATTCAGGTGACCCGCTTCAAGGGCCTGGGCGAGATGAACCCGCTGCAGTTACGCGAAACCACCATGGCACCGGACACTCGCCGGTTGGTGATGCTCACTCTGGAAGAGGGCGACGATACCGACGAGCGCATGGACATGTTGCTGGGCAAGAAACGGGCGTCCGATCGCCGTGCCTGGCTGGAAACCTACGGCAACATGGCTGATATCGAGGTGTAAGTGGGGGTTATCGGGCAGGCGGCGGGTGCCGGGCTTATCGGGTGTCCGTTGCTGCCGGATGGTTGGCCAGGATATCGCAGCACAGCACCCGGGTTTCGTCGTTGTGCTGGTAGGCCAGTGACAGGGTCACGCACATGTAGGCGCCGGTCACGCACAGGTAAGGAGCAGTGACGTGCAGGGTGTCGGGTTCGGCCAGGGCCTGGCGCAGGTACTGCTGGCGGAACCAGTCGGCACTGGCGGTGCTTTCCAGCGGGCGGTAGCGGGGGTCCTGATTGCGCTCCACGAAATCCGATACCAGTGTGTCTTCAATCTGGATGCCGTTGCTGTTGACTAGATAGCAGCGGGACACCGTCGGGTGCTTGAGCAACTCCGTGCACGCCTGCTCCATGCCGGCGTTATCCTGTAGCCGGGCTACGGTTTGGCGGAAAGGCGCGGAGAAGAACTGGGCTACCTGCTGGTCCGGATCGCGAATCAGTTGCTTGTAGTATTTGTACTCTTCCAGCAGTTCGTCCAGGTCGGTTTGCGCCCGGGGCAGGCCTTCAAGATCCATTGATGGCTTGCGGAAGTAGAACCCCTGCACGAAATCCACACCGGCATCGATGGCGATCATCGCCTGATCCCGCGTTTCCACACCTTCCAGCAGTACCAGGCAACCGGACTGATGCAGCAAGGACACCATGCCGTTAAGAATCTGGCGGGCCTTGCGGTCTTCGGTGGCGCGGGTCAGCAGAGCCCGGTCCAGCTTGACGATATCCGGCGACAGGTTCCAGATGCGTTCGAAATTGGAATGGCCGGCGCCGAAATCATCAATGGCGATCAGACAGCCCAGCTCCCGGTAATAGGCTACCGTTTCTCGCAGACGTTCGGCGTCGTCAGTGGGCTGTTCAACAATTTCGATGACGATGCGGTGCGGTGGCAGGGTGGTTTTTTCCAGCAGCTGGCCGAAAAACGAATCCTGCTGACTGCCTTTGGTGATCACCTGGGGCGATACATTCAGGAACAACCAGTTCAGCTGGTCCTTGATGCCGCTGTAGTTGCGGATGTGTAGATAGCGGCAGAGCCGGTCGAGCAGCAGGTTTTCAGCGTGTGAGTCTGGCAGATCAAACAAATGCAGGGGAGAGACCTGGCACTGTTCGTGGTCAAATGCCCGGATTAACGCCTCGTAGCCGATGGTGCGCTTGTGCGACAGGCTGTAGATGGGTTGCAGAGCCGTGCGCAGAGTGAGTCCGCGGAAATCGGCCGTCCAGCCGTTACTCTCCTGATTGAGCATCGGTGACAGCAGCTCAACTTCGGAAGCCGGAATATAATCGGGAAGGCGACGGGACATAGGCGAGATCGGGGTTGTCTGGCTAAGGACTGCAGAGTGCCAAAAAACGGCTGGTATTTCCACTCATTCGTTATTGGCTGTGGAGATATTGCGGTGGCTGGATACAAAAATCCCCCGGTGGGCCGGGGGATTTTTTAAGTCGTGCGGGCAATCTTAGTTATTGCTCGGTACGGCAACGGATTCGTCGAATTCCAGTTCCATGTCTCTACCTCTTGGTCTGTAACCCCTTTCGGAGCGCTGATTAATTTATGGGTTAATTCTATATCGCTGATGAATTCCGGCAATCCGTAATAGCGCATACGGGTACTCCGAAACATGGCGGCAGAAGCTGGCGCAGGCCTTTTGAGCCGCACAACTGGTTGATCAAAAAAACTGATATTGGTCGCCAAAACATTCTGGTTTTATGTCGGTTATCCCCCATCTACACTTCTCTCAATTCATTACTCGATAACTGCCGGTCACGGGAGGATTTACAGGCATGGCTCTCGGGAATTCACAGCAAGGGTATGGCTGGCTGGCCATTGTTCTGCACTGGTTGGTGGCGGTTGCCGTGATTGGCCTGTTTTCCCTGGGGTTTTGGATGGTGGAGTTGTCTTACTACGACGACTGGTATCGCCGGGCCCCGGACATCCATCGCAGCATCGGTGTGCTGCTGTTTGCTGTGGTGGTGTTGCGCCTGGTCTGGCGGTGGGTCAATCCCTCGCCCCGGCCATTGCCGAACCACAAGCGTTGGGAAGTGGTCTCGGCGCACCTGGCCCACTTTCTGCTGTATGTACTGATGTTTGTGGCCATGATCAGCGGCTATCTGATTACCACTGCCGACGGCTCTTCAATTCAGGTGTTTGGCTGGTTTGAAGTGCCTTCGGTCACCGGGCAAATCAAGGGTATGGAGGATGTTGTCGGCAGTATCCATTACTGGGCCACCTGGGCGCTGGTGGCGCTGGCCGGAGTGCACGCACTGGCCGCGCTCAAGCATCACCTGATTGATCGGGACGACACCTTGCGCCGCATGCTGGGCAAACAGCCCTGAGCGGCTAAGCCATTGAATACCTGACTCTGACTAACGAGCAAAAAGGAGAAAACCATGAAAAAAGTACTACTCGCCTCCGCAGTATCCCTGGCCCTCGCTGGTGGTGCCCATGCGGACAACCACAGTGGCACCTACGCGTTCGATAACGAAGGGGCCCACCAGTTCATCACCTTCAAGATTTCACACCTGGGTTACAGCTGGCTGTACGGCCGTTTTAACGACTTTGACGGTGAGTTTGTCTACGATGCCGAGAACCCGGAAAACAGTTCTGTGACAGTCACCATTGACCCGGCCAGCGTGGATTCCAACCATGCGGAACGTGACAAACACCTGCGCAGTGAAGACTTTCTGCACGTGGGAGAGTTTCCGGAAGCCACCTTCAAGAGCAAGCGCATTGTGCTGGATGATGACAGTGATGAAGCCGACATCATCGGTGATCTGACCCTGCGCGGCGTTACCCGGGAAGTGACCCTGGATGCCGAGCTGCTGGGCCATGGTGAAGACCCCTGGGGTGGCTACCGCATGGGTTTCGAAGCTGAAACCGAGCTGCGCCTGAAAGATTTTGGCATCCCGATGGATTTGGGGCCGGCGTCTGAAGTGGTGGAGCTGGAAATTTCCGTGGAAGGTATCAAACAGTAATCAATATGTCATAAACGGTGTTTACCCTTTCTGGGTATCACCGTTTTGTTCCGCGCAGCGGCACAAATGCCGCTGACGGAGGAATTGCCCGCCAAAAATGACAATCCAGATCAGGAATCCTGCCCATAAGTAAGGCTCGGCTACCTGGAATGTGCCGCTGATGGCAAATTCCACCATGAGCATCAGAGCAACTGCCAAAAAGGCGTTAACCACCGCAGTGATCATGGCATGCCCGCAAGCTTTGAATATGGGTTTCATAGGTTTCCGCTCATCCGAGAAATAAAACGGCGTTCTGATTACGTCATCGCAGAGTACGGTGCGCCCGGAATTTGCTCCATTCGGGAATTCCGCTATTGGAAATTGGTGTATCCGGCCCGGCGTCCATATAATGGTGCGCTTCAAAAGCCGGCACCCGTCGGCGGAAGAAGCGTAGCATAGTGCGCCACATTTCACGTCAGGCATTCAAGGCAAAGGGGCATCCATGCCAGAGTTTCAGACAACGGATGAAGGTTTCGAACGGGTCTCGTTACGGGATTACACCGAGAAGGCCTACCTTGATTATTCCATGTACGTCATCCTGGACAGGGCATTGCCGAACGTCGGCGACGGCCTGAAGCCGGTCCAGCGTCGTATTGTCTACGCCATGTCGGAGCTGGGCCTCAAGTCCACCTCCAAGTACAAGAAATCCGCCCGCACCGTGGGCGATGTGCTGGGTAAATTCCACCCCCACGGCGACAGCGCCTGCTACGAAGCCATGGTGCTGATGGCTCAGCCGTTCTCCTACCGCTATCCGCTGGTGGATGGCCAGGGTAACTGGGGCTCGCCGGACGACCCCAAATCCTTTGCCGCCATGCGTTATACCGAATCCCGGCTGGCGCCTTTTGCCGAGGTTCTGTTGGGCGAGTTGGGTCAGGGCACGGTGGACTGGGTGCCAAACTTTGATGGCACCATGGAAGAGCCTTCGGTACTGCCGGCCCGGCTGCCCCATGTATTGCTGAACGGCACCACCGGCATTGCCGTGGGCATGGCCACCGACATCCCTCCCCATAACGTGAGGGAAGTGACAGCCGCCTGTGTGCGCATGCTGGACGAGCCCGAGGCCTCGGTGGACCAGCTGTGCGAACACATCAAGGGGCCAGACTTCCCGACCCGGGCGGAAATCATCACGCCCCGGGCCGATCTACGCAAAATGTACCAGACCGGCCGGGGCTCGCTGCGCATGCGGGCACGTTGGGTGCGGGAAAGCGGCGAAATCGTCGTCACCGACCTGCCGCATCAGGTGTCCGGTAACCGGGTGCTGGAGCAGATTGCCCAGCAGATGCAGACCAAAAAACTGCCGATGGTGGCGGACCTGCGGGATGAATCCGATCACGAAAACCCGACCCGTCTGGTGATTGTACCCCGCTCCAACCGGGTGGATCTGGAAGGGTTGATGGCGCACCTGTTCGACAGTACCGATCTTGCGAGAACCTACCGGGTGAACCTCAATATGATCGGTAATGATGGCCGGCCCGGGGTGAAAGGTCTGGCGGAGATTCTTACCGAGTGGCTGGCGTTCCGTAAAACCACCGTTACCCGCCGGTTGCAATATCGTCTGGACAAGGTACTGGCAAGGCTACACATTCTCGAAGGCCTGCTGGTGGCTTACCTGAATCTGGATGAGGTGATTGAGGTCATCCGTTACGAGGATAAGCCCAAGGACGAGCTGATTCGCCGCTTCGGGCTCTCGCCGGAGCAGGCCGAGGCCATCCTCGAGCTGAAACTGCGCCATCTGGCCAAGCTGGAAGAAATGAAGATTCGCGGTGAGCAGGACGAGTTGTCCGCCGAGCGCGATGAGCTGCAATCCATCCTGGGGTCCGAAGATCGCCTGCGCGAGCTGATCAAGAGCGAACTGGAGCGGGATGCCGAGGCTTTCGGTGACGACCGCCGTTCACCCATTGTCGAGCGTGAAGAAGCACGGGCCTTCAGCGAAACCGATCTGGTCTCCAATGACCCGGTCACCATTGTTCTGTCGGAAAAAGGCTGGGTGCGCGCGGCCAAGGGTCACGACATTGACCCGACGGGCCTCAACTATAAGGCCGGTGATCGCTTCGCCCTGGCAGCGCGCGGTCGCAATAACCAGCAAGCGATTTTCCTGGACTCCACGGGCCGGGCCTATGCCTTGATGGCGCATTCTCTGCCCTCGGCCAGGGGCCAGGGTGAGCCGCTGACCGGCCGCATCAACCCGCCTTCAGGCGCTACTTTTGCCGGTCTGGTGACCGGCAAGCCGGACAACAAGGTATTGTTGGCCACCGACGCCGGCTATGGTTTTGTGACAGAACTGAATAACATGATCAGCAAGAACCGGGCGGGCAAGTCCATGGTGACCGTGCCCAAGGGGGCAGAGTTGATGTCGCCGGTGATGGTGCCGGAAACCGCCTCCACGCTTTACATTGCGGCTGTCTCGAATGAAGGTCGCATGCTGGTGTTCCCGCTGACTGAGTTGCCGGAGCTGGCGAAAGGCAAGGGCAACAAGATGCTGAGTATTCCCTCGGCACGAGTACAGAGCCGGGAGGAGTTCGTGGTGGCGCTGGCGGTATTTGGCCAGGAAGATCAGCTGGAAATTCGCGCCGGCAAGCGCAAGCTGGGTTTACGCTTTGCCGATCTGGAACACTACATCGGTGACCGCGGCCGGCGCGGGCACAAGCTGCCACGTGGTTTGCAGCGGGTAGACGAGATTGTGGTAACCCCTTCCGCCGCCCGGGCGCAGGAACAGGAGAACGAGGACAGTGAGTGAACTGGTATTGATTAACGTGTCCGGGCGCGACAAGCCCGGGCTGACCTCGGAAATTACCGGCATTATGGGGCAATACGAGGTCCGTATTCTGGACATCGGCCAGGCGGTGATTCACGACCACCTGACCTGGGGCATCCTGATCGAAATCCCGGACGAATCCCGCTCGTCACCGGTGATTCGGGATCTACTGTTCCGCCTGCACGCCCTGGATTTGCAGGTGCGTTTTGCCCCCATCACCGAGCAGGAATACCAGGCGTGGGCGGCCGGGCGAAACCGCGCTTGTTACATCGTTACCCTGTTGTCCCGGGATATCAAAGCCGAGCAGATTGCCCGGGTGTCGGCCATTACCGCCCGCCACGGGCTGAATATCGATAACATCACCCGGTTGTCGGCTCGCCCCTCGCTGAACCCAACGGATAACCGAATCGCCTGCGTGGAGTTTTCCGTGCGAGGCACGCCGACAGACCTGGAGCAGCTTCGGGCCGACTTCCTGCATATTGCCGGCGAGATGAACGTGGATATCGCGTTCCAGGAGGATTCCATTTTCCGGCGCAACCGCCGGTTGGTGGTGTTTGACATGGACTCCACCCTGATCGAAGCGGAAGTGATCGACGAGCTGGCCCACGAGGCTGGTGTGGGTGACCAGGTGGCGGAAATCACCGAGCGGGCCATGCAGGGCGAGCTGGATTTCAGCCAGAGCTTTGCCGAGCGCCTGGCGTTGTTGAAGGGGCTGGATGAGTCGGTGCTGGAAGGCATTGCCCAGCGCCTGCGGCTGACCGAAGGCGCCGAGCACCTGATTCGCAGTCTGCAGACCCTGGGGTATCGCACGGCCATTCTGTCCGGTGGTTTTACCTATTTCGCCCGCCACTTGCAGCGTAAGCTGGGCATCGATTATGTGTACGCCAATGAGCTGGAAATTGTTGACGGCAAGGTGACCGGCGAGGTGAAAGGCCAGATTGTTGATGGTCAGCGCAAGGCGGAACTGTTACTGGAAATTGCCGACAAGGAGCACATTTCCCGGGAGCAGGTGATTGCCGTAGGCGATGGCGCCAACGATCTACCCATGCTGAGCCAGGCCGGCCTGGGCGTGGCGTTCCGGGCCAAGCCGCTGGTCAAGGAATCGGCGCGCCATTCCATCTCCACGCTGGGGCTGGATGCCATCCTGTATCTGATCGGCTTCCGCCAGAGCGAAACCAGCCTGCATTTGTAGGCGCTGTCCATCGCAGCGGCGAACACAAAAAAGGCGAGCTGCGGGAAGCTCGCCTTTTTTGTGGCTGTGGGGCTGGCCCGGCCGTTAGTTTTCGGTGAAATCGTGATTCATTTCCGGCACCGGCGCCTGAAGGTAATAGCCCTGGATGTAGTTCACGCCAGCCTGCCAGAGTGTCGCCAGCACGCCGGCGTTTTCCACCAGCGGAATAATGGTCAGCTTGCCGGCATTCTGCAGACTCTTGACCATCTCCTTGACCTGCTCCTTGGCTTCGCTGTTTTTCTGGATTTCTTCGGTGAACGAGCCGTCGATTTTCACGTAATCCGCCTCAATGTGCTTGAGCGTGTTGAACGGATTGAGCGCGCAGCCAAACTGGGAGATCGACACCTTGCAACGCAACTGGTGCACCGCCTTGGTGAACTCCCTGGCCTGTTTCATGTGGTTGGTGGCATCGCCTTCGCGCATCTGGAAGATCAGTGAGTCACCCGGCAGCCGTGCAGCCTTCAGAGCCACGCTCAACCAAGGCGTGAAGGTCTTGTCCTGCAGGGTTTCGGCGGTCACGCTCAGGAACATGCGGGTATCGTGCCCGCGGGAACGGTGGCTGGCCAGTTGTTTGATGGTCTGCAGGATCACCCAGCGGTCGATCTTGATGGTAGTGTCCGTGGGCCCGACCGGCGGCAGAAAATCGTAGGGTGATATTTCGTTGTTGTCCTTATCGAGCATGCGCACGAAGGCTTCGTAGTGCTCTTCGTCTTCGCCACGAAGGTTAATGACTGGCTGGAAGAGCAAGCGGAACCGGTTTTCATCCAGCGCCCGCTGGATCGCTTCAGCGGAATTGCCGCTGTCCAGAGTTTCATAATCGGCCGGATTGTAGACCTGGACTCCATTGCCCTCACCATGGTCTGCCTGTTTTTTCACATCTGAGGAAGCCGTGTGTGCTCGACCCATCAGGTCTTCGGCTTTGGGAGAGTTTTCTGTAATGGCCGCAATGCCGATGGAAACCGTTAGGGGAACCGTCTGGCCGTTTATGTCGAACAGGTGGTCTTCCACGGCTTTGCGAATGCCCTGGCACTGCTGCTCCATGGTTTTTTCGTCGCAGGGCAGGCACATCATGCAGAAGGCATCGTCGCTTAGCCGTGCCAGGGTGACGCCTTCGCTTGTATGTTCTTTCAGAAGACTGGCCAGGTCACCCAGCAGCAGGTCGGCACCGGCAATGCCGATGCGAGTTTTCATCGCAAGGAAGTTATCCAGAGCAATGTAGGCAATGGCTCCGGTCTGGTTGTTTTTGCCGGCTTCGGCTACTGCGCGGCCAAGCGCACTCATCAGGTATTGGCGGTTGTACAGCCCGGTGAGCAGGTCCTGGTTGCTGATTTCCTGTAACTTTTCTTCCAGCTCGGCATCGGAGTGCTCGGGTTGCAGAACAATCTGGGTGCAGGCTTCGCCATCGAAGGTGGCGGCGGAAACCGACATGGTGACATCCAGTTCCTGGTCATCGCTGCGCCGGGCGGTGCAGTTGAGAGTCATGCCATCTTCACCCTTGTGGGCGAAGACTTTCATGAATTCCTTGTATTTTTCCTGACTGTCGGGGGTCAGGGTGTCCAGTACCGGAATGCAGATCAGTTCATCGATGTCGTCGTAGCCCAGCAGTTCCATGTAGGACTGGTTGGCGTAAATGTGCATGCCGTCGTTGATGTAGGCAATGGCATCTTTTGAACTTTCCAACAGCAGCTGGCAGCGTTGCTCGGCCTCGCGCAGGTGGGATTCGAGTATGCGACGGCGACGGCGCTCGTAGAGCGCGGCCAGCTCCCTTTTGGCTACCAGAATCAGTAAATCGGAATAGTCGAACGGCAGCGCATCCTGAGCACCGGCGCGCAGGATGCTGACTGTACGTTCACGGTCGGCTTCCCCGGTCAGCAGAATAAAAGGAATATCCTTGTCCATGCGCTTGATCGTGGCCAGGGCGTCATCCGGGCCGAATTCCTGTTCTACGTCCCGGGCCAGCAACAGATCCCAGGTGGATGTCTTCAGGGCCTCTTCCAGATCTTCCCCCGAGGTGATCCGGTGTGCCCGGGTCGCCCGACCTGCATTTCGCAATAGACTGACAACCGATTCAGCATCGTTTTGCGAGGGGTCGAGAATTAGCAGGTGTACGGTGGTGTTGTTTTTCTGCATTCCAAAGAGGTCTCGTGGTGCCCGTTAGCCAGATCGCTGGCACTTGTTGCCAGCTCTATCCGGTCAAAAATTATTGGTCTCATAATGCAGCGCACGGCTGCGGATAACAACCGGCCAGGTCACAGGGATGGCCATAAAGAGTCGAACTCGTCGTCCGTGGTAGGGTGGCCCGGCGAGGTTTTACGATCATCCGTGCTGGAAGCCAGAGGCTGAGAGTTGAACAATTTAAGCTCGAACTGGCTGACACTGCCGGTCGCAGACACTTTTTTCAGCAGTTGGGCGTGATCTTCACAGCCGTCGTGCAGCAGGGAGATACGGTGTCCGGTCTGGAATGGCATGCGCGGGGTAACCAGAGTTGCCGCCTGATTGACAACATTGATTTCCGGCAGCATTAGTGCACGCAGATATTCGCTGTTTTGGCCGACTTTCTGAATGAGCCGGACAGCACCGGGCGAGGCACTGGGTGCCAGCAACTCAATGCCCAGCTGAGTTCCCTGGTTCTTGATCTGGCGCAGCCAGCGAACCACGGCAATGCTCCATGGGTGTGATTTGTGCTCGCGTACACCCAGAATTTCGCCCGCCTGCAGCGAGGCCGGCACATTGTGTTCCCAGGCGACACAGTAACCCCCGGGGCTGGTATTGATCAGCCTGGTTTCATGTGATTGCGGGCGATTACGCCGGGTCTCAGTGGTGGCCTGGTTGGCAGAACCGCTGCGAAAAGTGATGGGGGTTTCGGTGGCGTGGAGTCGTTCATCATTGGGGCCGGTGTCATGCGCCTGTGACCAGGCATCTTTCGGAGCATTGGCCTTCTTGATGAACAGGTTTTCCTGCTCGTGGTGATCGCTTTCGTTACCTTCAAGGAACTCCGAAAAGGTTCTCTCGCCGGCGACAAAATAGTGAGTGGCGGTCAGTCCCACGCACAGCTCCAGAGTACCCTGACTGGAGATGCGGTTGAAGCTGCGTTTGGCCAGAATGCCCAACGCCTGGCTGAGGTGGGTCAGCAGATTGTCGCTGATGGTACCCGGGATATTGATCGGGAGATCCCGCTCGTCATCCGTGCCCGGCAGATGGTCTCCTCTGGTCTGCAGCTCTTCGGACAGATAGCCAGACAGGGCCGTGGTATCAAACCCGTACCAGCTCTCTTCCGGTGTCTGGCTTAGAAGGCTGCGGTACACCGGTGGTTTGTCCTGCTGGGGGTTTACCACGAAAAGACTGTTTTCGTTGGCTTCCGGGCCGCATTGCGCGTGTTGCGCCCAGGTCTCAAAAAGGTTGTATACCTGGGTAAGTTCGCTCTGACGCAATTGGTTGGGGCGGGCGCAGCCCAACAGCAGAATCCGTTTGTAATCAGCGCCAATGCTGGTGGCATTGAGGTGGGTTAACGTGTTGTCCTGCACGCTTTGTTCCAGAAGATCCTGTTGCCAGGCGAATTTGTAAAGTTCGTGGCATTCAAGCCAGCTGCGCCGGGGGCTGGGGCAGTACAGCTGGTGCGCTCTTACAATCGTGGCACCCAGCTCGGAAATAATGCGGTGGGCAGCCATGGCCACAAGCTTACGCTGCTTGGCTGGGCCACCATTGTCGAGAAATTCCAGCAGACAGAGTTTATAGCCATTGGCCAGGTGTATTTGAAGTGCCTGTGCCAGATTGGCGATTTTTCGTTGTTTTTCTGGAAGAGCGATCGCCATTCCCAGAAAATGGCGAGACAACTCTTCACAGACAAAATGAATTTTATCCCGGATGATTTCCAGCAACTGCAGTCTTTGTTGAGGCGCAAGAAATACCTGATTCATTTCCAGGATGGCATGGTAAAGCTGCCGGGAAGCTTCGCCGGTATTCACCATGGGCAGCTGGCCCGCCCAGTGTCGGAATGCCTTGGATGAGGTGTCGCAGAAAGACAGGCTGGCTGCTTTCTGTTCGGGCACCTGCAAATCCGGCTTTTCGGTTCTACCTTCCATGTCTTAACGCCAATGTTCGACGGCTTTTCATGTTTTTGAACATCCGAAAATCCTTAAAAAGGAATGCCGTACTAGTTGATTAGTATTGGAAAACAGGATAGCAAATTGCCAATAAAAAGCGAGTTGTCGTCTCTGTCCGGCAGTTTACAGCAACGGCGTCTTACTGGCTTCGCCGGGCAGTTCGCGTACCAGTCTAGGGACCAGAAAGCCGGGTAATTGTTCCATCATGTTTCGCACCAGCGCCCGGGCCCGATCATCACTCACGGCAAAATGGTGGGCGCCTTGTACCGGGTCAAACGCATGCAGGTAGTAGGGCATCACCCCGGCGTCGAACAGGGTTTCGCTCAGCTCGATCAATGTTTTTTCGTCATCGTTTACGCCGCCCAGTATCACGCTCTGATTTAGAAGGGTAACACCGGCACCCCGGAGTTTCGCCAGTGCCGCGCGGGTGGCCTCGTCGATTTCGGCCGGATGATTGACGTGAACCACCAGTATGGTCTGCAGCCGACTGACGGAAAGCCAGGCCAGCAGCGAGTCATCCACCCGCTGGGGAATGACTATCGGCAGCCGCGAATGTATCCGCAGCCGGCGAAGGTGGGGGATGCCGTCCAGCAGTTGCGCCCACTTGGCCAGTAGCTTGTCGCTGGCAGCCAGGGGGTCGCCGCCACTGAAGATGATTTCATTGATGTCCGGGCTGGCGGCCAGAGTTTGGACCACTTGCTGGCGGTCGTCCGGGCTTAGCCGGTGATCGCCATAGGGGAAATGCCGGCGGAAGCAGTAACGGCAGTTGATGGCGCACTGGCCCGTCACCATCAGCAGCGCCCGGCTGCGGTATTTGCGAATCAGACCGGTGGTTTCGATGGCGTTGTCTTCGGCCAGCGGGTCGGTGACAAAACCCGGAGCCTGTTCCGTTTCTTCGGCCAAGGGCAGCACTTGTCGCAGCAGTGGGTCGTGGGGATTGCCCGGTTGCATGCGCTGCACGAAGGGTTCCGGCACCCGAATATCGAACAGTTTATGCCCGGCCTGCGCGCCCGGCAGCCAGGTGTCGGCGGGTAGGCCCAGTCGTGCCAGCAGCTGTTCCGGCCGGGTAATGGATTCGCTCAGGATGCGCTGCCAACGGGCTTCCGGCTCGGGTATATGGAGTGTGGCGGTGCGCGGTTCGCTGCCGGCGGGTTCATTGCGGGCTTCTATACGGGCGGGGGTTCGCTGTATCATAGCGCCCCTTCAAATTTAAACGACATTACGTCAGGTGAACATCTCATGGCTTCATATTCTACCAACGAATTTCGCGGCGGTCTCAAGGTTTTGCTGGATGGTGATCCCTGCATCATGCTGGAAAACGAATTCGTCAAACCGGGCAAGGGCCAGGCGTTCAACCGGGTGAAACTGCGCAACCTGATGACCAATCGGGTCTGGGAGCGTACCTTTAAGTCCGGTGAAAGCCTCGAAGCGGCCGATGTGGTTGAGCTGGAAATGGAATACCTCTACTCCGACGGCGAGTTCTGGTACTTCATGATGACCGATGGTTCGTTCGAGCAGTATCCGGCCAGTGAAAAGGCTGTTGGCGATACCGTCAAGTGGCTGAAAGAGCAGGACAAGTACACGGTCACTCTGTACAACGACGCGCCTTTGTCGGTCACCCCGCCGAACTTTGTTGAGCTGGAAGTAGTGGATACCGACCCTGGCATGAAAGGCGATACTGCCCAGGGTGGCTCCAAGCCGGCGACCCTGTCCACCGGCGCGGTGGTGAACGTGCCGCTGTTTATCACCATTGGCGAAGTGCTGAAGGTGGATACCCGTACTGGCGAGTACGTCAGCCGTGTTAAAAGCAGCTGATCGAACCTGAACGTGTCTGCTTCTGACTGGCAGCCCACCGCTTCACTGGAAACGCTGAAAAGCCGCGCACGGCAACTGCAATACGTGCGCGGCTTTTTTGCGCGCCGGCAGGTCATGGAAGTGGAGACCCCGGTACTGGGTCGCTTTGGCGTGACGGATGTGAATCTGGATGGTATTCCGGCTTTTCCTGACGCAGGGCCGTCACCTTCCTGGTGGCTGCAGACCTCCCCTGAATACCACATGAAGCGGCTGCTGGCCGCCGGTGCCGGGTCGATTTTTCAGGTGGCACGGGTCTTCCGCCAGGGTGAGCGTGGCCGCCGGCATAATCCTGAATTTTCCATGCTCGAATGGTATCGGGAAGGCTTTACCGATCAGCAGCTGATGGCTGAGGTGGGCGAGCTGGTGTGCTCGTGGCTTGAATGTCCGGAGCCTGATCAGCTGCCGTACCGTGAAGCGGTTCGGCGCTACGCCGGCTTTGATCCCATGACCATTACCGACCATGAGCTGGGCCAGTACTGCCAGCAGTGGCTGGAGCCTGGACAACTGGCGGGTCTGGGCCGTGATGGCTGTCTGGACCTGGTGATGAGTTTTCGCGTGGAACCGGAACTGGGCCGCAAGCGACCGGTGTTTATTACCCGTTATCCGGCATCGCAGGCGGCGCTGGCGCGAGTGTCCACGGACGATGGCCATCCGGTGGCCCATCGTTTCGAGCTTTACATTAATGGGCTGGAGCTGTGTAACGGCTACTGGGAGTTGACTGATCCGGCAGAGCAGCAACGCCGGTTTGATGCCGATAACGGCCTGCGCAGGGCTTCCGGCAAAGAGCAGATGCCTATCGACAGCCGCTTTCTGGCGGCACTGGAAGCCGGTCTGCCGGCCTGCTCCGGCGTGGCGCTGGGGCTGGACCGGCTGTTGATGCTGAAAGCCGGCGCCAGTTCGATTGACGAGGTGTTAGCCTTCCCCGCCGATAGGGCCTGACGCGGAGACCTGGCCGAAAGCCTCGCCGAGTCGAACGTTTTTAGCCGCGACCTGTTCTTTGTTCCACTGCACCGCACCCCGGGGCATGACCGCGATCACGGTTGAGCCGAGGCGGAAGCGGCCCATTTCCTCACCTTTTTCAAAGCGCGGCGCGTCGTCGCCGTCATACTGCCAGTGACTGACCTGGTGCGGGTTGGGGGCGATAATGCCGGCCCAGGTGGTTTCCACGCTGCCCACGATCATCGCGCCCACCAACACCAGCGCCAGCGGGCCGGCATCGGTGTCAAACAGACATACGACTCGTTCGTTGCGGGCGAAAAGGTTGGGGACATGCGCGGCCGTAGTCGGGTTCACCGAGAACAGCTTGCCGGGGACATACACCATTTCCCGAAGGGTGCCGGCCATGGGCATATGAATACGGTGGTAGTCGCTTGGTGACAGGTAAAGGGTGGCAAACTCGCCATCGGTAAAGGCCTCAGCCTGTTCCGGATTGCCGCCCAACAGCTCCAGCAGGCTGAACGACTGGCCCTTGGCCTGGAAAACACGATCCTGACTGACCTGCCCAAGCTGGCTGATCGTACCGTCCACCGGGCTGACAAAAACTTCATTACCGCCGGCAATGGGCCGGACACCTTCTTTTAACGCACGGGTGAAAAACGCGTTGAACGTGGGGTAGGTGGTGAAGTCCGGCTCGGCGGCCTCGTTCATGTTTACGCCGTAGCGGCCGATAAACCACTTGATGACCCGGTGCCTCAAACCAGAGGCTCTGGCGCTGTCAGCCAGCCGGCCGGCCAGATGGGAAATGGCCAGTTGCGGCGTCAGGTATTGGCTGAAAACAAACAGCTTATCGAGCATTCGAAACATCTCTTGCAGTAAAACAACGTGAGAGTTTATCAAATTGTAACCGTTTGATAGAAATGCTTTCGGGGCTTCGCGGTTATGGCAGAGGCTTGCTATTATCGATCCCCTTAACCGAAACAAAGGTGTGCGCTAATCCCATGTTGTTGATTATTGGAGCGGTAATTGTTGTTGCCAGCGTACTGGGTGGCTATGTGCTGCATGGCGGTAACCTGGCGGTGCTTTGGCAACCGACGGAAGTGCTGATCATCGGTGGTGCCGCTGTGGGGTCATTTATCATCTCCAATCCCCTGCACACGGTGAAAGAAGTATTTCACGGCGTGCTGCGCCTTCTCACCGGCTCGCCCTATAACAAGTCTTATTACATGGACCTGCTCAGCCTGCTCTACGAGGTTTTCGATAAATCCCGAAAACAGGGCGTGATGGCTATTGAAGAAGATATTGATAACCCTGAATCCAGCCAGATTTTTACCCGCTATCCGGCGGTGATGAAGTCAAAGCATCTGCTGAATTTTATTACCGATTACCTGCGCATTATCAGTACCGGCAACATGGCCGCCCACGAACTTGAAGGCATGATGGAAAACGAGATCGAGAGCCGTCAACACGAGCTGGAAGAGCCGGCTCATGCGGTTAACAAGATTGCCGACGCCCTTCCGGGTCTGGGTATCGTGGCAGCGGTGTTGGGCATCGTGATTACCATGAACTACATGTCTGAAGGCCCGGAAAAAATCGGCCTGAGTGTGGCCGCCGCGCTGGTAGGTACTTTCCTCGGCATCTGGATGGGGTATGGTTTTGTCGGCCCCACCTCGATTGCACTTGAACATTCCGCCAAGTACGAGCTGAAAGCCTACGACTGCGTGAAGTCGGCGGTGGTGGCAACCGTTTCCGGGCAGGCTCCGCAAATGGCCATCGAGTTCGGCCGCAAGTCTTTGCCCACCGACAAACGGCCTGGCTTCCAGGAATTGAACGACCACGTTCGGTCCAAGTAATCACCGGCAAGCCCCGGTATGACGGAGTAAGGCGTGGAAGAGCAGCCGATAATCATCAAGCGAAAGAAAAGGGTGGTCGCCGGTCATCACGGCGGCTCGTGGAAAGTGGCGTTTGCCGATTTTGCCACCGCCATGATGGCGTTCTTCCTGGTGATGTGGCTGACCGCCACTGCCACGCCTGAGCAGAAACTGGCCGTTGAAGGGTATTTCAAGGACCCCGTCGGGTTTACTGAAGGTGGCTCGCCCAATCCGGTGGATATGGGGGGGAGTGCTTCGGTGGTGGATGAAACGCCACAGGATGAGGCCCCCAACCAGATCCAGCTTAAAGACGAAACGGTGGACGAGTTGTCCGAAACTCTCGAGCAGCGTCGGATGGAAGAGCTGTTTCAGGAGCTGAATGAGCGCATCGAACAGAGTGATACGCTGCAGGAGTTCAAGGACCAGCTGTTGATCGACATTACTGACGAGGGGTTGCGCATTCAGATCGTCGACCGATCCGGCCGGCCCATGTTCGACAGTGGTCGCGATGAGCTGAAATATTACTCCCAGGACATCCTGTTTGAGCTGGCCAAAACCCTGGGCTCGGTCAACAACAAACTATCCATTACGGGCCATACCGACGCCACGCCGTTCAGTGGTCGTCCCGGGTATACCAACTGGGAACTTTCCGCGGATCGCGCCAATACCGCGCGTCGGGCGCTGGTGGCCGGTGGTGTGCGTCAGCAGCAGATTGGCCGGGTTGTTGGTCTGAGCGATTCGGTGCTGTTCGACAAGGAAACCCCCCGGGCTCCGGTCAATCGCCGAATCTCCATCATCGTGCTGAACAAGAAAACCGCCGACGACATCCAGAGCGATGCCGAACGGGGCCGGGAACCGGTTATTGATGTCACCGGGCCGAGCGACGAGCGGCAACAGCAAGCCACCGAACAGCTGGAGGGTGGAGACTGGTTCCAGACCCCAGACGAGCCCGAAGAGGGCGAGCTCAACTGGTAACGAGCCAGCAGGGCGCCTGGCAGTGGTATCAGGATAACTTGAGTCCGCGCGCCTGCTGTTCGGCCATGTCGTGCAGAATCCGGTGAAAGCTTTTCAGCCGTTCCGGTGAAATCTTCCCCGCCTCGGCGGCGGCATCCAGCGCGCAGCCCGGGTCACCCATGTGACGGCAGTTGCGGAACTTGCACAAGCCAATCAGCGGACGAATCTCCCGAAAACCGTATTCAAGCTCCTGCGGTGTCATGTGCCACAGGCCGAATTCCCGAATGCCCGGTGAATCAATCAGTGCACCGCCCATAGGCAGGTGAAACAACTTGGCGGTGGTGGTGGTGTGAACACCCTTGCCGGTACTTTGCGACACCGCACCCACCCGTAAATACTCATCCGGCAGCAGCGTCTGGATAATCGACGACTTTCCCACCCCGGACTGGCCGACAAACACGCTGGTCTGGTCGCGCACAAGCGCCTCCACCTCGGGAGCGGGTGCATTCTGGCTATGGGCCGCTGACGTGCGCACCACCTGGTAGCCAAGCTTCTGGTAACGGGCCATCAGGGTGTCGATGTGCTCGCGGTTATGTTCGCCAATCAGATCGGTCTTGTTGAGCAGAATCACCGCTGGAATATCGGCGGTTTCGGAAGCCACCAGGTACCGGTCAATCAGATTGTCGTGGGGCTCCGGCTCGGGTGCGATTACCAGAATGATGTGATCGATGTTTGCCGCTACCGGCTTCAGCGCCCCGAAATTGTCCGGCCGCTGTAGCAGGTTGTCCCGCTCGCACCGTGCCACAATCACCCCGGTCTCGCTCTTGCCCGGCCGCCAGATGACCTTGTCACCGGTCACCAGGCTGTCGATGTTGGCCCGCACAAAACACCGGAACACCTGCCCGGCGTCCTCGCCTTCCAGCGCCTCGATGTCCAGTTGCTGGCCAAAGTGGGCAATCACCAGCCCTTCCTGCTCGGCTCCCAGTTCGCCGGCCTCGGCCTGCTCCTGAACCACTTTTTCCTTGCGGGCAGCACGGCTGGCGCGCTCTTTCTGGATTTTTTCGATACGCCACTGCTGGCGTTTATTCAGTCTGCGTTTGGCCATTTGCTTGCACGTTTTCCGGGGAAGTGGTGTGACACATGATACGTGAATCATGGACAATGGGTTAACTTCGGTGCTCGCTTGGTATTGTAAGACTGCAAGTTTAGCGGTGCGCGCCGGGCGGGTAGGCCTTCCCAGGAGACGCTACGAGCACATCCCTGTGCGCTTAGCTGAAGCCATCCATGGCTTCAGATACTCCTGGGAAGGCCTACCCGCCCAGCGCTTTCGATCAAACTGCTATTCGTTAATGATGGCTTTGGCGTCGCGGGCGTCATTCAGCAATGCTTCCGTTGAATTGCCGCAAAATGGTTTTGAACTTATTAAGTCGAATCATGGTGCAGAATGCACTTTGTCTAAGCGTGCGGGTGTGGGTTGGCTTCACGGGACTGTCTGCAGCATGGATGCTGCAGTCAAGCGTACAGGGACGTATCCACAGCGTGTCCCGTGAAGCCAACCCACACCCGTACCGGCACCTTAAACCAGCATGCAAAATAGAGAGCCCAGGAATATGACAGAGCAAAACAGCAAACTGGTCTGGATCGATCTGGAAATGACCGGCCTGGACCCGGAAAAAGAACGCATCATCGAAATGGCGACAATCATTACCGACTCGGAGCTGAACACCGTCGCCGAAGGCCCGGTGATCGCCATTAACCAGCCAACCAGTCTGCTGGACGCCATGGACGAATGGTGCACCAACACCCACGGTGCCAGCGGGCTCACCCAGCGAGTCAAGGAAAGCAACGTCACCGAAGCAGAGGCCGAACAGCTGACCCTGGAATTCCTGAAAGGCCACCTGTCCGCTGGCGAATCCCCCCTTTGCGGCAACAGCATCGGCCAGGACCGCCGGTTTCTGGTGAAATACATGCCCGAACTGGAAGCCTTCTTCCATTACCGGAACCTGGATGTTTCCACCATCAAGGAACTGGCCCGCCGTTGGCGCCCGGACGTACTCGACGGTGTGAAGAAAAAAGGCAGTCACCTGGCCCTCGATGACATTCGCGATTCCATCAACGAATTGCGCCACTATCGCGCACAGTTCTTCAAGCTCCAGGAATGACGAGCCGGCTTAAAGGCCGTGGCGGCGCAGCGCCCAGGCCACGTGTTCGCGTACCAGCTCGGACGGGTGGTCGGCCCGCTGTTTCAGGGCCTCGACCACCGGAATGGTGGACGGCGCGTTGCCCAGCCCCACGGCCAGGTTGCGCAGCCAGTTTTCATAGCCGGTTCGGCGGATGGCCGAGCCTTCGGTGTTCTTGAGAAATTCGGCCTCGCTCCACAGGAATAGCTCGGCCAGTTCGCTGTTGTCCAGCTTGTGCCTTGGCTGAAAGTCGTTTTCCGCCGTGGCCTTGCTGAATTTGTTCCAGGGGCATACCAGCTGGCAGTCGTCACAGCCGAACACCCGGTTGCCCATCTTGGCGCGCAGCTCTTCGGGAATCGGGCCGTTCAGCTCGATGGTGAGATAGCTGATGCAGCGCCGGGCATCCAGTAAGTGAGCGTCCACAAAAGCATCGGTGGGGCAGACCTCCAGGCAGGCGGAGCATGAACCGCAGTGTTGTTTTTCGAAGGGCTCGTCCACCGGCAGCGGTGCACTGGTGAAAATCTCGCCCAGGAAGAAGTACGAGCCGGCTTTTGGGTGAATCAGCATGTTGTTCTTGCCAATCCAGCCCAGCCCGGCCCGTTGCGCCAGCCCCCGCTCCAGCACCGGTGCGCTGTCCACAAAAGCCCGGTAATCGTAGCCGCTGACCGCCTCGTCAATCCATTTGGCCAGGGTGGCCAGGCGCTTGCGCACCAGCTTGTGATAATCCCGGCCCAGGGCGTAGCGGGTAACGTAGGCTTTTTCCCGGTTAGTGAGCACTTCTTTCGGGTTGTCCGGTGCTGGCAGGTAGTCCAGGCGCACAGAAATGACCCGAGTGGTGCCTGGTACCAGGGCATCGGGGGTGTAGCGCTTGTTTCCGTGGTCGGCCATGTAGCCCATCTGGCCGTGATAGCCGGCATTCAGCCAGCGTTGTAACCGTTCTGCATGGGGGCCGGTATCGGCATGGGTGATTCCGGCGTCGGCAAAGCCCAGTTCCCGGGCCCACTGTCGAATGCGCTCGGGTAGTGTATTCAGGGAGTTGTCGTCAGCCTGATCGTCGGTTTGGGTTGTATTGGTGGCCATGGCGAATCCTGGGGCGGGCGGCCTGTGAAGATTTAATTTGATTAAGTTATGACCTTTCTGGCTGTTTTGCTATGCTTTACAGGTATCTGGCATCAGGTCTTAAACCGTTTTCTTTAGCTGGAGTTGCGGCAAATGCCGACAAATCACGAAAACAGTCTACCAGAATCCCTGTTTTCCGCCGATTCGGTTCGGGCCATGGATCGCTATCTGATTGATGAGCAGGGCGTTAATGGCTTCGAATTGATGCAGTCGGCCGCCCGTGCCGCCTTTCGGCAGCTGCTGAAGGCGTTCCCGCATGCCGGTGTGGTTCAAGTGTTGTGTGGTGCCGGCAACAATGGCGGCGACGGTTATCTGGTGGCGGCGAACGCCCTGCGCCATGGGGTGGAAGTTCGGTGCCTCGCCGTCGCGCCGGTGGCGAAACTCACGGGTGATGCCCGAAAGGCGGCGGAGCTGGCTCAGGCCGAGGGCGTGGAAATCGAAGAACTGGCCGGGGTGGGCAGCGCGCAATTGCAGGCACGCCTGGCAGAAGCTGACGTGCTGGTAGACGCCATGCTGGGAACGGGTGTAACCGGAGCGCCGCGTGAACCGTTTGCTGGCGTGATTCGTGCGGTGAACGAATCCTGTGTGCCGGTATTGGCTGTGGACTTGCCGTCCGGTCTGGATGCCAGCACCGGCTGGGCCGAAGGTGAAGTGGTTCGGGCTGCTTTAACGGTCAGTTTTATTGGCGCCAAGGCCGGCCTCTTCACTGGTCGTGGTGTTGGCGCGAGCGGGCGGGTAGTGATCGAGCCGCTGGCCATGGCGTACTCCGGAGAAGGTTTCGAACAGGCGCCGCTGGCCCGTGGTTATCGTTGGCCTGCTTGTCGACACTGGCTGCCGCCCAGGTCGCTGGATGCCCATAAAGGGGCGTTTGGACATGTTTTGATTGTTGCAGGCGACCACGGCTTTGGCGGTGCCGGTTTGATGGCGGCACAAGCTGCTTCTCGGGCCGGGGCCGGTCTGATCTCGCTGGCCACTCGTCCGGAGCACGTTCCGGCAGCGCTGGCCCGGTGCCCATCGGTAATGGCTCACGGCGTGAACAATGGCAGTGCGCTGGTGCCACTGCTTGCGGGTGCTGATGTGGTGGTTTGTGGCCCGGGGCTTGGCAAGGACGCCTGGGGCCAGCAACTATTGCAGGCCGTACTGGCCAGCGACAAGCCCAGGGTACTGGATGCCGATGCCCTGAATTTGCTTGCCGAGCAGGCTCCGGCACCGTTTGCGCGGCAGGTGTTGACGCCGCATCCGGGGGAAGCCGCCCGCTTGCTGCATTGTCGTGTTTCCGACATCGAAGAAGACCGTCTGGCGGCCGCTCAGGCTTTGCAGAAACGCTATGGTGGCGTGAGCCTGCTTAAAGGCGCCGGCACCGTGGTGGCTACCGGCTCCGGCGTACCAGCCATTATTGCCGGTGGTAACCCCGGCATGGCGACCGGGGGCATGGGCGATGTGTTGTCCGGCATCATCGGTGCGCTGTACGGACAAACCGGCAGTGCCGGGCAATCCGCCATCGCTGGCGCCTGCGCGCACTTGCGCGCCGCCGACATCGCCGCCAGGCGGGTGGGCTATATCAGCCTGCTGCCGGACGATGTAATCCATGCATTGGCCAGTGTGTTCCGCCAGATTCAGGCGGTGACGGCCAGTGACCGGGAGGACGAATGAGTATATTTGGCAACGAACGCCGGTTGTTTCTGGAAGGCGAAGCGGAAACTGAACATCTGGGCGATGAGCTCGCGCGCCTGATCAAAGCGGCCGGCCAAGGCGCGACGCTGTATCTTGACGGTGATCTGGGCATGGGCAAAACCACTCTCAGCCGTGGATTTATGCGCCGGCTCGGCCATGAGGGAGCGGTCAAAAGCCCCACCTACACCTTGGTGGAGCCCTACGAACAATTAGACCCGGCGGTGTACCACTTTGATTTGTACCGCCTGGGCGAGCCGGAAGAGCTGGAGTACATGGGTATTCGGGACTATTTCACCAAAACCAGCGTGTGTCTGGTGGAGTGGCCGGAGCGGGGCAAGGGCGTGTTGCCCGACCCGGATCTGGAGATTCACCTTGAACGGGAAGGCGAGGGGCGCTCAGTGGTATTGCGGGCGCGTTCGGAGTTTGGAGCTTCGCTGCTCAATGATATCGAGTTGATAGGGCCGCACTGATGAAAACATGTGTCGCAGTGGCGTGGGCTTTTTTGCTGGTGTTACTGACGGGTACGGCAACCGCCGGCGGTAAGGTCGAAGGCGTGCGCATCTGGCCGGCACCGGACCACACCCGGCTGGTGTTCGATACCGCCAACCAGGTGAGCCACAACGTTTTTTCGCTGTCATCACCGGATCGCTTGGTGATTGACCTGAAAGATGTTGCGCTGGCAACGGATTTCGATCAGGTCAATCTTGCTGGCAGCCCGATCAAACGCATTCGCAGCGCGCCCCGCAATGGCGACGACCTGCGTGTGGTGCTGGATCTGAAATCCGAAATCAAACCCCGCAGCTTCCTGCTGGATCCGAACCAGCAATACGGCCATCGCCTGGTCATTGATCTGGTGGACGAGAAAGGCACGCGGATTGAGCGGGCCGACAGCCCGACCATGACCCAGGATGCCAACGGTAAGCGCGATGTGGTGGTGGTGATTGATGCCGGCCACGGGGGCGAAGATCCGGGAGCGATCGGCCCGGCCGGCACCCGTGAAAAAGACGTGGTGCTGGCCATGGCCAAGACCCTGGCAGAGCTGATTAATCAGCAGCCCGGCTATACCGCCAAACTGACCCGCACCGGCGACTACTACATCGGGTTGCGTAACCGCACCATTCTGGCGCGCAAGTACAACGCCGATCTGTTCGTTTCCATGCACGCCGATGCCTTCCGCACACCTCGGCCCAAGGGCGCCTCGGTGTTCGCTCTCTCCCAGCGCGGCGCCACCAGTGAGACCGCGCGCTGGCTGGCTCGCAGCGAGAACCGGGCCGATTTGATCGGTGGCGCCGGCAGCCTGTCGCTGGAAGGACGCGATGACATGCTGGCCGGCGTGTTGCTGGATTTGTCCATGACCGCCAGCATCAATGCCAGTCTGGGTGTCGGTAGCTCGATTCTCGGCCGGCTGGGCAATGTCACCGAGCTGCACAAGCCCGGTGTCGAACAGGCGGCGTTTGCCGTACTGAAGTCGCCGGACATTCCCTCGATTCTGGTGGAAGCAGGCTTTATCTCCAACCCCACCGAGGAAAAGAACCTGGGCTCGCGCCGTTATCGGGATCGCCTGGCAAAAGCGGTGATGCAAGGCATCGACGAGTACTTCCAGCAAACGCCGCCACCGGGCACTCTGCTGGTCTGGAAAAAGCAGAACGGTAGCGGCGGCGATGTGAGTCAGTACCGAATTCAGCGCGGAGATACCTTGTCAGCCGTGGCTCGTGAGAACCAGACCACCGTCAGCGAGCTGATGCGCTTTAACGGGATGAACGATGATCGTGTTATGGTAGGGCAAACCATTCGCATCCCGTCATCGTGAACTAGAGGTAAGTCCCGGATATGCCCCACATTCAGTTGCTCTCGCCCCGACTGGCCAACCAGATAGCCGCCGGCGAGGTAGTGGAACGTCCCGCCTCTGTTGTCAAGGAACTGGTCGAAAATGCGCTCGATGCCGGCGCCACGCGAGTGGATGTGGAAATCGAGCAGGGCGGGGCCAAGCTGATCCGGGTGCGAGACGACGGCGCCGGCATTGGCGAGGCGGACCTGCCGCTGGCGCTCAGTCGCCACGCCACCAGCAAAATTACTACCCTGGACGATCTGGAAGCGGTAGGGACTTTGGGCTTCCGGGGTGAAGCGCTGGCCAGTATCAGTTCCGTTTCCCGTTTGGCGCTCACCTCCCGAACCGAGGTTCAGGAAGCGGCAGCCCGGGTGGAAGTGGAAGGCCGGGACATGGCCGCCAATATTTCCCCTGCGGCGCACCCGGTGGGCACCACCGTGGAAGTGCGCGACCTGTTCTTCAACACCCCGGCCCGCCGCAAATTCCTGCGCACTGAAAAAACCGAATTCAATCATGTGGACGAATGCATTCGCCGGCAGGCCCTTGGCCGGTTTGATGCCGGTTTCACCCTGCGTCACAACCAGCGCACCGTCCAGAGCCTGCGTCCGGCGCAGACCGACCTGGACAAGGAGCGGCGTATCGGCTCGTTGTGCGGCCAGCAGTTCATCGACAACGCCGTGGTGATTGACGCCGAAGCCACCGGCTTGCGTCTGTGGGGCTGGGTGGCGCTGCCTACCTTCTCTCGCAGTCAGGCCGACCTTCAGTATTTCTTTGTTAACGGCCGGGTGATTCGCGACAAACTGGTGGCCCATGCCGTTCGCCAGGCCTACCGGGATGTGCTCTACAACAATCGCCACCCGGCCTTTGTTCTGTATCTGGAAGTGGACCCGGCCACGGTCGATGTGAACGTGCATCCCACCAAGCACGAAGTGCGTTTCCGCGATGGCCGGCTGGTGCACGATTTTATTTTCCGCACCCTGCACAAGGCGCTGGCAGACGTTCGTCCGGATGATCATTTCCGGGGCGCCGTTGCGCAATCGGTGGACCGGGAAGTCGATGCCGGCTTTCATGTCCGGCAAGGAACCTCCATGCCCGAATCCACACCGGCGCAGGCGTCGGCCGTCGGTTATGGTCGGCCTTCGCCGGCGGGCGGCCCGGGCGCCTCGGGGAGTTATGGCAGTCAGCCGGCAACCGACTGGCAAGCCAGCGACCAAATGGCATTTTACCGTTCGCTGAATGAAGGCGGGGGCGTTAGCCGGAGCGAGCCGCCAACACAGCCCGACCCTATGGCCTCCGCGCCGGTCACGCCGCCGCATGATGGCGGGGAAGAGCCACCACTGGGCTATGCCATTGCCCAGTTGCACGGTATCTACATTTTGGCCCAAAGCCGGACTGGCCTGATTGTGGTGGACATGCACGCTGCCCACGAGCGCATCACCTATGAACGCATGAAGCGGGCGTTGGCGGAGCAGGACCTAAAAAGCCAGCCGCTGCTGGTGCCAGTGTCGTTGGCGGTGAGCCAGAAAGAAGCGGCGTTGGCGGGAACCCATGCGGAAGAATTGCACCAGCTGGGCCTGCAGATTGAGCGCCTGGGGCCGGAAACCCTGGCGGTGCGGCAGATTCCGGCCTTGCTGCGCGGGGCCGATACCGAGCAACTGGTGCGGGATGTGCTGGCGGATGTCATCCAGCATGGCCAGAGCGACCGGGTGGAAGCCATGACCCATGAGTTACTGGGAACCATGGCCTGCCACGGTTCGGTGCGGGCCAATCGGCAGCTGACCATTCCGGAAATGAATTCCCTGCTGCGGGACATGGAAGCCACCGAGCGTAGCGGCCAGTGCAACCACGGCCGGCCCACCTGGACACTGGTGACGCTTTCCGAGCTCGACAAGCTATTTCTGCGGGGGCGCTGATGGACAAACCCCTGGCGATTTTCCTGATGGGCCCCACCGCCTCCGGCAAGACCGATCTGGCGCTGCAGCTGTGCGAGCGACTGCCCTGTGACATCATCAGCGTGGATTCCGCCATGATCTACCGGGGCATGGACATCGGTACCGCCAAGCCTTCAGCCGATGAGCTGGCCCGTGCCCCGCACCGATTGATTGATATCTGTGATCCGGCCGAGACCTACTCGGCTGCGGACTTTCGGCGAGACGCCCTGGCCGAGATGGCCGAGATTACCGCGCGAGGTCGGATTCCCCTGCTGGTGGGCGGCACCATGATGTATTTCAAGGCTCTGCTACACGGCATGTCGAACCTTCCGAGTGCCGACCCCGAACTGCGCAACGCTATTGAAAAGCAGGCAGAGGCCGAAGGCTGGCAGGCGTTGCATGACGAATTGTCAACAAAAGACCCGGAAGCTGCGGTGTTGATTCATCCGAATAACCGCCAACGCCTGATGCGGGCCATAGAAGTCATTCGGTTGACCGGCAAACCCATCTCGGCATTCTGGCAATCCGGCCCCGGTGGGCAGTCCGGGGTCGAGGATTTCCCGTATACCACCCGGTGGCAGGCAGACGAACAAGCTGGCCTGCCGTATACTGTTGCGCAGTTTGCTCTGGCACCGGCCGACCGTTCGGTTTTGCACCAGCGGATCAAGCAGCGTTTTAACGCCATGTTGCAGGCCGGTTTTCTGGACGAAGTCAGGGCCCTGATGGCCCGGGGCGATCTTGAGCCCGATATGCCGTCCATGCGCTGCGTAGGATATCGCCAGGCCTGGGAATACCTGGCCGGTAAAACCGGCTATGATGACTTTGTCGACAAAGGCGTTGCCGCAACCCGCCAACTGGCCAAGCGCCAGCTGACCTGGTTGCGCAAGTGGCAAGGCGTGCACTGGTTAGCCAGTGCCGATCCGGCGGAAGTTCTGGGAACTTTGGGAACCTTGAAAAGTCAGGGATGTCCCATCACATTAAACATAGAAAACTGACCATCTGCATTTACTAATAAATAAACAGGAGAATACTCATGTCAAAAGGGCACTCCCTACAAGACCCTTACCTCAACGCCTTGCGCAAGGAACGCATTCCGGTTTCCATTTTTCTGGTCAACGGCATCAAGCTGCAGGGCCAGATTGAATCGTTTGACCAGTTCGTGATTTTGCGGAAGAACACCGTCAGCCAGATGGTTTACAAGCACGCCATTTCCACCGTCGTGCCGGCCCGCAATGTGCGTGTCCCCCAACAGAACCCGGGCGAGGAAGGGGAAGCTGAAGACTGATACCCTGCCTGTCCGGTTTTTGCACCCGCGCTCCGCTTTGGCCCCTGGGCCGAGGCGGGCGCGGGTGTTTGTTTTTATGGAGTTGATCAAACTTGTTTGAACGTCCCGATGTCGGTGAACGAGCCGTTCTCGTTCACATTGAATTTTCCGTACACGAAGACACCGAAGACCTTGGTGAATTCCGCGAACTGGTGACGTCCGCTGGCGTGGAGCCGGTGGCCGAGGTTACCGGCACGCGCAAGCAGCCCAGCCCGCGTTTGTTTGTTGGCAAGGGCAAGCTGGAAGAAATCCGCGACGCGGTGGCGGCCAGCGGGGCAGATATTGTTCTGTTCAACCACGCCTTGAGCCCCAGCCAGGAGCGCAACATCGAGCGGGAGCTCAAGTGGCGGGTGTTGGATCGTACCGGTGTAATCCTGGACATCTTCGCCCAGCGCGCCCGAACCCATGAGGGCAAGTTGCAGGTGGAACTGGCCCAGCTTGAGCATATGTCCACCCGGCTGATTCGGGGCTGGACCCACCTGGAGCGCCAAAAGGGCGGTATCGGCCTGCGCGGGCCCGGTGAAACCCAGCTGGAAACCGACCGCCGTTTGCTGCGCGAGCGCATCAAGTCCATTCACAAGCGTCTTGAAAAAGTGCGCAAACAGCGTGACCAGGGCCGCCGTGCCAGGAACCGGGCGGATATTCCCACGGTGTCTCTGGTGGGCTACACCAACGCCGGCAAATCGACCCTGTTCAATCACATGACCACGTCGTCCGTATACGCGGCCGACCAGCTGTTCGCCACCCTGGATCCGACGTTGCGACGGCTGGAACTTCCCGACATCGGCCCGGTCGTAATGGCCGACACGGTGGGTTTCATCCGCCACCTGCCCCACAAACTGGTAGAGGCCTTCCGGGCCACTCTGGAGGAGACCACCCGGGCGTCGTTACTGATGCACGTGATTGACTGTCACGATGGCCGGCGGGACGAGAACATCGAACAAGTGGAAGAAGTCCTGGCGGAAATCGGAGCCGACGAAATTCCCGTATTACAGGTGTTCAACAAAATCGACCTGCTGGACGATTTTGCGCCACGCATTGACCGCAACGAAGACGGCGTACCCGTGAGGGTCTGGTTGTCGGCGGTAACCGGGCAGGGTCTGCAATTGCTGTTCGACGCGATTGTTGAACGGCTAGCGGAAGATGTAGTGCACCACTTTGTAGTGCTGGGCCCCACCGACGGCAAACTGCGTGCGCTATTGCACCAGGCCGGTTCGGTTCTGGGGGAGGAACACCGGGATAACGGCGACAGCGTGGTGGAAGTCCGGTTACAGGACCGCGACTGGCAACAACTGCTGGCCCGTGCCGGAATGAATGAACGGGATGTGAGACTGGATTACCGGTAGCGCAACGGTGGCCCGGCTATTGCCGGGGCGCGTATAAATCCCTAGTATTTGCAGCCATTCGAATAAACACGAACGGAGAGAACTATGGCCTGGGACGAACCGGGTGGAAACCGCAACGACAATGACCCCTGGGGCACCGGCGGTGGTCGCGGCGGCAATGATCAGGGCCCGCCGGATCTGGACGAGGCGCTGAAGAAAGGTCTCGACAAACTGAACCGGATGCTCGGCGGTAAAGGCAACAATTCCGGTAACTCCGGTGGTGGCAAAGGTTCCGGCGGTAACGCAGCGGGCTTTGGTGCCATACTGGCCATCGCTGCCATATTGGCGGTGGGTTATGTGATTTTCCAGTCTTTCTACACCGTAGACGAACAGGAACGCGCCGTGGTGCTGCGTTTCGGTGAATACAACCGTACCGAGAGCCCGGGCCTGCGCTTCAAGGTACCGTTGATCGACAACGTCACCAAGGTGCGTGTGACCAACGTGCGCTCGGCCGAATCCTCAGGCCAGATGCTGACCCAGGACGAGAACCTGGTGACCGTGGACCTGCAGGTTCAGTACCGGGTCTCTAATGCCGAAGCCTACGTGCTGAATGTTCGTGATTCGAACCAGGCACTGGCATTCGCAACCGACAGTGCTCTGCGTCACGAAGTGGGCAGCTCCTCGCTGGATGATGTACTGACTGAAGGGCGTGCGGAATTGGGTATCCGGGTTCAGGAGCGTTTGCAGAACTTCCTGGCTGAGTATGGCACCGGTCTGGAAGTGGTGCGGGTGAACGTGGAAAGCACTCAGCCGCCATCGCCCGTCCAGGACGCTTTCCGGGAAGTGCAGCGGGCCCGTGAAGACGAGCAGCGCCTGAAAGAAGAGGCGGAAACCTACCGCAACAAGATCGTGCCGGAAGCCCGTGGTCAGGCCCAGCGTTTGATCGAGGAAGCCAACGCCTACAAGCAGCAAGTTATTGAGCGTGCCCGGGGTGAAACCTCGCGCTTCAAACAGCTTTTGGCGGTGTACCAGAGTGCGCCGGTGGTTACTCGCGAGCGCATGTATATCCAGGCCGTGGAGCAGGTGTTGTCCAACAGCAGCAAAATCTTCGTGGATACCGAAAGCAACGGCAACATGATGTATCTGCCTCTGGACCGGCTGACCCAGAATCGCCTGCCCGCCAGTGGCGGTACCCGGTCTTCGGGTAACAGCGGTTCGCAACAGCAAGTCGACATTCAGACTCTGACCGATCAGGTACTGCAGGAAGTGCAGAACCGTCAGAACGCCAACATTCGGAGGAGCAGATAAGTGATGGGACCCAAAAGCATTGTGGGCCTGGCAGGCGCTCTGATTGTTGTCCTGCTTGTACTGTCCAGTGTGTACATTATCCCGGAAACTCACCGTGGCGTGTTGCTGCGCTTCGGTGAGCTGGTTGAAACCGATATCGAGGCCGGTCTGCACTTCAAAGTGCCGGTGATCGACGAGGTGCGCGAGTTTGACGTGCGGGTACTGACCATGGATTTGCCTTCGCGTCAGTACCTGACTGTCGAGAAGAAGCCGCTGGACGTGGATTCCTACGTGGCCTGGAAAATTCGCGACGTGGATCAGTTTTATCGCGCCACCGGCGGTGACGAATTCCGTGCCCAATCACTGATCCTGTCCCGTGTGGACAAC
>JABXHG010000058.1 GCA_013393545.1 Alteromonadaceae bacterium | reverse complement strand
GTGCGCCTGATGCACGAATCCGGCGCATTGCCGGAGGGTAGCCTACAGCTCATCATCGGCAGTACCGGCGATTTATTCGACCACCTGGAAGAGCAGGATGTGGTCACATTTACCGGCTCGGCGGCCACTGCACGCAAGCTGCGTATTCATCCCAATCTCATCAATCGCTCCATCCCGTTCAATGCGGAAGCCGACTCGCTGAACAGTGCGGTACTGGCGCCGGATGTCACGCCTGAACACGAAGAGTTTGATCTGTTTGTACGAGAAATCGGCCGCGAAATGATGGCCAAGGCCGGCCAGAAGTGTACCGCAATCCGCCGCGTCATGGTGCCGCAAGAGCAAATCGAAGCCGTGTGCGGCAAGCTCAAGGAGCGATTATCAAAAATTACCGTGGGCGACCCCTCTGTAGAAGGCGTGCGCATGGGGGCGCTGGCCTCCACGGACCAGCTGGAAGACGTCCAAAGCAACATCCAGGAACTCTTGAAAACCAGTGAGCTGGTATTCGGCGGCACAGGCGACTTCACGCCAGTCGGCGAAGGCACGGAGAAAGGCGCGTTCATAGAGCCACACCTGCTACTGTGCCGCCATCCGGAAAACGGCTGTGGCGCACACGACATCGAGGCCTTTGGGCCAGTCGCCACGATCATCCCCTACAGTACCATGGACGAAGCGGTCGAGCTGGTTGCAAAAGGCCGTGGGTCGCTAGTGACCACCGTCACTAGCCGCGATCCGGCTATTATTGCCCAACTGGCACCGGCTCTGGCGGCCTACCACGGCCGCCTACACCTGCTGGATGCACAAGCGGCAAATGAATCCACAGGCCACGGCTCGCCCCTGCCCATGCTCAAGCATGGCGGCCCGGGGCGCGCCGGCGGCGGTGAAGAACTCGGTGGTATCCGTGCCGTGTATCATTATTTGCAACGTACTGCGCTGCAGGGCTCACCCACCATGCTGGCTGCCGTCGCTGGCGAATATATTCGCGGCGCCAATGTCATTGAAAATGATATACATCCATTCCGCTATCACTTCGAAGACCTGCAAATTAGCCAGTCGCTGCTAACACATCGTCGCACTGTCACTGAAGCTGACCTGGTAAACTTTGGCTGCCTGTCAGGTGATCACTTTTACATGCACTTCGACGAAATCGCAGCACGTAACAGCCAGTTTGGAAAGCGTATCGCACACGGCTATTTCGTCCTCTCTGCCGCAGCTGGCATGTTTGTACATCCTCCCGAAGGCCCGGTATTGGCAAACTACGGGTTGGATGCACTGCGCTTTATAGAACCCGTAGCGCCAGGTGATACTATTCGCGTTCGCTTAACCTGCAAACGCAAAATTGATCAAGGCCGTTCATCACCGGATGGTCATCCACAAGGCGTTGTAGTATGGGATGTTCAGGTTACCAATCAGGATGATGATCTGGTTGCCAGTTATGATGTCCTGACGCTAGTCGCCAAAAAGCCGTAAGCTTTCTGTTAAAGCCGTCAGCAACTCCCCTCTCTGGCGGCTTCCAGCCTAAATTCTGTTTATATACATGGACACCAGGCGCGCATAGCCATCACACTTTATCGTTCTCTATAAGCCATCAAAGCGACGATAAAATCCGGGGGTTGGGCCAGCCAAAGGACCTGATGCATTTTCCAGTATTTTTTCCAGGTATTCATCTGACCGCTTATATATGGCCCGATAAACATTACGGCAAAGCTGCTTGGCACCACGCCCCTCCCAGTCATTGGGCAACAGATCATCGGGCAAAATAGGGTCTCTCAACAATATCTTACGATATTCATGAATTAACAAAAGCCGTGCTACAACACAATCCTCTGGTGTCAAATCATCATCATGATTTAAACCACGCCACAAAGGTCGGAATTTGTCTAAAAATCGTTTGTAGCGAAGCCCCAACTCGTCCAGATTCCAGCTCTCCCTCACCTGCTTGCGTAAAACACAAGAGCTTTGCTGCTCCTGAGGCTGCGTTTGCATAACAATCGTATCATCCAGCGCCCCCCACTCCTGCAGCAGAGGAAGCAATTCCTGATGCGTAAATCGAGGATGCTCCATCACACCTGAAGCCATACTGCCAAAACTCAGCCACTTCAATTCTTCACGCACTTTCAAACGAAGTTCCGAGCTTAGTTGATGAAGAAAAACCAAACACCAGCTACCGTTCCAGTCATCATTGTTGAGCGTATAAACATGTTCAAATGCACGTTGAAAGCGCCTTAAACCCGAGCCGGTAATCCGATAATAACTACACCTTCCCACCTTTTCCGATTGCAACCAATCATCCTGAACAAGACGATAAACCGAGGTCCGGATAAGTCGTTCACTCACCCCCATTGGGGTTAAAAGTTTCATCAGACTTCCCAGCCACACATCCCCGCCACGAGGATGAATCATATCTCCATATGTGGTAATAATCAGAGAACCTGTGCGTAGAGGACGTTTTTGCTGAAACTCTTGCATCAGGTTCTCAAGATGGAATCTTGCTGACATCACTTTACGTCCCTTAACGATACGGCATTATACCTGTCCAAACGGCCGATACACCACCGATAAAAAATACTCACAATGAGCATAGCCGAGCACAAAGCATACGGCATGTCAGCGACAAAACCAGCTCCTGAAAGCCCGCGCGGATGCAGCGTTTTTCTAGAATTTTTCGAAAGTTTTACGCCATAAAAAAACGGCCACCTAGCATGTTAGCTAAGTGGCCGTTTTCATTTAATATTTCTGGTCGGAGCG
>JABXHG010000578.1 GCA_013393545.1 Alteromonadaceae bacterium | reverse complement strand
TTTAACGCCACTGGCAGCCGGTTAGCGGTTGCATCAAACGGAAAAGGCGGTGATGGCACTGGACACTTTGCAATTATTGGTATTGAAGGCGGCGTTCACACTGAATTGTTTCGAACGAGCCTTGGCGGCGGAAGCTATGTTTCTGCCGTGGAAATGTCGAAAGATGGCAAGTTCAGCGCTGTTTCTACGAACGGTTCAGGGTCCCCCACACAAATATACATTCAGTCTCAGTCTTCTTACGTCGAGGAAACTGTTCTGGGTATTGAGTCCAGTTTTATGTGGCTATCGGAGGACGAGCGTTTTTTGTTCGCCGCTAACAGTCAAAGCTTCGCAGTATTTGAGCCCGCATACCCCTTCGACATCAATACAGAGTTTTATGTGCCGGATGTTGCGTCGTTAACACCGGAGGCGGTGGGTACCTGGGTGCCAGATGTTGCGGGTAAACCATACGTGAGGGCCAAATAATGGTAATGACGTTCCAATTCGATGAACGCCGAGTTTTCACTGGCGCTACGAAGGAGATCCCCGATAGTGAAGGTGTTCCCCTCGGCTGGACTCGCCGAGAACCACCGCCCCTAGCAAATGGCGAGTGGGCTGTTTTCTCCGGTCAGAACGGGTGGCGAATCACCCGCATTGAGCCGTCATTCCCTGAATCTCCTGTCCCTGGTTCAGCCTCAAGGCGACAATTTATGCAACAGCTCATCATTGATGGGCTTGATGACGCTGTAGAGTCGTTCATTGAGTCAATTTCAGACCCGATACAACGCAAATTAACCCGAGCATGGTACCGAGACAGCCAAGTGTTCGAGCGATACAACCCCGAACTGATCGAAGCTGCAGAAGCGTTGAACAAGACCCCAAATGACATGGATGATTTCTTCAGAAAAGCGGTGGCCAGATGATCAAAATACACTTCTGTCATTCCAAAGGCATTGTCGGTGCAGCAATACGCGCCATCACGTTCAGTGAATTTAACCACGTCGCCATCGAACTGGATGGCGTAATTTACCACTCAACATTCCTGAAAGGCGTACACGCCCTCCCTGCCGAAGGATTCGTTGACGGGTACGACCATGTCGAAACATTCGAGATTCAAGGAACGGATGAGCAGAAGGCGCGGGAGTGGCTAACAAGCCAGCTCGGTGCCGGTTACGACCTAAGCGCCCTGGTAGCACTCCCGTTCCGTGAAGACTGGCAAAAGCCTGGCCGCTGGTTCTGCTCCGAATTCGCGGCCGCATTGCTGATCGTACTGGAGTACATCGGCGACCTGTTCGAAGAGAGCCGGATTGCACCTGAACGATTGCGGGTGATTCTGGTAGCTCTCCGGGGCAAGTGTGGCACTCATGAGATAGGCTCAGTCGCAGAACCACGTTAGAGGCTGTCCGGTAAGGCGCATTTCTAACGCATTCCAGCCCGAGATGATAAAGTGCTGATCCAATTCGTTACCGTTGAGTTGAGTGTCTATGGAGGGGCTGATGTCAGAAGGATTCATTCGGCAGCGGCGGAATCTGATGCTGATCAGCATATTCCTGCTTATTTATGATTTTGCCAACATCGAGATAGCCAAGGTCAGCTTGCTTGGCACAGAGCTGCTGGTAGGTAGGCCCGAAGTGTTAGAGCTGGCTGCATGGCTCATTTGGGCGTACCTGTTGGTGCGTTACTCTCAATATCTGGTTGCGCAAGACGACAGTTCAGTTTTCGCAGCGTTCAATAACGCCCGAAGAGCATTTCTCCAAGAGGCAGCCCTTGAGCATTTTGGTGAGCAGAGTACCGCGGGAGTTCGAATACATCCCCACTTTGGGCGGGGGCGCTGGGGCGTCCGTGGGTGGCAAGCCCAACTCTATAAGCCCAACCATGGCGATTATCATGACCGCACAGAGACGCATATTGAGGATTGGGCTGTGCCGTTAGCAGAAGCCGGTAAGATTTCGGTAAAAGCCATGTATAAAACGTCCATGCACACGACCGTGGTTACAGATATTGTTCTCCCAATCGCACTGGCTGTTGCTGTCCCCATGATCCATGTCGTGGACCTAATCCAGACGTGATTTTTTTTGCGCGTGGAGTACTGCTCGGTTGAGCAATTAATTTTGCCATTATGGAAGGGATCGGTGGTGCCAAATATCTCGCGTCACGGTGCCAAATATGGCGCGGCTCTACAGGCAGTGCCCGATGCTGCGGCCTGGTTTGTGGGGAGCCAGGCCGTTGGGTGTCGGTTTGGTTTACAGGGCCAACCGGGCCTGCTCCAGATGGTGTGCGATTTCTTCGTTATCCGGCGCAAGAGCCAGTGCTTTTTCCAATACGGTTACCGCGCCCGAGTGGTCGCCAGTCAGATGCAGTATCCAGCCGTGGGTATCAGCGACCAGGGCGTTATTCGGTGCCAGTTCCCCGGCCTGTCTGATCATGGCCAGTGCTTCGTTCGCGTTGGTATCCTTGAGTAGCCAGGCCAGATTGTTCAGGGCCGTGATGTTGTCCGGCTGGTGTTCCAATACCCGCTGATAGTGCTTGGCGGCCTTGTCGAGCTCTCCGTTACCCATCGCCTGGCCTGCCTCTTCAAGCCAACTGCCGAGAATGGCTTGTCTTGCAAGGCGGGTACCATCGGTGGCACCCAGTGACTGCTCAACAGCGGCGATTTCCCGCAATGCCTGGTCCGGTTTGCCCTCGGCCTGGGCAATGGCCGCAGGCAACAGTGCAGTGCCGGTATTTTCCGGCGCCAGAGCAATAGCCTGCCGGGCTTTCGTACGGGCCAATTCATAGTCCTCCGCCGCGACCGCTACGTTGGTTTCGGCAAACAGCAGGCGTCGCAGGGTGTTTTTGGGGCGGGGAAGATCCGGTTCCTGCCTGACCAGTTCTTCTAGCCGGCTTCGGGCCTGATCAAGATTGCCTAGGCCCGCATCGGCAATAGCCACGAGGTAGCGGGCATTAATGGAGTCGGGATACCCGTTGCTGAGTGACTGCTGCAGCTCTTCGGTCTCCGCTGTTTCATTCTGTTCCAGCAGCAGGTGCAGGTAGGTTTCCGTGCTCACCCAATCGTCCGGTTGGCTGGCGAAGGTTCGGCGCATTTGTTCCAGGGCCGGTTCAGGCTGATCGTTAGCGATGTAATAATGAGCCATGGCCAAACGCAGTCTGGTCCGGTCCGGTTCACGCTCAAGGGCTTTCTCCAGGCTTTGCAGGCCGGCCTGTGCATGGTCGGGCAGGCTGAGTGCGAGCACGCCGTGCATGGCCAGTAATTCGATGTCGTTCGGGCGGGCCTGCAGGGCGCGGTCGAGAGTTTGCAGGGCCTCTTCACGTTTGCCGGTGTCAATTTGCGCCATGGCGGCGGCACGGAGAAAGGCGGTGGGTGTGGTTTCCGGGTCAACGTTTTTTTCCAGCAGGCGACTGCCTTCGTCCAGGTTGCCGGTGCCGGTGTTCAGGGCGCCCAGCATCAGGGCCGCCTGTTGGTTGTCCGGATTGGCCTTGAGCATGTCCGCGAGAATGGATTTGGCCTGTTCGATGTCGTTATTGCGCAGGGCATCCACCACCGCCTCGCCCTGGGCCAGAGCATCGCTGTTCTGATTTTCCGCGAGGATGTTGTTGTACACCTGGGCGTCGGCCATCTTGCCTTGTTCTGTCAGTACCCGGGAGAGCAGTGTCAGAATTTCCCGGCGAAGCGGCAGAAATACATCTGAACCGGGCAGGTTGCCGGTGGCATCGGTAAGGGTGGCGGCTGCCTGCTCCAGCTGATCAAGCCGGTGTTGTGCAGTGGCCAGCCAGTACTGGACCTCTGGCTCCGGGCCATTTCTTTCCAGCCAGTCCCGGGTGGTGCGCACGGCCTCGGACGGCCGGTTCTGGTCCATTTGGGTGCGTGCCAGGCCAACCACGGCTTCCGGGTCACCTGGCTGGCTTTCGGTCTGGCTTCGGAAAGCCGATAGAGCCCCGGCCTGATCACCTGCCAGTCGCATGGCTTCGGCCCGTATCAGCGCCGCATCCTGTTGTTGCCTGGGTGTTTGCGGGGTGAAGGCATCCAGAGTTTCCCGGGCCGACAGGTGTTTGCCCAGGCGCACATGAGCCCGGGCCAGGGGCAGGGCAACGGCTTCGGTGTGTTGCTCAAGCCAGGGCGTGAGCAGATCGGTCGCTTCCCGTGCGGCGCCAATCGTCAGGTAGAGGTCTGCCAGCGCCACCACATGGGCCACGTTGTCGGGTTCCGCCTTCAAGGCGTTGCGCACCTCCAGCATGGCGGAGCGGTACTGGCCCTGGGCGGAATAGGTGTCGGCGCGTTCGATGTGGGACATCGCTTCGGAGCCCGGTTCGGAGCCGCCGCAGGCGCTTAACAGCGGCAGCGCCAGTATCATTGCAAAAGAAAAGCGGCGGGCTACACGGTAAGAGCCCTGGGCGTATGAACGGATTGCCATGGTATCACTCCTGAGCGATCGCTCCTTGATGGCTGCAGCCGGCTTTTACAGGGGATGTTTACGAAGCGGGCAGGGCAGCCGAGGTTTCTATCCGGTATTTGTCTGTCAGGTTGTAAAGCGTTGGTCGGGTCACGCCAAGCAGTCGTGATGCCTGCGACATGTTGAACCCGCTGTTTTGCAGGGCTTGCATGATGGCCCGGCGTTCGGCCTGTTCCCGTACCTGTCTCAGGTTGAGCTGGGTTTCCGCCGTATCTTCGGGGATCTGCAGCTGCAAATCCGCCGCGCTGATCTGTTTGCCGTCGGCCATGATGATGGCGCGCTTCACTTTGTTGATCATTTCACGGACATTGCCCGGCCACGGGTAGGTTGTAATGGCCCGCACGGCGTCTTCGGAAAAGGCCAGGCAAGGGCGGTCCAGCTGGTTGCCCAGGCTGTTCAGCAGAGACCGAGCAATCACCAGGGCATCGCCATCCCGTTCTCTGAGTGGCGGCACATCCAGAGTGATTTCACTGATGCGGTAATACAGGTCTTCCCGGAATTCTCCGCGATCAATGAGCTCCCGAACGTCACGGTGTGTCGCGCAGACAACGCGCACATCCACCGGAACCGGGCGGTTGGAACCCAACCGGTCAACCACGCGCTCCTGCAGAAACCGCAACAGTTTGGCCTGCAGTGCCATGGGCATGTCGCCGATTTCATCCAGAAACAGGGTGCCGCCGTTGGCGCTTTCAATTTTGCCGGCCCGGGACTGGGTGGCCCCGGTGAAGGAGCCCTTCTCAAAGCCGAACAATTCACTTTCCAGCAGGTTTTCCGGTATGGCGGCGCAGTTGATGGCGGTAAACGGTTTGTCGGCTCGGCTCCCAAGATCGTGCAGTGCTCGGGCCAGTAATTCCTTGCCGGTGCCGGTCTCGCCATTGATCAGTGTGGTGATGTCGGTGGGCGCGACTTTTTCGATGGTGCGGCAGATCGATAGCATTTCCGGGCTGTTGGCCACCATGCCCTTGATGTTGCTGCGTTGATCCCGGCTGGCCAGTTCGCGGTTTTCCAGTTCCAGCTCCGCCAGGCGAAAGGCGCGATTGACTACAAAGGCGAGGATCTCGGCATCCAACGGCTTCTGGTAGAAATCGCAGGCACCCCGGGCGATGGCGCGCACGGCGTTGTCCCGGTCTTCACGGCCGGTTACCACAATAATCTTGGTGGTGGGTGCAAGGCGCAGAATCTCATCCAGCAGGGCAAAGCCTTCACTGGCGCCTCCGGGGTCTGGTGGCAGTCCCAGATCCAGCGTGACAACCCCGGGCTCGAGGCGTCGTAATGCGGTAATGGCGGACTCCCGGTCACAGGCGACCGATACGTTAATGTCTTCGCTGAAACACCAGCGCATTTGGCTCTGCAGGCCGGGGTCATCTTCGACGATCAGTAATTGTTTCACGGCGATGATCAATCCTTCGTTTCTTGCTTCCTACCAGCAGTTTTAACACCTTTGTTACGTTTTGCAATGTATTGTTACATAAAATGTAAAAGCGATAGGTTTCGGGCGATGAGGCGGGAAAAGTAATTGCTTTTGGTTATGGGTGTTTTTAGACGGTTACCGGGAAGGCAATGGAAAAACAGGAGCCGGCGCCCGGCTTGCTGGTAACGTTGATCTCGCCACCCAGCTCGCGAATGTATTCCCTGGCCTGGTAGGCGCCAATGCCCATACCGGTCAGCCCCTTGGTGCTTTCAAAGGGTTTGAACAGCTGATCGCGGATGAACTCCTCGGTCATGCCGCAGCCGGAGTCCTGAATAAACAACACGGCATGGTCCGGTGAGACCTTCAGGCTGAGAATGATTTCACCATTGGCCGGGGTGGCGTCCTGGGCGTTGCGGATAAGATGTTCCAGCGCAGCCCTTAGTTTCTCGGCATTGGCACACAGCCACAGGCTGTCGGGATGCTCGTTGAGGCGCGGAACCGGGTGGTTTTGGCTGGTGCGTTCAAGTACTTCGCGTAGCACGGCCACAAAATCAATTTCCCTGCGGGGCGCCTGTTGCTGGCTGTCCGGGTTGCGCAAATGCTCGAGCAAATTCGACATCTTGCGTACGGCATGGTCGGTGGTGGCGATCATGTCGTCAACGAATGCGGGATTGTTGCGATGTCGGGGAGCGTTTTTGACCAGCAACGAAAGCTGGGCGATCAGCGTTTTCAGGTCGTGCACCATGAACGCTGACACCTTGTTCACCGCTTCGAATTGCCGGGCCTGCAAAAGCCGGTTCTGGGCGTCTTCCTGGGCGAGCAGGTTGCAGGCCTGGCGGGCCACCACTTTGATCAGATCAAAGTTTTCCCAGTTCAGATCTACCCGGGTATAGGGGGAACATATAAGGCAAAACCCGTAAAGCTCGTTGCCCAGGTAAAGGGGAATCAGGAGCCAGGGCTGCTCGAATGATTGCACGTTTTCGGGCAGTTCCAGAAAATCGTAGGTTGCCGGGTCTGAACGGTATTCGTTGAAATCGACGATCCATTCGTGGTGTCGGAAATACTCCACCAGCGGGGACTGGTAATCGACATTGCCGTGCTTGCCGGTGGCCAGATTCAGGGTGGCTTTCAGAGCATAATGACCGGTGTCGTCTTTCAACCAGATGGCTCCCCGGTTACTTTCCACCAGGCCGGCCAAAAAGCTGATCACCCGCTCGGACAACGGAGAGTCGTACTCCAGATCGGCCAGTTCCCGGGTCATTTTCAACCATTCTTCCCGGTAATCGTATTTGTAATCAAAAAAATTCTGGCCAATGAAGACCATCATCCTGGCTCGCACTCGGCGGGACAGCAGCACGGTCAGTAAAAACACCAGAGCCAGGGTGACGAACACCACCTGCAGAGCCTCGCCCCAATGTCCGCCCAGGGCCTGCACGTAATAGCCGCCAAGCGCCAGAAACAGCAGATAGCCACCGCCCAGTACCAGCGTGCCGGCGTGGAAAACTGCGGTACGGGACAGCCGGAAGTCCACCGGTTGGCGGCGGGTGTTAATAATGTTGACGGCAAACAACGGCACCAGAGCGGCATTCACCAGCCCGCGGGCCTGCCAGAACGGGTCCGACAAGCGGCCGAACAGCAGGGCATCGGCATACATCAGGAAGTCATAGGCAAAGATGGTTACCACGCCAATGCACAGGTATTTCAGGGCGGAACGGCCAAAACCGGGTGAGTTACGCCAGATCTGCTCTACCAGTGATAACCCGATCAACGACAGGCCGATCTGGCCGATTAATCGACTCTTGCCGTTAAGTAATCCCTGGCTGATCAGCCATTCGACAGCCACCAGCACGATCAGGGCAAGTGCCAGGGTGACCAGGCCGAGACGGGTAATTACCCGAACCCGGTCGCTGGTCGGTTTCTGGTGCGCGGCCGTGTGGAGAATTGCCAATAACAGCAGAATCCAGGCGCCGTCCCGCAGCACTTCGAATAAATACCGCAGGGCGACATTCGGCCCGCCCGTTAAAGCCTGGCCAGCTATCAACAGAGCCCACAGGCAGCTGACCAACGCTGCCACCAGCAAGGCCCGGTCAATATTGCGGCGCAGATAACGCACCGCCACCATGGCTGAAAGCATGGCATAAAGGGCCACGGCCAGACCGTAACTGATGATGCCTGGGTCCCTGAGCATCGGGCTGTCCTTACGTGAATCTGCTTAGCCGCAGTGTGAATTAAAACCGCCCGGCGGGCGCGTTTGACTTTACAATAGCCCAAAAATCCGGAGGCCCGCCAATGCAATCCCAAAACCGACAAAACAAAATAGTTGCCTTGCCTGACCCACTGCTGGCCCCTGCCAGTGAGCAGTTGGATAAAGCTGCCGGCGCGGAAACGGCTGGCCCGGAAGCCGGTTCCGCGGGCCAGCCGTCCATGCCGAATGAATGGGTGGAGGCCTTGGCCGATGGTTTGAGTGAGCATGGCTGGCTGGAGCTGGATTTGTGCGAGCGGTTGCCGCCGGGATTGCTGCCGGCGCTGCAGAATGAAGTGGCGATCTTGCACCAGAGCGAGGCCATGGCACGGGCCGGTATTGGCCGGGGCCAGGCGCTGGTGAAAGACCGCAGCGTGCGCCGCGACAAAATTGCCTGGCTGGATGGCTTCACAGAGGCGCAGGCTGCGCTATTCGGCTTTCTGGACGAGCTGCGCGAAGGCCTGAATCAGCGCCTGTTCCTGAACCTGAAACGATTCGAGGCCCATTACGCCACTTACCAGCCGGGCGATTTTTACAAACGCCATCTGGACAGCTTCCGGGGCCGTGCATCGCGGGTGGTCAGCCTGGTTTTGTATCTGAATGACGGCTGGACCCAGGAAGACGGCGGTGAGCTCAAGGTATTCGACACCCGGGACCAGGAACAGGCGGTGGCGCTGGTACGCCCGTCGGCCGGGCGGGCCGTGCTGTTTTTGAGCGAGGAAGTGCCCCATGAAGTGCTGCCGGCCCAGCGCACCCGCTTCAGCATTGCCTGCTGGTTTCGCCAGGACGAAGTGCCCCTGCCACTGTAAAGCGTTGTAGAGTCTGAAACCTTCTGTTACTATGCGCGCCGCTTTCAGGGAAAAGTCCTGAAACGCCGTTATGGTGGCCCCATTGGTGCCTCCGCAACATGAAACCGTGAACCCGGTCAGGCCCGGAAGGGAGCAGCCGCAGCGGTGGATTTGTGTGCCGGAGGATTGCTGGTGGGGTCACCCCCAGATTTCCCCTCGATCCCCTCCTGTATTCATCTTGTCAACTTCTGTCTGTGCCCGGTCCGTGCTAAAGTTGGGCCCATTTTTCACGGCAGTTGACGGACTATGAGCTATCAGGTTTTAGCCAGAAAATGGCGCCCCCGTACATTCGAAGACATGGTTGGCCAGGAGCACGTGTTGCAGGCACTGGTTCATGCCCTCGAACATGAACGGCTGCACCATGCCTACCTGTTTACCGGTACCCGTGGGGTGGGCAAAACCACCATTGGTCGCCTGCTGGCACGTTGCCTGAACTGCGAAACCGGCATTACGCCCAACCCCTGCGGCGAATGTGACAGCTGCCGGGAAATTCTGGAAGGCCGGTTTGTGGACCTGATTGAGATCGATGCCGCTTCGCGCACTGGTGTGGACGACATGCGCGAACTCACGGACAACGTTCAGTATTCACCGACCCGTGGCCGCTACAAGGTGTACCTGATTGACGAAGTGCACATGCTCACCAATCAGTCGTTCAACGCCTTCTTGAAAACCCTGGAAGAGCCGCCCGAGCACGTCAAATTCCTGCTGGCAACCACCGACCCGCAAAAGCTGCCGGTGACCGTGTTGTCCCGCTGCCTGCAATTCAACCTCAAACGCATGACGCCGGAGCACATCGTGGGTCACCTGCGCCATGTGCTGACCGAAGAAACCATTCCGTTCGAGGACCCGGCCCTGTGGCTTCTGGCTCGCGCCGCCGACGGCAGTATGCGAGATGCCTTGAGTCTGACCGACCAGGCCATTGCCTTTGGCAATGAGACCCTGTCTGCCAGTGATGTCAGCAATATGCTGGGCACCATTGATCAGCGGGATATCGAGCGCATCGTCCATGCGCTGGTGGAGCGGGACGGGCCGGGATTGCTGGCGGAGATCCAGCGCATTTCCGAGTTTGCTCCGGATTACAGCGTGATCCTGTCGGACATGTTATCGCTGTTCCATCGGGTGACCATGGAACAGGTGGTGCCCGGCAGCGCCGACAATGCCATGGGCGATGCCGCGCAGGTGCAAACCCTGGCCCGGCAGCTCAGTGCCGAAGATGCCCAACTGTTCTACCAGACTGCGCTGATTGGCCGTAAAGACCTGGCAGTAACGCCGGACGCCCGCATGGGTTTTGAGATGACCTTGCTACGCATGCTGGCGTTCCGGCCGGGTACGGATCGTCGCGAGCCACCGGCGGTCTCTTCGGTCAATCACGGACGGGAAAGTGGCGCCGACGCCGAATCCGACCCCGCGCCGTCGCCAGTCCCGCAACCATCACCCGAGCCGCCCGCTAATCCCGAACCGGAACCGGCAATGCCCGAGTCGGGGCCGGAACCGACGCCCGAAATGGATCCGCCGCCGTGGGATACCGGCCCGGAGACTGCGCCTCCGGTACCGGAGCAGCCAGTTGCGGTGGAGCCGGAGCCCGCGCCACCGCCTGTTTCCGAACCGGAGCCGGCTGCGAAGTTCGAACCCCGGCCAGAGCCGGCGCCTCAACCGGATCCTGAACCGGCGTCGGTATCGGTGCCGCAAGCGGCCGAGGCAGCCGGGCCTGCTCCGGCACAGAATGACGGAGAATTTGTCTGGGAGCGGGATTTTCGCCAGCTTGGCATCAAGGGAATGCCCGGTAACCTGGCCGGGCATTCGTCCATGCGCCGGGACGGCGACAGTATCCATCTGACCATGGACGAAGGCCACGCCCGGCTGCTTAACGCCCGGCACGAAGAGAAAATCCTGGGCGCCTTGAGATCCTACTTTGGCGACTCCATTAAACTGAACATAGAGCGGGGCGATGCCGGGCCGAATACCCCGGCCGCCTACGAAGAGCGTCAGCGCCAGGCCAGGCAGCAGGCGGCTGAAGAGTCCATCCGCAAGGACCCGCTGGTGCAACGCATTGTTGAACAATTTGAAGGGCGGGTCGTTGAAGACAGCATCCGCCCGGCAGATTCAGGTAGGAGATAAGCGATGATGAATAATATGGGCGATATGATGAAAAAGGCCCAGCAGATGCAGGAAGAAATGCAGAAGGCTCAGGAAGAGATCGCCAAAGCCGAGGTTACCGGTGAAGCGGGCGCGGGTCTGGTCAAGGTCACCATGAATGGCCGGCATGACGTGCGCAAGGTGGATATTGATCCGTCTCTGCTGAGTGAAGAGAAAGAAATTCTGGAAGACCTGCTGGCTGCCGCCGTGAATGACGCCGTGCGCCGGGTGGAAGCCAACCAGAAAGAAAAAATGTCCGGCATGATGTCTGGTATGGGCATGCCCTCGGGCTTCAAGATGCCGTTTTAACGCCAGTTTCGTTGTCGCTTTGAGGAGAGTGCATGGCTTTCAGCCCGTTGGTTGATGAGTTGGTGGAATCACTGCGTTGCCTGCCCGGCGTTGGCCAGAAAACCGCCCAGCGCATGGCTTTTCATCTGTTGGAGCGGGGCCGCTCCGGTGGCGTACGCCTGGCTGGTTCGCTGAATCGTGCGATGGACGGTGTTCGTCGCTGTAACCGTTGCCAGAATTTTGCCGACACCGAGCTGTGTCCGATCTGCGAAAAGCCCGAGCGTCGAAACGGCACCTTGTGCGTGGTGGAAAGCCCGTCCGATCTGCTGGCCATTGAACAGGCCGGCGACTACAAGGGCAGTTACTTTGTGCTGATGGGGCATTTGTCGCCGATTGATGGCGTGGGTCCCGAAGAAATCGGCATTGAACGGCTACTCGCGCGGGTTGAGGAGGAAGGCGTCACGGAAATGATCCTGGCCACCAACCCCACCGTGGAAGGCGAAGCCACGGCCCATTACATTGCCGACCGGCTGGACGGCAAGGATGTACTGATCACCCGCCTGGCCCATGGCATTCCGGTGGGTGGCGAGCTTGGCTATGTCGACGGCTTCACCCTGACTCATGCATTTCGCGGCCGCAAACCACTGGCCGACTAAACAACCCGGTTTTTTATGACAAATACCCTCGCGGCCGTGGCCGTGCCCCCGTCTCCTGAAACGGTCCACTGGCTGGACACGCCCGAGGCGCTGGATGCCTGGCTGAACAGCCTGGCCCCGGATGTGCCTCTAGCTCTGGACACTGAGTTCGAACGCGTGTCCACCTTCTACCCCATTCCCGGCCTGGTACAGCTTGGTGCCGGGGAGGCGCTCTGGCTGGCGGAGCCGGAGGTGGTCGCCGGTTCTGAAACCTTTCGTGAGATGCTTGCCGACCCGAATCGCCCGAAACTGCTGTACGCCATGAGCGAAGATCTGGAACTGTTCCGCCACTGGCTGAACGTTCATCCCGCCGGCGTGCTCGACCTGCAACTGGGCGCGGCCCTGGCCGGTGCCGGGTTTTCAGTGGGTTATGCCAGACTGGTGGAAACGCTGTTTGGGGAAACCCTGGATAAATCCGCCACCCGCTCGGACTGGCTGGCTCGCCCTTTGACGCCGGAACAGCAGCGTTACGCCATCGAGGACATCCGCTTTCTGGCTCCCCTGTACCACTGGGTGCGGGAAAAACTGCAAGCCCGTGATCTGGAGCAGGCGTTGCGGGAGGAGTCCCGCCGGTTTGCCGAAGAGGGCGCTGAAAACGAGGACCCGCAGGAACACTACCTCAAGCTGCGTGGCGGCTGGACTCTGACGCCGCAGCAACAAAAGGTGCTGCAGGCCCTGGTGGCCTGGCGCGAGGGCGAATGCCGGCGCCTGGACCGGCCTCGTAACCGCGTGCTCAATGACGGCCTGCTGATTGCCATCGCCGAACGCCAACCGGCCTCGGCGGCAGAGCTGAAAGATGTGCAGGGTGTGCCCGGCGGTTTTGTGCGCCGCTACGGTGAGCAGATACTGGCCTTGATTGACGATGCCCGGCAAACCGATGCGTCCGATCTGGAGCTTATCCCGGGGCCACTCACCAGAGAGCAGCAGACCACCTACCGAAAAGTAAAAAAATACGTTAAAAAAATCGCCGAAGAGTCTGATATTCCAATAGAAATTATTGCGCCAAGGAAGAGATTGGAAAAGGCTGTCAAAGAGCAGACACTGGCGAACAACCCGTTTTTCCAGGGCTGGCGGCTGGCACTTTTGGAGCCGGTACGGGCCGATATCGAGGAAACCCTGAAACAATGAAAGATCGTCAATTCGTTTCGGTCTTCCGAAGCAGCAAGAAAGCCGACACCTACCTTTACGTGCGTCGTGGCCAGAAATGGGACGAGCTGCCCGAAGCTCTGCGCACTATCTTCGGCCAGCCGGTTCACGCCATGGATCTGTTGCTGGAGCCGTCGAAAAAACTCGCGCGCACCAGCGGCAGGGAAGTGCTGGACGCACTGGCGGAAAAGGACTTTTACCTGCAAATGCCTGAGGAGCAGGAGACCTATATCGTCGATTTCAAACGAAAAATCGAGCAGCATCGCCAATGATTGCCGAGATTCCGTTCTGGCAGCGAAAGAAGCTGAACGAAATGTCGCAGGCCGAATGGGAATCCCTGTGCGACGGCTGTGGGCAGTGCTGTCTGCAAAAGCTTGAAGACGAGGAAACCGGTGATGTGTTCAACACTGAGCTGGTGTGTCGCTTCATGAATCAGAATACCTGCCGATGTACGGTATATCCGGAGCGGTTGAAAAAAGTGCCCGGCTGCACAGTGCTGACACCGGAAACCGTGGCCGATTACCCCTGGCTGCCGGCTACCTGCGCCTACCGGACCCTTGCCGAGGGCCGGCCACTGGCAGACTGGCATCCGTTACGCAGCGGTGACCCTGAATCGGTGCATCGTGCCGGAGTGTCGGTGCGCGGCAAGGTGATCAGCGAAGATCAGGTGCCGGAAGACGACTGGCAGGAACACATCATTCACTGGGTACTGTAATGTTCGATACAGAAACAACATTGGCCTATGGCATTTTCTGGGTGGCCTATTGCCTCGGCTTCGTCCTGTTTTTCTACATGATGAAGTCGTTATTCCGGTTTCTGCCGTTCTACGGCTTACGCACGCTGCTGCTGTCGACGCTGGTGGTGTTGCTGCTGACGCCGGTGGAATCGCCCGCCGTGGCCGGTTGGTGGATTCCGGCCTGGCTGTTCAGTGGTTACGAGCTCGTACTCGGCGATACCCAGGCGGCGGTGAACGGCCTGTTCAACTTTGCCGTGGCGGCGGTGATCATGCTGTTGGTCTGGCTGCTGGATCTGGTGCGGTACCGTTTGTCCCGGCGGTAACCGGTTCGCCGCCAATCAACCCGACTCAAATAAAAACGGAAAAGGTGGGTAACAATGAAAAATCAGCGTGAGCGCGTCGGTCTGGTGTTGTGTCTGCTCGTTCTCTGGTTGCCGATGGTGGCCAGTGCCCAGAGCGCTCCGCCGTTAACCCTGCCGCAAGATGCCGACGTGCGGGTTGTTGTTGATATCTCCGGCTCCATGCAAGAGACCGACCCGGACAACCTCCGGCGCCCGGCGGTTCGCCTTTTGGCCCGGATGCTGCCCGAACAGGCCACCTCCGGACTCTGGACGTTCGGACAATATGTGAACATGCTGGTGCCTCATGGTGAGGTAAACGATGCATGGCGCGAGCGCATGATCGAAGGCTCGGAGCAGATCAATTCCGTTGCCCTGCACACGAACCTGGGCCTCGCTATCGAGAAAGCCGCGGATGACTGGTTGTCGGGCGGCACTCTGGAAAATACCCACCTGATTGTTTTGAGTGATGGCAAGGTGGATCTGCCGGGTGACGGGCAGGTTGATCGCGCTGAAGAGCGTCGTATTCTGGAACAGCTCGTGCCTGAGTTGGCCGGGCAGGGCGCCACGATACACACGGTGGGCCTGTCTGAGCTTGCCGACATTGAATTTCTGCGGGAGCTGGCGAGGGAAACCGGGGGCAGTTTCCGGCTGGCGCAAACCGCCGAAGCGCTCAACCTGGCGTTTGCCAACGCCCTCAATACCGCCGTACCTCAGGAGCAGCTGCCTATTGAAGGCCAGAGTTTCACGGTGGACCAGGGCGTGGAAGAATTCACCGCGCTGATTTTTTCCGGCAAGGATTCCACAAACGAAACCCGTCTGGCCTTGTCCGCGCCGGATTCCGAGCCTTTTAACAGTGACAACCTCCCTGAAAATGCCCGCTGGGCCGTCGAGCCCGGCTATGATTTGATTACCGTTACCAACCCGGAGCCGGGCGAATGGACCTTTGACGGCGACCTGGGCCAGGGTAGTCGTGTGACGGTGGTCAGCGACATGCGTATGGCAGTGGCGGATATCCCGCCGGAGTTCTCAAAGGAAGAACCATTTCAGGTGGAAGTTGCGTTTTACGAGGAGTCCGAGAAACTGCAGAACCCGGATTTCCTCGGCGTGATGGAGGTCAATCTGGTGATCACCGCCAGTGATGGCCGTCAGGGCCGCAAACAACTGGAGCCGGACAGCCCACCGGAAGATGGCGTCTACCGTGACCAGGTCGGCCAGCTCCCGGAGCCGGGGCAATACACCGTGGAAGTCATTGCCAGGGCCGAAACCTTCTCCCGAAAATTCAGCACCAATACCAGCTTCGTGGTGCCTGGCCAGGAGGCACCAGTGCCGGTGGTGTCCGAGCCGCTGGTGCCCGACCTGAGTCAGCAGGTAGAAGCGCCGGAACTGGTCGGTGAACCTGAAACATCGCCGGAACCGGAGCCCGCCCCTGAGCCGGCCGCACAAGCCAAGCCTGAGCCGGAACCTAAGCCAGAGCCGGAACCCGCTCCGGAGCCTGAAGCTCCAGCCGTCGAGCCGCAACCGGCTGATGATGAGCAAGTACCCGCCGAAGAGAACAAGCAAGCCGGTTTGTTCGGCTTACCGATGTGGCTGGTTGCCGCTGTCGGGGCGGCTGTTGCAGGCCTGGCCGGGCTGGGGGTGTTTGTCGCCTATCGCAAGAAAAAGGCCCGGGCGGAAGCGGAGAAAGCTGCTGCCGCTGAGCGGGAGACGGTGGAAGATCTTCCTCCCGAAGAGCCGGAAGAACAGGCTCCGCCGGTAGTCGAGCCAGAACCGGAGCCCGAGCCTGAACCGGAACCCGAGCCTGAACCGGAACCCGAGCCGGAAACTGAACCTGAGCCCGAGACTGAACCAGAATCTCCAGAGCCAGAGCCAGAGCCAGAGCCAGAGCCAGAGCCAGAGCCTGAACCTGAACCGGAGCCTGAACCGGAGCCTGAACCGGAGCCTGAGCCAGAATCAGAGCCGGAGCAGAAAGCGGAAGTGCCAGAGCCCGCTGACGAAGACATTCCGGAACTAACGCCGGAGGCTGAGCCCGAGCCTGAGCCAGAGCCCGAGCCGGAAAAAGAGTCTGACGAGGAAAAAGCATTCGACGACTCCGTGACCGAAGAGGATGTTCCCGAAGACGACGAATTCGGCCTGGAAGATTTCGACCTGTCGGAGTTTGATGACCTGCCGGATTACGAGAGCGAATTCGAGAAGCTCGATGAACAGGCCGCCGGCGAGGCTGACGAGAACAGGTCCCCGGAACAAGGCCAGGATGAGTCTGCCCGGGCTGAGAAGGACGAAAGCGAAGATGAGGACTCCGATAACAAGGACGATGGCAAACAGTAACCGACAGGATACGAACCGATGAAATTTACCGGTACCGACAACTACGTAGCCACCGACGATCTGCAAATGGCCGTGAATGCGGCCATTTCCCTCCAGCGGCCGTTGCTGATCAAGGGTGAACCTGGCACCGGCAAAACCCTGTTGGCCGAAGAAATGGCGCAGGCCCTGGGCATGCGCCTGATTCCCTGGCACATCAAGTCCACCACCAAGGCCCAGCAGGGGCTGTATGAGTACGATGCGGTTTCTCGCCTGCGTGATTCCCAGTTGGGAGATGAGCGGGTACACGACATCGGCAACTACATTGTTAAAGGCAAGCTCTGGGAAGCCTTCGAAGCCGACGAGCCTGTGGTCCTGCTGATTGACGAAATCGACAAGGCGGACATCGAATTTCCCAACGATTTGCTGCTTGAACTGGATCGCATGGAATTTTTTGTCTATGAGACGCAGCAAACCGTTCGGGCAAAACACCGGCCGGTGGTGGTGATTACCAGTAATAACGAAAAAGAACTGCCGGATGCCTTCCTGCGCCGGTGTTTCTTCCACTACATTCGCTTCCCGGACCACGACACCATGCAACACATCGTGGATGTCCATTTTCCGGGTATCCAACAGCAGCTGGTGCGGGATTCACTGGAGGTCTTTTTCGATGTGCGCAAGGTGCCGGGCCTGAAGAAAAAGCCCTCCACCTCGGAGCTGATTGACTGGCTCAAACTGCTGATGGCAGACGAACTGTCCGCCCAATCCCTGCAGGACAAAGACCAGAGCTCGGCCTTGCCGCCATTGTACGGGGCCCTGGTGAAAAATGAGCAGGATGTGCACCTGCTGCAGAAACTGGCGTTCATGGTCCGTCGCCGAAACTGATTCCGGGCACAGGCTGGCTTTATGCTGATCGACTTTTTTCTGGAAGTGCGCCGTGTGGGCGTGCCGGCGAGTCTGCGGGAGTTCCTGGATTTGCTGGAGGCCCTGCAAAAACGTCTGGCATTTGCCGATGTCCAGGAATTTTACTATCTGGCCCGGCTGTGTCTGGTCAAGGATGAGCGCCACTTCGACAAATTCGACCGTGCCTTTCAGGTGTATTTCCAGGGCATCGAGGATCTGGATGGACTGCTGGAAACGCTCATCCCGGATGAGTGGTTACGCAAAGAGTTCGAAAAGCATCTGAGCGCCGATGAAAAAGCGAAGATCGACTCCCTCGGCGGCCTGGAAGAGTTGATCAAAACCTTCCAGGAGCGGCTGAAAGAGCAGAAAGAGCGGCATGCCGGCGGCAACAAGTGGATCGGCACTGGCGGTACCTCGCCTTTCGGTGCTTATGGCTATAACCCCGAGGGCTACCGGATTGGCCAGGATGGCGGTCGCCAGGGTCGGGCGGTGAAAGTGTGGGAGAAGCGTGAGTTTCGGGATCTGGACGACAGCGTGACGCTGGGGGTTCGCAATATCAAGCTGGCATTACGCCGTTTGCGCCAGTTTGCCCGGGAAGGGGCCGCCGACCAGCTGGATCTGGATGACACTATTCGCTCCACTGCCAGAAATGCCGGCTACCTTGACCTGAAAATGGTGCCTGAGCGCCATAACGCAGCCAAGGTGCTGATCTTTTTCGATGTGGGCGGGTCCATGGACCCGCACGTTCAGGTGTGTGAAGAGCTGTTCTCCGCCGCACGGCTGGAGTTCAAGCACATGGAGTACTTCTACTTCCACAATTTCATCTATGAAAGCGTGTGGCAGCACAATCTGCGGCGAATGAATGAAACCGTGGATACCCGGGATATCCTTCATACCTACGGCCTGGACTACAAGGTGATTTTCGTGGGTGATGCCACCATGGCGCCCTATGAAATTACCCACCCCGGTGGCTCCATCGAACACTGGAACGAGGAAGCCGGTGCCACCTGGTTCCAGCGCATTACCGATCATTTTGATAAAGTGGTGTGGCTCAATCCGTTGCCAGAGTCCTTCTGGAACCCGCGTGGTTCACTGGCGATCACGCGTCAGCTGGTCAACGACCAGATGTATCCGCTGACCAACGAGGGACTGGAAGCCGCCATGCACGAGTTGAGCAAGTAATCTCGAGCCGAAAAAAAGCCGATGCGGGTGAAGGCATCGGCAAGGCTCGGCGTGTCCGGCGGGGGCCGGAAGCTCCCCGCCAGCCTTTCTTTCGCAAGTGGAAGGCCAGCTTGCAAATTTTCCTTTAAAAACAATGGTAAGTAGGCTGGGCGTAGTGCAGAAAGATCGTCTTTCGATCAGGCCGCGCGACAAAGTGTTAAGTTAGCTGACACCAGCGTTCAGTTTTCGATGGTGATCTTCGGCAAATTGGGTTTGCGCAGGGAAATCTTCTCGGTAGGGGCGACCACTTTTGCTTCGCCGGTAACGACTTTTTCATCATTCTGGTTGCGCACTTCACACTGGAAAACCACCCGATTGCGACGTTCCTTGCGGTCAACGGTGAGCGTGACTGTAAGCGTATCGTCCAGTTTTACCGGCCGTTTGAATGCCAGGCTCTGTTCAAGATAGATAGTGCCGGGGCCTGGCATGACGGTGGCCAGCGCGGCGGAAATCAGCGAACCACTCCACATGCCGTGGGCAATGCGCTCCTTGAACATGGATTCAGCGGCAAACTCGGAATCCAGATGCACCGGGTTCACATCGCCGGACACGGCAGCGAACAACACCAGTTCGTCTTCGGTAAGCGTGCGGGTAAAGGTGGCGGAGTCGCCTTCGTTCAGTTCCTGGTAGGTGATGTTTTCCAGGATATCCAGGGTATCGCTCATTAACCGCTCCGAATTGGCTGTTTTCGTGTAAGTTACAGAATGTCGGGCGGAAAACTACCTCATCAGGAATAAAACTGCTATTCTCAGATCGCCTTCAAAGGTTGATACCTTTGTAGGGTTGATTTTTTAACCAACTCGACCTTCGAACAATATAATAATCAGGGAGTCGCCGCGCCCGTCCGGTCCACTCCAAAAAGCGTTAACCAGACAGGAGAGCATGATGGATCTCAAGCAGTTCTATCAAGATAAATACCCCGCCGGCGTACCTCTAGAGGTCGACCTCAAACAATATAAAAACATGGTGGATGTTCTTGAGCAGGCCGTCAAAAAATATGCGGACAAGCCTGCCTTCTCCGCGGTTGGCGCAACTCTGACCTATCGGGACCTGGACCAGCAAAGCCGTAATTTCGCTGCCTGGCTGCAAAACCACACCAACCTTGAACCGGGTGACCGCATTGCCGTGCAGATGCCCAACGTCAGTCAGTACCCGGTGGTGGTGTACGGCGCTATGCGCGCCGGTTTGATTGTGGTTAATACCAACCCGCTGTACACCAAGCGGGAAATGGAGCATCAGTTTAACGACGCCGGCGCCAGGGCGCTGGTGGTGTTGGCGAACATGGCTGAAAACGCCGAGAAGGTCGTCCCTAATACCGGTATCGAGCATGTCATCGTCACTGAAGTAGCGGACATGCACTCGCCGTTCAAGCGCACCCTGATGAATGCGGCGGTCAAATACCTGAAGAAAATGGTGCCGCCGTTCAATATTCCCGGAGCCCACAAGTTGCCGGCGGTTCTGGCGGCCGGGGAAAAGGAAAAATTCACGCCGGTTGAAATCAAGGCGGATGACCTGGCGGTGCTCCAGTACACCGGCGGCACCACCGGCGTGGCCAAGGGTGCCATGCTCACCCACGCCAACCTGATGGCCAACCTCATTCAGGTACGCCCGATGCTTGAGGGGCTGATTGTCGATGGCGAAGAAACCATCATCGCCCCCCTGCCGCTGTACCATATTTATTCGTTTACCCTGAACTGCGGCATCATGCTCGAAGCCGGCGCCCATAACGTGTTGATTCCCAACCCGCGCGACATTCCGGGCTTCGCCAAGGAACTGAAGAATCACAAGTTCTCTGCATTCATGGGCCTGAATACCCTGTTTGTGGCGCTTTGCAACAATGAGGATTTCCAGGATCTGGACTTCTCCGGCCTCAAGCTTACCGCTTCCGGTGGTATGGCGTTGACCAGTGACACCGCGAAAACCTGGCATCGGGTGACCGGCACGGAAATCTGTGAAGGTTACGGCCTGACCGAGACCTCACCGGTGGTTACCTTCAACCCGCCGAGCTCCATCCAGATCGGGACCATTGGTTTGCCGGTGCCCAACACACTGGTAAAAACCCTGGATGACGAGGGCAATGAAACGCCGATCGGAGAGCCTGGCGAGCTGTGCGTGAAAGGCCCGCAGGTGATGCATGGTTACTGGCAGCGGCCGGAAGACACCCGCAAAGCGTTCACCGATGACGGTTACTTCAAGACCGGTGACATTGCCCTGATCCAGGAAGACGGTTATCTGCGGATTGTTGATCGCAAGAAAGACATGATCATTGTCTCCGGCTTCAACGTGTACCCGAACGAAGTAGAAGACGTGGTGATCAGCCATCCGAACGTGGTGGAATGTGCGGCTGTAGGCATCGCCGATCCCAAGAGTGGCGAAGCCGTGAAGGTCTACGTGGTGGCCAACAAGGAGGGCGTGAGTGCCAACGAGCTCAAAGAGTATTGCCGTGAGCGGCTGACCGCCTACAAAGTGCCCAGGCACTTTGAATTCCGCGATGAACTGCCGAAAACCAACGTCGGCAAAATCCTGCGGCGGGAGCTGCGGGACGAGGCCAACAAGGAGCACAAGGGCTGATCCCCAAAAGCATCAGCTTCTGCCTTGCCAGACTGAGACCCCGCTTCGGCGGGGTCTTCGTATTTCTACGGGACACTTTTCCCGCTAGACTGTGGCGCCTTATTCAACGACAGAAACCCCTGAGTCGCGAGCCAATTACCCTTTGATGACTGACACCACGCAGACGAAACAAGCCGACAAACCCAAAGCCACCGTGGCTGACCTGATGGGCCAGCTGGACGCCTGCAACCAGCAGGAGGCGGCCCGAATCATTCGCTCGGTCAGCCGGCACAAGGGCAAGCCCGGTGAAAAAGAGTTGGCGAAAATGGTCGACTGGCTGGAGCGGGGCAAGAAAAAGGTCCAGGCGCGCCAGGCCCTTCACAAACCAGCCAGCTTCCCGGCGGGGTTGCCGGTCAGTGACCGGGTCGAAGACATCAGTGCAGCGATTGAAAAGCACCAGGTGGTAATCATCGCCGGCGAGACCGGCTCGGGTAAGACCACCCAGATTCCCAAGATCTGCCTGAACCAGGGCCGGGGCATTCGTGGGTTGATCGGTCATACCCAGCCCCGGCGCATCGCCGCCCGCAGCGTGTCGAGCCGCATTGCCGAGGAAATTGGCGAATCCGTGGGCCAACAGATTGGCTACCAGGTGCGCTTCACCGACAACACCTCGGAAAGCTCCCGGGTGAAGGTGATGACCGACGGCATCCTGCTGGCCGAGATCCAGCACGATCGCTTCCTGGACCGCTACGACACGCTCATTATCGATGAGGCCCACGAGCGTAGCCTGAACATCGATTTCTTGCTGGGTTACTTGAAACAGCTGCTGCCCAAGCGCCCGGACCTGAAAGTGATCATCACCTCCGCCACCATCGAGGTGGAGCGCTTCAGCGAATTCTTTGGCGAGGCGCCCGTCATCGAGGTGAGTGGGCGCACCTATCCGGTGGACGTTCGCTACCGCCCCCTGGCCGGCGACGAGGACGACCGGGACCAGAGCTGGACCGACGGCGTCCTCTCGGCCATGGAGGAAATCGAGCAGCACGAGCGCCAGGAGAAAAAGCCCCCGGGCGATGTGCTGGTGTTCCTGCCCGGTGAGCGGGAAATTCGCGCCCTGAGCAAGGTTCTGCGCCACGCCGAGTTGCGCCATACCGAAGTGTTGCCCCTGTACTCCCGGCTGAGCAACCAGCAGCCGAACCGGGTATTCCAGGCCCACAAGGGCCGGCGCATTGTGCTGTCCACCAACGTGGCGGAAACCTCCCTGACCGTGCCGGGCATCCGTTACGTCATCGACACCGGTGTGGCCCGCATCAGCCGTTACAGCGTGCGCTCGAAAATCCAACGCCTGCCCATCGAGCCCATTTCCCAGGCCAGTGCCAACCAGCGGGCAGGGCGCTGTGGCCGGGTGGCGCCGGGTATCTGTTTCCGCCTGTACGATGAAACCGACTTCATCAACCGCCCGGAATACACCGACCCGGAAATCCTGCGCACCAACCTGGCCTCGGTCATCCTGCAGATGAGTACTTCCGGGCTCGGTGAAATTCGCCATTTCCCGTTCCTGGAAGCGCCGGAGCGCAAGCAGATTAACGACGGCTACAAGCTGCTGGAAGAGTTGAGTGCGGTGGATGCCAAACGACGGGTCACCAAGCTTGGCCGCACCATGGCCCGGCTGCCGCTGGACCCGAGACTGGCGCGCATGCTGGTGACTTCGGCCGATCAGGGCAGCCTCGCCGAAGTACTGATCGTCATCGCTGGGCTCAGCATCCAGGATCCACGCGAGCGGCCCCAGGAAAAACAGCAGGCCGCCGACCAGGCCCATGCGCCGTTCAACGACAAGGAATCGGACTTCGCCACGCTGCTCAATATCTGGAACTGGTTTGAAGAGCAGCGCCAGGAAATGTCCCAGAACCAGCTGAAAAAACTCTGCCAGAAAACCTTCCTGAGCTGGATGCGCATGCGCGAATGGCGGGACATTCACCGCCAGCTGACGCTGATTTGCCGGGAACAAAAGCTGGCCCTGAACAAGGAGCCCGCCGGTTACGACCCCATCCACAAGGCCATTCTGGCCGGTTTGTTGGGCCAGGTGGCGGTGAAAGTGGAAAAACGCGAATACCTGGCCACTCGCAACCGCAAGGTGATGATCTTTCCCGGCTCGAAAGTGGCGAAAAGTGGCCCCAAGTGGATTGTCGCGGCGGAAATCGTCGAAACCAGCAAGGTCTTCGCCCGGATGGTGGCCGGCATCCAGCCGGAATGGGTGGAACCACTGGCAGGTCATGTGGTGAAGCACCATTATTTCGAGCCTCACTGGGAGCAGAAGCGCGCCCAGGTGATGGGCTATGAAAAGGTCTCCCTGTACGGGCTGGATGTGGTCCCGAAGCGCCGGATTCCCTACGCCAAGGTGGACCCGAAGGAGTGTCGGGATCTGTTTATCCGCCGGGCCCTGGTGGAAGGAGACTACCGCTCAAAGGCACCCTTCATCGCCCGCAACCGGGAAATGCTCGACACCGTCGAGAATCTGGAGAAGAAAACCCGGCGCCGCGACCTGCTGGTGGACGACGAAGTGCTGGTGGCCTTCTATGACGAACGTCTGCCGGATGACATCGTCAGTGGCCGCCACTTCGAAAGCTGGTGGAAGGGGCTGTCCGCCGAAGAACTGAAAAAACTCGAGTTGACCGAAGCGGATGTGCTGCAGCGCCCGGTGGACCAGTCCGCCGCCGAGCTGTACCCGGATTACCTGGAATGGCAGGGCGTGAAATACCCGCTGAATTATGAGTTTGAGCCGACCAGCGAACGTGATGGCGTCACCCTCCAGGTGCCCCTGATGGCCCTGAAACAAATCCCCGAACGCCGGCTGGAATGGCTGGTGCCCGGCCTGCTGCGGGAGAAATGCATTGCTCTGGTCAAGGGACTGCCCAAATCCCTGCGCCGCAACTTCGTACCGGTGCCGGATTTCGTCGACGCCGCCCTGGAAAACATGCAGCCGGACAACGAGCCCCTGGCCCTCAAGCTGGGTGAGCAACTGCGCCGCATGACCGGCGTGCAGATTGACCCGGACGCCTGGCCGCAGGGCGAGTTGCCCCGGCACCTGCGCATGAACCTGCGAGTGACCGGCGACAAGGGCAAGACCATCGCCGAAAGCCGCGATGCCGGTGAGCTTCAGGACAAGCTGGAGGGTAGGGCGGAACAGGCCCTGGCCTCGGCCACCGATCAGGAGACCGACGATAGCGAACCGGCGGAATACACCGACTGGCAGTTCGGCAAGCTGCCCGAGCAGGTCCAGACCGAAAAAGGTGGCATGCAGGTCACCGTATACCCGGCCCTGGAAGACCTGGGGCAGAAGGTGCGCACCACCCGCTGTCTGGACAAACTGACCGCCGAAGACACCACGCGGCGCGGCATCGCCCGCCTGATCATCCACCGATTCGGCAACACCCTCAGCGATCTGGAGCGAAAGCTGCCGAGATTCCGACAGTCGGCGCTGATGTTCGCGCCTGTCGGCAAGGCAAAAGTGCTTCTGGACGACCTCCTGTTGTCCACGGTAATGCAGCATTTCCTGGCGGAAGAAGTCCCACGGAACCGTGACAGTTTCTTGAAATGCTTTGATCAGCATCGCGGGGATTTCATCCCGGCACTGGAGGAAGCTGACGAACGACTCTACCAGGCCATGACCGGCTACCAGAAAATCGCCAAACAGCTAAAGGGCAAAATCAGCCTGGCCCAGGCCAACAGCATGGCGGACCTGAAATTCCAGATGCAGAACCTGGTGTACCCCGGCTTTCTGGTGGATACGCCCGCACAGTGGCTCGCCCGTTTCGGGGTCTATTTCGAGGCAGCGGACATCCGGCTGGAGAAAATGCCCCGGGAAATGGGCCGCGAGCGGGAATTCCTGCACACCATCGAGCCGTTGTGGGCCCGCTACGCCACCAAACGGGACCAGCAGAAACGCCAGGGCGTAAAAGACCCGGAGCTGGAGCTCTACCGCTGGATGCTGGAGGAATTCCGCGTGTCGTTCTTTGCCCAGCAGCTTGGAACCGCCATGACTGTGTCGGTCAAACGGTTGGATAAACAGTGGGAGAAGACGCGGGTCTGATGACCTGTGTTAGTATCTTCGACATATCAGGCTTGTAACAAAAACGTGGGGTGTTTGTGATGAAAGCCGTCATCAGCGGAACCGGACTGTACACACCGCCGGCCAGCATAACCAATGACGAACTGGTCGAGGCCTTTAACCAGTACGTGGAACTGTTCAACAGCGAACACGCGGACGCGATTGAACGCGGAGACATCGAGGCCCTGCAGCCTTCCTCCTCCGAATTCATCGAAAAAGCCTCCGGCATCAAACGCCGGCACGTGATCGACCGGGATGGCATCCTCGATCCCCGGCGCATGAAACCCTACATCCCCGAACGCAGCAACGACGAACCGTCCGTGCAGTGCGACATGGCCGTGGCCGCCGCCAAACAGGCGCTGGAACAGGCCGGCAAAACCGCCGCCGACGTGGAAGCAGTGATCGTGGCCTGCTCCAATCTGCAACGCGCCTACCCGGCAGTTGCCATAGAAGTGCAGGCCGCCCTGGGCATTGACGGCTTCGCCTACGACATGAACGTGGCCTGCAGCTCCGCCACCTTTGGCCTGCAGGCCGCTGTAAACTCGGTCGAAAATCGCACTGCCCGCTCAGTGCTGGTGATCAGCCCGGAGATATGCTCCGCCCACCTGAACTTCCGGGACCGTGACAGCCACTTTATTTTCGGCGACGCCTGTACCGCGATCCTGGTGGAGCGCGAGGAGGCAGCTCAGCCGGGGCAGGGCTTCGAAATTCTGGGGACCCGCCTGAAAACACAATTTTCCAACAACATCCGCAATAACTTTGGTTTTCTGAACCGTACGGACGAATCCGGCGTAGGAATGCCGGACAAGCTGTTCATTCAACAGGGGCGGAAAGTATTCAAGGAAGTGTCGCCGCTGGTCGCCCAGACCATTCAGCAACACCTTGAAACACTTGCTCTGAAACCCGAAGACCTGTCCCGCCTTTGGCTGCATCAGGCCAACCTGAACATGAACCAGCTGATTGCCAAAAAAGTGCTGGGCCGCGAGGCCAGCGAAAGCGAAGCACCGGTTATTCTGGATGAGTACGCCAACACCAGCTCCGCTGGTTCCGTGATTGCTTTTCACAAGCATCAGGATGATTTGCAAGCCGGCGATCTGGGTGTGATCTGCTCGTTCGGCGCTGGTTACTCGATTGGCAGTGTGGTGGTGCGCCACCGATGAGCATGAATGTGACAAAACACGTAACCCTATCAACAAACCGGAATTGAGCATGGAAAAGACCCGCCTCTTGCGCCGGACCTGGTTGGCGGCCGCCGGCCTGACTCTGGCCCTCGTATGCCAACAGAGTGTGTTGGCCCAGACCATGCGGGAGCCAGCGCAGGAAGATGCACCTGATGTCTCCGAGACGAGTCTTTACGAGGACCCCTTCGAGAGCTGGAACCGGAAAGTGTTTGCCTTTAACGATGGCCTGGACCGATGGGTGCTTCGCCCGGTTGCCAAGGCGTATCGCACTGTTACTCCCGAAATTGTGGACACTGGTGTGACTAATTTTTTCAGTAACATTGGAGAGATTGGCAATTTTGCCAACAGTGCGCTGCAGGGCAAGGGTGAATCTGCGGTCGTTGCTTTTGGCCGGTTCACTTTCAATACCGTGTTTGGCCTCGGCGGAATTTTCGACGTGGCCACCAGTTTTGACCTGCCCGAACAGGAAGAGGACTTTGGTCAGACTCTTGCGACCTGGGGTGTGGGCTCCGGTCCATACCTGGTCATGCCACTGCTTGGCCCATCAACACCGCGACACACCACCGGTTTTCTGACAGATGGTTTTTTGTTGCCTTCGCCCTGGGACGAAGTGGATTCGCCTGAGTGGTACTACTTGCGTTCTCTGCAGCTTATTGACACGCGGGCGGACCTGATTCCGGCCGAGCGCTTTATTTCCGGCGACCGCTATACTTTCTTCCGTAACGGCTTTCTTCAGCGCCGTGAATTCTTGATCAATGATGGTAAAATTACCAATGACCCGTTCGCCGCTGATGACGACGAAGACCTGATGCTCGAGGATTTCTGAGCAACCACCCGGGCGGGGCCCTGAGCGCGCATGTATTATGATTTTTTCGGTTTTCGGGAAGCGCCTTTCTCGATTGCCCCAGACCCCCGCTATTTGTACCTGAGTGGGCGCCACAAGGAGGCGCTCGCTCATCTGATGTATGGCGTACAGGGTCAGGGCGGTTTTATCGTCATCACCGGCGAGGTGGGTACGGGTAAAACCACCGTGTGCCGCTGTTTCATCGAAAACGTGCCGGATCACGTTGATATCGCGCTTATTCTTAACCCTCGTCTGTCTGCTCGTGAGTTGCTGTCTGCCATATGCGACGAGTTGGGCATCGATCATTCTCCGGAAGCCAGCACCAAGCTGCTGGTGGATGCCATAAACCAGGATCTGCTGCGAGCGCACGCCGAAGGTCGGCACAAGGTGCTGGTGATCGACGAGGCGCAGAACCTGTCTGCCGACGTACTGGAACAATTGCGACTGCTCACCAATCTGGAAACTGCGGAGAAAAAGCTGCTACAGATTGTGCTGGTGGGCCAGCCCGAGTTGCAGCAGCTTCTGGCTTTGCCCGAGCTGCGCCAGTTGAATCAGCGGGTGACGGCCCGCTATCACCTCGATGCGCTGGAACGCTTCGAATTGCCTGATTACCTGCATTATCGCTTGTCGGTGGCCGGCCTGCGTGGCGAGGTGTTCACCTCCGGTGCAATCCGGCACCTGTATCGCTGCAGTGGTGGCATTCCACGCTTGATCAATCTGATTGCTGATCGGGCCTTGCTTGGCGCCTACGCCGAGGGTGAGCATCGGGTGGCTAAACCCCAGGTACGCAAGGCGGCCAGAGAGGTGCTGGGTGAGCGCGGTCAGGCTGGAGTCCGCGGGCATGGAGTTTTGGTGTTCGCATCGGTGGTGTTGGCAGTACTTGCCACCAGCTGGCTGACCCTGGAAGAAACAACATGGCTGCCGGGGTGGGCTTCATTGGCACCGTCCTCTTCGCCGATGGAAGTGTCCTCTGAGCCATCCGATTACCCGGTGGCTGAAATACCCAGCGCCTCCGAAACACCGGCCGACACTTCGCCGGAATTTGAGCTGACCCGGCACGCGCTGAGTCGACCGGCTGCCTTTGCTCAGCTTTTCCAGGTTTGGGGACACTCATTCGACCCATCTAGCGGCGAGCTTGCCTGTGATCGGGCTGTGGACGTTGGCTTATCCTGCCTGGAGCAGCGAGGCAGCCTGCGAAGCCTGGTATTTCTGGACCGCCCCGTTATGCTGACGCTCGAGGCGCCGGGTGTTGAACCAGGCTACGCAGTGCTGCGGTCATTACACGGGCGGCGGGCGACATTATTGACTGAATCCGGTTTGCTTACAGTCTCGTTGGCGGAGCTTGAGCAATACTGGTTTGGAAAGTTTCTGTTGCTATGGCAACTGCCTGATTACGCCGACTCCGGTAATCTTTACACGGAGTCGGCTGAAAGGGAGCTTTGGTTGGGCGCACGGATGATGCAGCTGGCCGAAAAACTGGGCGGTTCCGAACAGGAAATCGCCCGAGTAAAAGCCTTGCCTCTTACCGAGCAAATTGAGTGGTACCAGCAACATGGCGGGCTAATGGTCGACGGTATCGCCGGAGCCCGTACCCTGATTCGCATTAACAATGATCTCGGTGCAGAGGTTCCGACGCTTCAGGGCGAGAGATAGGCTTATGTCGTACATTCTCGAGGCACTCAAAAAATCCGAAGCTGAGCGCCGGCAGGGCAAGGCGCCGGATCTGGGTCAGTCAGTGCAAATGGTTTATCGGCCCGGTAAAAAGCCAGTGGCAGCCGTCGTATGGATTGGGCTGGCGCTGGCGCTGAATGCAGTGGTCCTGGGAGTCGTGTTCTGGCCGGAGTTGAGCTCGGCCTGGACGCCATCGGATCGGCCTGCATCGCTTGCCGCCAAAGAGAGGTCTGCAAACGCCTCGGCCGGCCAAAAGCAGTCCGCCGGTGATCAGGCCGCTCAAGTGTCTCTTGCGGCAGGCGAGCCGGATTCTGCCGCGCCTGCTGAAACTAACGTGGAACCAGAGCCCCCGGCGCCTGATTATGGTCAACCCACCATTATTGTTCCCCGGGCTGCCGGCAGAGGCTCATCATTGGCGGCGACACCGCCTCCGGGAAGAGTGCCTCATCTGGTAGAATTACCGCTTTCCTTTCAAAAGAGTGTGCCGGATTTGATGTTCAACAGTCATATCGTCTCTTCCAACCCTGCCGCCAGTAGCGTCATGGTCAATAACCAGTATCTGCGTGTTGGCGACCGCCTGGGCTCGTTGTGGCTTGAGAGCATTGGTGAGGATGCGGTGGTGTTCCGCAAGGGAGCCCAGCGTTTTCGGGTGGGCGCCCAGCGCAATTGGGTGAGCCCTGACTGATGGCACTGAGCGACGACGTCAAACAGCAGATTCAGCAAGCCTACCGGGATGTCCTGGCCGGCAAGGATATTCGTGCCCGCTATGGCCAGCGGCTGATGATCGCCGAAATCGCTAAATACATGGGCGATATTGACGAAAATGACGGCCAGCGAACCTCGCCGCCCGCTACCTGTGTGGTGGAGGCGGGCACCGGTACCGGCAAAACCCTCGCCTATCTGATTGCCGCCATCCCCGTGGCCAAGGCCCTGGGTAAAACCCTGGTGATTTCCACCGCCACGGTTGCCCTGCAGGACCAGATTGTCCTGAAAGATCTGCCGGATTTGCGCAAGCACAGCAAACTGGATTTCAGCTGGACCCTGGCCAAGGGGCGGGGCCGCTACCTGTGCATGTCCCGGCTGGAAAGCCGCCTGCACGACGAGGGTCACGGCGACAGTGACACCATGCCGCTGTTTCTGCTGGACAAGCCCGGGGATGGCGATGCCGACGATACCGCCACCTTCGAACGAATGCTGGCTGCCTACGGCTCCCGGGAATGGGATGGCGACCGTGACCACTGGCCGGAGCAGATTCCCGATGAAACCTGGCGCCAGGTGACCACCGACCACCGCCAGTGCACCAACCGGCACTGCGCCTATTTCGACAGCTGCGCCTTTTTTGATGCCCGCAAGGAACTGGATGATGCCGAGGTAGTGGTGGCCAACCACGATCTGGTGCTGGCAGATCTGGCACTGGGTGGCGGGGCGATACTGCCCGAACCGGAAAACGCTCTGTTTATTTTCGACGAGGCCCACCACCTGCCAGACAAGGCGCTGAACCATTTCGCCGCCTCAGTGCCCTTGAACAGCACCCGCCAATGGCTGAAGCAGTTGTCCCAGGCCCTGGCCAAAATGCAGCCCTGGGTGCCTGGTGGTTCGCAGGCCGCCAAGGCAATTGAGAAAATCAGCACCTCTGGCCGGGATCTGGACCAGGAGTTGGCCAAAGTTTACGAGGAAGTGGAGCAAAACACCGGCTGGGACTTCAATGAAGAGCGACGCAGCGCCCAGTGGCGTTATCCCGAAGGTGAACTGCCGGAACAGCTGGCGGCGCTGGCTGCTGACACCCGTATTGTCACCGCCGGGCTGGTACGCCAACTGGGTGTGCTGGTGGATGAGCTCAATTCCGCCTTTGATGAACGCAAGGATCCGGAACTGGATCGAGAGACTGCCGAATCCTGGTTCCCGGTGATTGGCAGTTTCCACAGTCGCGCCGAAGATCAGTTACGGCTCTGGGCCGCCTGGTGTGAAGGCGTGAACCAGTCGGATAACAGCAGTGAGTCGACGGATCAGGCAAAAGCGGAAGAGGGCGCCAAAAAACCGCGTTACGGCCCGCCACCGGCCCGGTGGTCCATTCGCCAGCGCTGGGATCATGCCGAAGACATTACGCTATACAGTTCGCCGGTGCTCGCCGATAACCTGCTGTATGCGAGGCTCTGGTCCCGCACTTATGGCGCGGTGCTGACCAGCGCCACGCTCACCGCACTCGGCCGGTTTGACCGCCTTCGTTCCCGGGCCGGCTTGCCCGAGGCCAGCCGTTACATGGTGGTGCCGAGTTCGTTCCGTTACGCCGAAATGGCCACCGTGGAAGTGCCGTTCATGGCCGCGATGCCCACCGACGACGGCTTCGCCGACGCCATCATCCAGCGCTTGCCGGATCTGTGGGCGGGTGAAAAAGCCACGCTGGTCCTGTTCACTTCGCGCCGCCAGATGCAGCAGGTGCGTGACGCTCTGGCGCCCAATCACCCGGAACTGATCCTCACCCAGGACGACATGGCTCGCAATGAAGTGTTGCGCCAGCACTGCAGCCGCGTGGACGAAGGCAAACCCAGCGTGCTGTTCGGCGTGGCCAGTTTTGCCGAGGGCATCGATTTGCCCGGCAAGTACCTGCACCACGTGGTGATCACCCGCCTGCCGTTCTCGGTACCGGACGATCCCATCGAAGCCAGCCTGGCCGAGTGGGTAACCCAGCGTGGAGGCAATCCGTTCATGGAAATCACCGTACCGGACGCCTCGGTCAAACTGGTACAGGCGGTGGGGCGGCTGCTACGTACCGAGCAGGACACCGGCCGGGTAACTATCCTGGACCGTCGCATTATTGCCCGTCGTTACGGCCAGCTGCTGCTTGATGCCTTGCCGCCGTTTCGGCGTGTTATCGAATACTCATAGCTCTGCCCGACCGCCCGTGCACCGGCTGACGATGCGACCGAAAAGTGGCATTTGGTCTACACTGATGGAAGTGCCATAATGTATACCGAAAAAGAATGAAAGAGTCCGTTTTTATGCGTAGTATTTGCTCGCAGACAGCATCACGGAGCACCGGATCCCATGAAATTACAACAATTGCGATACATCTGGGAAGTCGCTCACCACGACCTGAACGTGTCCGCCACGGCCCAGAGCCTGTTTACCTCACAGCCCGGCATATCCAAGCAGATTCGCCTATTGGAAGACGAACTGGGGCTGGAAGTGTTCGCCCGCAGCGGCAAACACCTGACCCGCATCACCCCGGGTGGTGAAATCATCATTCAGGAAGCCGGTGAAATACTGCGCCGGGTTGAGGGCATCAAGAAAATCGCTCAGGAATTCAGCAACCAACGCAAAGGTGATCTGAGCCTGGCGACCACGCACACCCAGGCGCGTTATGCGCTGCCGCCGGTGATTCGCGGCTTTATCGAGGAATACCCGGATGTGTCACTGCACATGCACCAGGGAACCCCGACACAGATTTCCGAGATGGCCGCCAGCGGTGCGGCGGATTTTGCCATCGCCACCGAGGGCATGGACCTGTTCAACGACTTGATCATGATGCCGTGCTACAAATGGAACCGTTGCGTAATTGTGCCCAAGGATCATCCGTTGGCGCAGGGCCAGGAGCTGGATCTTGAGGAACTGGCGGACTTCCCGCTGGTGACCTACGTATTTGGTTTCACCGGCCGCTCAAAACTGGACGAAGCCTTCCAGAGCAAGGGGCTGGAGCCTAAGGTGGTATTCACCGCCGCCGACGCCGACGTGATCAAAACCTACGTGCGCCTGGGCCTGGGTGTGGGGATTATCGCCAGCATGGCGTTTGATCCGGAAGTGGACACCGATCTGGTGGCGCTGGATGCCAGCAAACTGTTCCGGCCGTCCATTACCCGCATCGGTTTCCGCAAGGGCACCTTCCTGCGCGGTTACATGTACGATTTCATGCACCGCTTCGCACCCCATCTCACCAAGGAAATGGTGGATCAGGCGGTGGCCCGGCAGGGCAGCCGGGCGGAGATCGAGGAGCTGTTCAAGAACGTGGAACTTCCGACGTACTGATCAGGTTGCCGGCATGGAGGCCGCACTCCTTGTGGGTCGCTTCTTCCCACCACCAGCGTCCTTCCCGTTCGTGCTGACCCGGCAACACCGGCCGGGTGCACGGCTGGCAGCCAATGCTGACGAATCCTTTCTCGTGCAATTCGTTGTAGGGCGCTTCGGACATACGAATGTAGTCCCAGACCTCTTTTGAAGACCAGTTCGCCAGCGGGTTGAATTTGATCAGCGTTTTGCCAGCTGCGGAGAAGGTCGTGTCGGCTTGCACCACCGGCACGTCATTGCGGGTGCCCGGACTTTGATCTTTACGCTGGCCGGTAATCCAGGCATCCACGGTCGCCAGCTTGCGTTTCAGCGGGTTGACCTTGCGAATGCCGCAGCATTCGGCGTGGCCGTCTTCATAAAAGCTGAACAAACCTTTTTCGCTGACCAGCTGCTGCACCTCACTGGCATCCGGGAACAGGATCTCGATATCAATGCCATAATGCTCCCGAACCTTTTCGATAAAGGCGTAGGTTTCCGGGTGCAGTCGACCGGTATCGAGGGTGAAAACCCGCAGGTTGTCGGTGAGCTTGTGGGCCATTTCGATCAGAATCACGTCTTCGGCACCGCTGAAAGAAATGGCGATGTTGTCATACCGGGCCAGCGCCTCTTTCAGGATGGCTCTCGGGCTTTGGCTTTCCAGTTCTGTACGCAGTGTTTCGATATCAGTCATGGTTATCCAGGGGTTGGGATCAAGTGGCTCAAGGCTAACACTAAACCTGATATGTTATTAAGAAATCAATAACTATAACTTTATGCGCTTAACCTTGTTGGTTCTGGCGGATTTCCATGCATTCCGGCGCGGTTTTTCATATCATACCTGCCTGTCATCCAGGGTGCCGACTCGTACCCTCGAATTTTCATCTATTTTCAGGAGACCGTTGTGGAACTCGCATTTCTTGCCCTTGAAGGCGGATTAATTCCCGAAATCTGGATTGCTTTCGCGTAGATAACGGGTATTGAGTGGCG
>JABXHG010000577.1 GCA_013393545.1 Alteromonadaceae bacterium | reverse complement strand
GCAGGACGTGAAGCCGCACGAAGTGCTGGACCAACTGAACAAGGTGGCCCGCGACAACTGGATCGGCCGCGTCGACATCGGCGAGAACCGGTACGTGGGCAGGAAGTCCCGTGGCTGTTACGAAACACCGGGCGGCACCATCATGCTGCGTGCCCACCGTGCCATTGAGTCCATCACCCTGGACCGTGAAGTGGCGCACCTGAAAGACAGCATCATGCCGCGTTACGCCGAGGTGATCTACAACGGTTACTGGTGGTCGCCGGAGCGCGAGGCGCTGCAGGCACTGATCGACACCACCCAGGAATACGTGAACGGCGTGGTCCGCCTGAAGCTGTACAAGGGCAATGTGGAAGTAGTTGGCCGGAAGTCTGACGACTCCCTGTTCGACGAGAAGATTGCCACCTTCGAGGAAGATGAAGGCGCTTATGATCAGAAAGACGCCGAAGGCTTCATCAAGCTGAACGCACTGCGGTTGCGGATTGCGGCGAGTAAGGGGCGTAAGCTTTAAGCTCTAGGGCAATTACAACCTCATTAAACGCCCGGCATACGCTGGGCGTTTTTGTTTGAACCATGCGATACTGCCCGGCAGTTTTTACCGCTTTTCCGGAGAATAAACCACCATGCCATCTTTCGACATCGTTTCCGAAACCGACATGCACGAAGTCACCAACGCCGTGGACCAGGCCAAGCGCGATCTGGGTAATCGCTGGGATTTCAAGAATGTGGATGCGGACTTCGAGCTGAGTGACAAGACCATCACGGTGAGCGCCGAGCAGGAGTTCCAGCTGGAACAGCTGAAAGAAATGCTGCGTATGGCCTTTGCCAAGCGCCAGATTGATCCGCGTGCCTTGGCCGAGGAAGGCGACAGCAAGGCCGGCAAACTGGTGAAACAGCACTTTACCCTGAAGCAGGGCATCGAGACCGATATGGCCAAGAAGATCGTGAAGATGATTAAGGAACAGAAGATGAAGGTCCAGGCCAGCATTCAGGGCGATAAAGTGCGTGTGACCGGCAAGAAGCGTGACGACCTGCAACAGGCCATCGCCATGCTGAAAGAAGCCGAACTGGATGTCCCACTCCAGTTCAACAATTTCCGCGATTAATAATGGGGTCGGGTACGGGGTCTGACCCCGTACCCGACCCCAAGGTTTAAGAGAGGCCTGCTATTTTCTCCCGCGACCGCCTGGCCCTGCTGAAAGAAAGCCTATACATCTACACCCGCTGGCCGGTGATTGCCCTGTTATTTCTGGGGTTCTCGGCGGGGTTGCCATTCCTGCTGGTGTTTTCCACGCTGAACGCGCGGCTGGCGGATGTGGGGGTTGAGACCGCCACTATCGGGTTTTTCAGCTGGCTTGGGATTACCCTATCCATCAAGGTGTTCTGGGCGCCGATTGTTGATCGGTTGAAATTGCCGGTGCTGGACCGGCTTTTCGGCAAACGGCGCAGCTGGATTCTGCTGGCCCAGGCGGGCATTGCCACCGGGCTGTATCTGATGGCGACGGTCGATGCGGTATCTGCCACGCAGACGTTGGCGTTGTGCGGCCTGCTGGTGGCGTTTTCCTCGGCGACGCAGGATGTGGCCATTGATGCCTATCGGATTGAAATCATCGAAGAGCGGCTGCAGGCCGCGCTGGCAGCCACCTATATATTCGGCTATCGCTTGGCGCTGCTGGTGGCCGGTGCCGGGGCTTTGTACTTGGCGGAATATTTTTCCTGGACGGTGTCCTATCAGGTGATGGCCGCGCTGGTCGGGGTGGGGGCGCTGACGGTGCTGGTATCCCGGGAGCCGGCGGTGAACCACTTTGCTGCCGCCAGTGATATTGCCGAAAAAGTGAAAGCCGAGGCCGACCGGCGCACGCACCTTCCTCCCGCCCTCGCCAGATTCGCTGGTTGGTTCTACGCGGCGATTGCCGGGCCGTTTGTGGACTTTTTCCAGCGTTACCGGGAGTTGGCTGTTGTCATTCTGATTCTGGTGGCGGTTTACCGGATTTCCGATATCGCCATGGGCGTGATGGCCAATCCCTTCTACCTGGATTTCATGGGCTTCTCGAAAACTCAGGTGGCGGATGTCACCAAGATTTTCGGATTTTTCATGACCATTGTCGGCTCCCTGGTGGGGGGCGTTCTGGTGGTGCGTTACGGCGTGCGCAAGATCCTGCTCGCTGGCGCCATCATGACCGCCGCCACCAACCTGCTGTTTGTCGTTCTGGCCCAGTACCCGCCCAATGTGGCCACGCTGGCGGTGGTAGTCAGCGCCGATAATTTGTCCGGCGGTATTGCCAACGTTGCGCTGATAGCCTGGCTTTCCAGCATGACCAGCGCCTCATTCACTGCGACCCAATACGCCCTGTTCAGTTCCTTGATGACTTTGCCTGGCAAATTCCTGGGTGGCTTCTCCGGCATTGTGGTGGCGGACTTCGGCTACGCCGAGTTCTTTACCCTGGCCGGCTTGATGGGCGTTCCCGCTATCTTCCTGGTGCTGTTCATGATGAAGCACGGCGCCCGCCTGGATGCCCTCGCGCCACCCAAATCTGAATGAATGGGGTCGGGTACAGGGTCTGACCCCGTAACCGACTCCATGGCTTGCAAAGTTGACGCACAATGTCTTTGTGCATAAAATGATTAAAAAGCGAACAGGAAGTTATGGCGATTGAGTTCAGGGACGAGTGGTTGGAGGCCGTTTTATGAAAACCACCAAACGCCGTCCCGTGACCGTTGGCCAGATGCTGCAAACTGAGTTTCTGGAACCGATGAACATTGAAATCAGCGAGCTGGCTGCAGCAATGGGCGTGCACAGAAACACCCTTAGCCGGATTGTGCACGATAAAGGAACGCTAACAGCCCCTATGGCGATTAAGTTGGCCGCTGCCCTGGGAAACACTCCGGAGTTCTGGTTGAACATTCAGCATGCTGTTGAACTTTGGGATGTGCGCCATCGTGCCTACGAACAGGCCGCCGAAAACGTGCAACGGGTAAAACCCCACCCACTTCCACTGAAGCAGGTGTGAGTAGCTTTAAGACGAACAGCTGATGTTCAGGTGTTTGCCCCAGTCCGGCGGCAGGGCGGCATAGCTTTCAAACTCCGGTTGTTCGTCGAAGGGTCGCTCAAGCACTTTCAGCAATTCCTTCATGGGCGCATAGTCTCCGTTCTGGGCCTCCAGAATCACCTGCTGGGCCAGGTAGTTGCGCAGGATGTACTTGGGGTTTACCTCGCGCATAGCGTATTCCCGGGCGTCGTGGGCGCGAGTTTCTTTGGCCAGCCTGGATTCATAACTCTCCAGCCATTCGTCCGCTACGCTGCGATCCACGAACAAATCCCGCACGGGGGCGTGGCCGTCGCGATGCAGGTTGGACAGAGCGCGGAAGAATTGGGTGTAGTCCACGTGGTGTTCGTGCAGCAGGGTAAGGGTTTCCATGATCAGGCTGCTGTCTTCCGGCTCGGTTTCGGCGAGGCCGAGCTTGTCCCGCATGTTTTGCAAGAACCGTTCGTTGTAAGCGCTTTCGTAGTGTTCCAGCCCAGCCCGCACGGCATCTTCGCCCATCACTGGCAGTAAGGCATTGGCCAGCATCTGGCAGTTGGTAAAGCCCACCTGTGGCTGGCGGTTGTAGGCGTAGCGACCTTCGTGGTCGGAGTGATTGCACACAAACCCGGCATCGAAATCGTCCAGGAAGGCATAGGGGCCGTAATCAAAGGTGTCACCGATGATCGACATGTTGTCGCTGTTCATCACGCCATGGCAGAAGCCCACCGCCTGCCAGTCGGCGATCAGCCGGGCGGTGCGGGCGACCACTTCGGCAAACCAGCGGCCATGGCGTTCGTCCTCCGGCAATTCAATCAAATGCGGGAAGTGTAGGGCGATGACGTGTTCAAGCAGGGCGCGCAGTGCTTCCGGCCCCTCGTGATAGGCCGCGAACTCGAAATGGCCGAAGCGGATATGGCTGTTGGCCACCCGCATGAGCGCGGCGGCGGTTTCGATGGACTCCCGCCGTACCGGGTCTTTGGCGCTGACCATGAACAGCGCCCGCGTGGTGGCAATGCAAAGCCCATGCATGGCTTCGGAGCACAGGTATTCGCGAATGCTGGAACGCAGCACCGCGCGCCCGTCGCCAAAGCGGGAATAGGGGGTGGTGCCGGCGCCTTTGAGGTGCCAGTCCCACCGGGTGCCGTCCGGCGCGACGGTTTCCCACAGCAACAGGCCCCGGCCATCGCCCAGTTCCGGGTTGTACATGCCGAACTGGTGGCCGGTGTATTTCATCGCGACCGGGTCCATGCCTTCCAGGAGTTCGGCGCCGGCGCCCACGGCCGTCCAGTCGCTCTCGTTATTGACGTGAAAGCCCATCTGCCCGGCCAGTTCGTGGTTGAAGCAGACCATTTTGGCGCCCTTCAGGGGCTTGGGCTGTACGCGGGTGTAGAAGCTGTCTGGCAGTTCCAGATAGCGGTGTTCCACGCGGAAGCTCTGGTTGGTCATAAGGGGCCTATGTGTTCATCAATTTGTGACTGGTATGAATTCTGCTGGGTTTATCTATCTATACTCAGGAGTATGTCGGCAAGCGTAGAGGCCTTTCCAAAACACGCTGTGAATACGTCCATGTAACGCTCGAGCTCCGCCATCCATGGCTCCGCACGGTTTTGGAAAGGCCTCTACGCTTGCCTCCTCGAGCTTAAAAAGCAGGTATTCCATGTCCAGCGAATTCCAAAACACCATCAATACCCTCATCGCCCGGGAACATCTCCCGCCTGGCTACAAAACCACCGTGGCCACCACCATTGTGCCTCTGGTCGAGGCGATTGTGGCGCTGCAAAAACAAAAAGGCCGGCCGGTGGTTGTTGGCATTCACGGCGCCCAGGGCACTGGCAAATCCACCCTGGCGTTGTTTCTGGCTAATTTGCTCAAGTGGCACTGGCTCTGCCCGGCGGTCAGCCTGTCGCTTGATGACCTCTACCTTACCAGAGCCGAGCGTGAACACCTTGCCCGCACGGTTCACCCTTTGCTGAAAACCCGGGGCGTGCCCGGTACCCATGATCTGGCGCTGGGCAACCGGGTGTTGGACCAGCTTTTGGCGGCGAAGCCCGGCGATATCACCGCTCTCCCCTCGTTCGACAAAGACACCGACGACCGGGTTCCCGAGGCTGACTGGCCAGTGTTTGAAGGGCCGGCGAAGGTGATTCTGCTGGAGGGCTGGTGTCTGGGCGCCACGCCCCAGCGAGAGGCGGCTTTGAGCAACCCCGTCAATTCCCTGGAAGCGGAAGAGGACGAACAAGGCGAGTGGCGCGGTTACGTCAACCACTGCCTGCAAACGGACTATCACGAATTTTTCGCGCGCCTGGACCGGTTGGTGATGCTGCAAGCGCCATCGATGCGTTGCGTGCTGCAGTGGCGACGGTTACAGGAGCAAAAGCTGGCACGGCGTTATGCCGGTGGCCAAAACGGGGGCGGGGCAGAAGCCGGTGCACCCGGGTTGCGCATTATGAGTGACAACGAAGTGCAACGCTTTGTTATGCATTATCAGAGGATCACCGAGCACTGCCTGCGCGAGTTGCCGGCCCGGGCCGATGTGCTGATTCCGGTGGGCGAAGACCACATTATGGAGACTCCGGTATGGAATACCCGCAACTGATTATTTTCACTGATCTGGATGGCACGCTGCTGGATCACGACACCTACTCCTGGCAGGCGGCCAGGCCGGCGCTTGACCGAATAAGGGCCGCCGGCATTCCGTTGGTGCTGAATTCCAGCAAGACAGCCGCAGAAATCGAATCGCTTCGCAAGGAGCTGGACAACCAGGAGCCTTATATTGTCGAAAACAGTGCGGCGGTGGTGTTGCCTGCCCCGTGGGCGGGCGCAGATAGCGATAAGGTGATCCATTTTGGTGCATCGCGAGGGGTGTTGTTGTCCGTCCTTCAACGCCTGCGTGAAGACGGTGCGTCGTTTCTGGGCTTTGCGGATATGTCGGTTGAACAGTTGGTAGAGTATACCGGCCTGGCGCCGGACATGGCCGTGCGGGCTCAGCAGCGCCACGGGACCGAGCCATTGTTATGGCAGGGTAGCGAGGAGGAATTGAAAGCCTTCGAGGCGGCGCTGGCGGAAGAAAACCTGCGCCTGGTGCAGGGCGGGCGTTTTTTTCATGTGATGGGTCAGTTTGATAAAGCCGATGGGGCCCGGTTCTTGCTGGGTAAGTATCGTGAGCGTTTTGGTTACAAGCCGGTGTCTATCGCTTTGGGCGACAGCCCCAATGACCAGCGCCTGTTGGAGAGCGCCGATATCGCGGTGGTGATTCGCGGCGTGAACAGTGATCAGGTGCTGTTGTCGGCCCGCCGGCATGCCATGCGCTCGATAAAACCCGGCCCGGCGGGCTGGAACGATTGCGTACTGAACCTGTTGTTCGAGTACGGCTACTGACGAGGACTGCGCAATGGGCGACTTTTATCAAAACGGCATTGTCACCACCCTGCACAATCTGGTCCGCAGACCGGTGGAGGACATTGAGGCGGACCTTTCCCGGTTCAGCAAGGCGCAGCCCATGTCGTTGGTACTGCCATCGCTATATTCGGAGCTTGAAGGGCCGGCGCTGAAAAACATCGTCCATGAATTGACCAAAGTGCCGTACCTCAGCGAGATTGTGATCGGCCTGGACCGGGCCGAAGAGCAGCAATATCGGCATGCGCTGGAGTATTTCTCCGAACTGCCGCAGCCATTTCGTGTGCTCTGGAACGATGGCCCGCGCCTGAAAGCCCTGGATGCCAAACTGAAGGCGCAGAACCTGGCGCCCACGGAAATGGGTAAGGGCCGGAACGCGTGGTACTGCTTCGGCTATGTGCTGGCCTCCGGCGTGAGCAAGTCTGTTGCGCTGCACGATTGCGATATTCTGACTTACCAACGGGACTTGCTGGCTCGCCTGATTTATCCGGTTGCCAATCCGAATTTTAACTACATGTTCTGCAAGGGCTATTACGCCCGTGTGGCAGACAGCAAGATGAATGGCCGGGTCAGCCGTCTGCTGGTCACCCCGCTGCTACGTTCTTTGAAAAAAGTCTGTGGCAGTAACGAAATTCTCGAATACCTGGACAGCTTCCGGTACCCGCTGGCGGGCGAATTCTCCTTCCGCACGGATGTGATCAACGATCTGCGAATTCCCAGTGATTGGGGGCTGGAAATCGGCGTGTTGTCGGAAATGAAGCGCAATCATGCCACCAATCGTCTGTGCCAGGTGGATATTGCCGATGTGTATGACCACAAACATCAGGAGCTGTCGCCGGAGGATGCCACTAAAGGGCTTTCGAAAATGAGCCTGGACATCGCCAAGGCACTTTTTCGCAAACTGGCCACTAACGGTGAGGTGTTTTCCACCGAGAAAATCCGCACCATCAAGGCCGCTTACTTCCGCATTGCGCTCGATTTTGTCGAAACCTACCAGAACGACGCCATCATCAACGGCCTGGATTTTGACCGGCACAAGGAAGAGAAAGCGGTGGAGCTGTTTGCCAAAAACGTAATGGAAGCCGGCCACTATTTTCTGGACAACCCCATGGATACACCGTTCATCCCCAGCTGGAACCGGGTAACCAGTGCGCTGCCGGATATCCGGGAACAACTGCTGGAAGCGGTGGAGCTGGATAATCAGGAATTTCGTCCGTGACCCAGCCGCTCGCCAGTCGACTGGTTGCCATGCTGGAGACGGTGTATCCGGCGCAGGATTGCCAGGCGTTGGCCGGCAGCTTGCTGGCGGCCATGCACCTGACTGAGGACGAGCCTTCGCCGCCGGCGCACCAAAGCCTTTGGGACGAGCGGGACGTGTTGCTGATCACCTACGCGGACACTGTGCGGCAAGACGGCGAAAAGCCGTTGGTGACGCTCAAGCGCTTTCTGGATGACTGTCTGCGGGATTCGGTAAGCGCAGTGCACATTCTGCCGTTCTTTCCCTACAGCTCGGACGACGGCTTTGCGGTGATGGATTACCTGGCGGTGAACGAGGCCCATGGCAGCTGGGCGGATGTGCAGGCCATTGCCCGCGATTACCGGCTGATGGCAGATCTGGTGATCAATCACATGTCGGCCCGCAGCCGCTGGTTCGAGAATTTCGGTAAACGGGTTGATCCGGGCAAAGACTATTTCTTTGAGGCTCGTCCGGGGGACGACATCAGCCGGGTGGTTCGGCCACGCACTTCGCCCCTGTTGAACTCAGTGCAGACGGACGACGGGGAAAGGCTGGTCTGGTGCACCTTCAGTGAAGACCAGGTGGACCTGAACTTCGCCAATCCCCGGGTGTTGCTGGAGTTTGCCTCGATTATCCGCCAGTACCTGGAACAGGGTGTGTGCATTTTTCGAATGGATGCCGTGGCGTTTCTCTGGAAGGAGCCGGGCACCACCTGCATTCATCTTCAGCAAGCCCATGAGTTGATCAAGGTTCTGCGGTTGCTGATTGAGCACCATACGCCGGATGCCATGGTGATTACCGAAACCAACGTGCCCAACCGGGAAAACCTGACGTACTTCGGCAATGCCAACGAAGCGCACGCCATCTACAATTTTTCCCTGCCGCCGTTGTTGATCAACACCCTGGTGACCGGTAACTGCCGTCACCTGAAAACCTGGCTGATGAGCATGCCGCCGGCGCAAATGGGTACCACCTATCTGAACTTCATTGCCTCCCATGACGGGGTAGGCCTGCGGCCTACTGATGGCTTGCTGGACGATGAAGAGCGCCAGCGGCTGGTGAATACCATGGAATCGTTTGGTGGCAAGGTGTCGTACCGGCGCACGGCCGATGGGCGGGACCAGCCCTATGAAATCAACATCGCGCTTTGGAATGCCCTGAGCGGCACGGCAGCTGGCGGCGTGGATCACTGGCAGCTGCAGCGGTTTATCTGTGCGCACACGATCATGCTGGCGCTGGAGGGGATTCCGGCGTTCTACATTCACAGCCTGCTGGCCACGGAGAACGACTACTCCCGCGTGGAGCACACCGGCCGCCTGCGCTCAATCAACCGCAGTCAGTGCCAGCTGGATGAACTGGAGCAGGTGTTGGCAGACCGGAGCAGCCACCACGGCCAGGTGTTCCACGGACTAAAACGCCTGATCGCCATTCGCCGGGCCCAGCCGGCGTTCCATCCTAATGCGACCCAGTTCACCCTGCACCTGGGCCTGCAACTGTTCGGTTTCTGGCGCCAGAGTGCCCGGCGCGACCAGTCCCTGTTCTGCATTCACAACATCAGCTGCGAACCCCAGCAAGTGGCACTGAGCGACATCAATCTCATCGGCACCGACGAATGGACCGACCTGCTCACCGGCCAGCCGGTCACTGATCTGACCGCCACCGTCACCCTCAAACCCTACCAAAGCCTCTGGCTGTCCAACCGCTAACCTGGCGTCGGGTACTGGTCCGCCCCCGCACCCGTTCCGGGGTCAGGTCCCGGACCCGACCCTGTACCCGACCTCGGAGGATTCTTATACTGGAGTTTTCACGAGGAGGGGTTATGCAATATCTACACACGATGATTCGAGTGAGTAACCTGGACGATACGCTGCATTTTTTCTGCGATTTGCTGGGTATGGTGGAGATTAACCGGAAAGACAGCGAGAAAGGCCGGTTCACGCTGGTGTTCCTGGCAGCGCCGGACGATGAGGCCAGGGCGCGGGACGACAAGGCGCCGATGATTGAGCTGACCTACAACTGGGACCCGGAAGAGTACACCGGCGGCCGCAATTTCGGACATCTGGCCTATCGGGTGGATGACATCTATGCCCTGTGTGAGAAGTTGCAGGCCAACGGCGTGACCATCAACCGCCCGCCCCGGGATGGCCATATGGCGTTCATTCGCACGCCGGATGACATTTCCATCGAATTGCTGCAAAAAGGCGAGGCGCTGGAGCCGAAAGAGCCCTGGGCGAGTATGGAGAATACCGGGACCTGGTGATGGTTAGCCATCGCCTTCTGCGGCCAGAAACTGTCTGAGCTTGTCAGACTGACTTTGCATGCCATCGAAAATGGGTCGGCTGACGGTTTCCGGAAACGCCTCGGGAAGCCCGGTGGCCACCTGATTGATTACCTTGTCGGTGTTCTCCGCAATCTCTGCCATCAACTCTTTCGTTCTCCGTTGTGAAAAACCGGCACCGCGGGCTGTGGTCAAAAAATGCCGTGGTTCGATGCGCTGCCAATGGTAGTGCCGGTTTTTTCCCTTCACGGACATGGCCATCTTTGCCCGCTTGACCGGCAAGCTGCCTTTGTCGATTAAGGGCAGGGCGGAGATGACATCGTACAGGGGCGTCATGCGATAAGCTGACGATGGCTCAATAGACACGCTGAAGTTTTTGGCGTGACCATCAATTGCGGCCAGAAGCCAAAACAGCAACTGACTTTTAATAAACCGTTCCCGGTCTTCATGAGCCTGCTGCGAACCCTGCAACAGTTTCATCGCCTGTTGAATGCCGGGCCCACCGTCATTCTCATACTTGATGGCCGGTGCCACACCTAGTGCCTGGCAGAAATCCTCCTGCGGCAAGCGCATCAGCCAGGATTGATCACTCGCCCAGCGACGGTCAAAACGTTCAACAATCAGGACGGTCTGATCCTCGAACCTGGCGAGCTCAGCGTTGGCTACTGGAAGCCCGAAGGCGGCAAGAATCTTCAGGCAAAGCCACTCGTTTTCGCTACTTTTACGCAGATCAATGTTGCTGTGCTCTAAAAAACCGATAGGCAGCTTGAAAATATGGCTGGTGGGTGTGCTGCCGACGGGTTTTTGCCAACAGCCTTTATGCCAGAGCAGAGCGGTTTTTTCCTGAGCACCGGCCAGGGAAATGCGGAAATCGTCATTTTCGGCCATTCCCAGGGGCGCGCTTTGGTAGCCCTGGAGCAGACTGGCGATATCGCCGTCACTCAAAGGCGTGGCGCTAATTTGGTTGATGGGCGGTAGCGGGTCGCCTTCGGGATAAAGCTGAATGGCTCCGATACAATCCCGGCCGACGCTGGCCAGCAAATCGAAGGGGTGGCTGGTCGGCACCTGAAACCGGGACTGCATTCTGGTGCGTAATGTCTCGGAGTCCGGCAATAGATTATCGAAAAAGTTGTAGACGCGCTCCCCCCGGTAAACCTCGCGAGTCAGTGGCAATGACAAAGAAATCGCCCGGGCACCGGAGCGTGTGAGCCACGCCGGGAGGTACTGAAAATCCATCCCGCCACGCGTGTCTTTGGTGAGGTGCGCGACCTCAATGCCGTTCATTGCAACTGTGAGTCTGGCCATGACTTACCACTCCTGATCCCAGCCGGTTTGCTGGTTCGGTTTATCTCTTTGAGTGACTTGTATTTCCAGGTTCAGTGCGGCGAGTAGCCGGAATAGCGTTTCAACCCGGCAATTTTCAGGGTGGTTTTCAAAGGTGGAAATCGTGGCCTGTTTGGTCCCAACCTGCTCGGCAAGTGCCTTTTGAGTGAGCATGGACTGCTTTCTGGCGTCTTTTAGTGTTGAGGCAAGTGTGTCCGGCGATGTGATTTTCATGCTTTATCCTCTTGAAGGGATATTTTTATTTTATACCCTTTAAGGGATAAATCAAGATTATACCCGGGAAGGTATAGCACAGGACGCTCATGAATCGCTGGCAAAGTTCTGACCACTTGTCGGCTGGCCAAAAAACGTCATAAACTCGGAGTAGTTTCAGGATGAGATCTCAAAACCAAGGAAGGAACCCAGCATGGAAGACTGGCAGCAATGCCTGGCACCGGATTGCCAAAGCGCCCTCATTATTGCCCGCGATACCGTCGCCCGTCATGGCGGCTATGTCATTTCCGCTGAAGATTTTCTGTTGGCGCTACTGGACGCCGTTCCCGCACTGGCACCATTTCTGGTTCGCCAGGGCATTGATCTGGACGAGCTGGTGCGCACTATTCAGGCGGAACAACCCATTGTCAGTGAAGTTCATAACGACGGCCAATTGTCCTCGCAACTGGTCTATTGGCTGTCCCGCGCCCGTGAAGTAACACCGGCGACCTGGCTGCAATGGCCGCAGCTGTTGCAGGTGTTGGCCCACGATTGTGAGCGTCTTCAAGACCGCGCCTATGTGGCGGTTCTGGAGCTGGTGCGCCGCTGGCCCCACAAACCGGAAGACATGGAGCAGGAGGAAGGCGAATCGGAGGGCCCGCAACCTGTGCCCCTGGCGATGCCGGGTATGGCCTGGCAACGGTTGGCGGAAGATATCACGGTGGCGCTGGCGGCAAAGCCCCGGGCTCTGGCCTGGTTGCATGGCCCGGAAGGTGCCGGTAAAACCACCTGGCTGATGTTACTGCAGAAAACGCCCGTGCTTGGCAAAGTGTTTCTGGATGCCCGCAGCGAGGCGGAGGTGCGTGGTTGTTTGCAGGATTTGCGCACCTCAAGACTCTCTGGTGAAAACCTCCGCAATCGATTATTAGTTCTGGACCATACCTCGCCCTCGGCGTTGCTCGCGCGGCTGGCAGCCGGTAGCTCTGGTTTGACTGAACTGCTGTTCAGTTGGCCTGGATCGGTATTACTGATAAGCCGTTGGCGAAAACCAGACCCCCGCGCGCTGAAACGTTTGTCGCTGTTATTGGCGCGGGATTGTCCGGAATACATCACGCCAAATGTCAGCTGTGAGCAGCTTCGAGCCGTTGCCTGCGTTCACCAACCAGCCATTGAGTTCAATAACGATGTTCAGCTATCTGCTCGTGCACTGAATCGGGCAGTTGCGGATGCCGCTGATCATGGCCTGAGCCCGGGGCAAATGTTGCAACGGCTGGAACGGGCGGCTGCCAGGCAAAGCCTGTTCGCCCGTCGAGGGCCGTTGGAAAGCCTGGGGCTGGAGGCCCGACAGCAAGCTTTGCAAAGCCGCTTTCTGTTAGCCATGGCGCGAGGCGATGAATCCTGTCATGAACTGGAAACTGCCCTGCAGCACCTGGATCATCAGTTGGCACTGGAAGATGCCCGCTGGCAGGCGCGAAATCAGGCCGGCACCCTGCACACCTTACTGGAAGAAGATTTGACAGCCGAGCCTGTCACTCCGCTTGCAGGCACCGGCACTCCGGTTCACTATACGCCTGACATTGACCATAGGCAGGGAGAAACCGCAGGTGCAGGACCTGGAAATTTACATTCGTGACCTTGAGCCGGAGGCTGTATCCGGCTGGCTTGCCGGGCAGCTGGACCAGCTGGCGCTGGATGACAGCGATGTGTCAAAAGTGGTGAAGGGCTCTGGTGAATACCGGCAGGAACGTTTGCGGATCAGCCTTTACCCCGGTGCTTTCGGAAAACGGTTTACCTGTGTGCTGCTGGAAGGAGAGAAGCTGCCCTGGAACACGGACCGGGAGTGCGCCCGCAGCGCCTGGCGTTCGATAGAAACCGAAATTCGCTGCAGTCCCGGAGACTGGAAAGAGGGAGATCCGGTGGAAGAAGAGAAGTGGTGGCGGCTGGATAGTCGTGGTGAGCAGAAGGTGGTTTGGAATTAATCGTCGGAGCCAATTCGAGTAATCGGGCAGGCGTTTCCAAAACTGTCTGCAGCCAAGGATGGCTGCAGTCAAGCTTACGCCCACCAAGGATGGTGGAAGTGCAGATTTTGCAGGAGCAAAAATCTGCCAGGGACGTACTTGCGCGGCGTGTTTTGGAAAGGCCTGCCCGGTTACGTTTAGGCCCGTTTTCTGATCTTAATCGCTCAGAATAGACACATTATCCGCCTGCAGACCTTTCTCCGCTTCAACCACATTGAAGCGAACCAGCTGGCCCTGGCGCAGAACGCGGCGGCCGCGGCCACGGATGGCGCGGAAGTGAACGAAGATTTCATCGCCGCCGTCACGCACGATAAAGCCGAAGCCTTTCTTCACATTGAACCACTTAACAGTGCCTTCCTCATCGCCTTCCGGGGAGCCGTCGTCGAAATCGTCTTCTTCAACGTTATTCTGCGGTTTCGCTGGCTGGGAGCGAGGGGCAGAGGTGTTTTCACGGGCAGCCGGAGCGTTGGCTTGTTGTTTGGCGGAAAGGGCAATGGCGATAAAACCTGCAATAGCAAAAATCACAAACGCGAGCAGGTAAGCGGCCACACCGCCGGTGCTGCCCAGGGCTTCAACAACGCCACCGTCAGACAGAATTCTGAGTGGTTGTGGGGTGCTGGTGAGCAACAGGGCAAGGATGAACGGTGCCGGAATTGCGATCAGAACAGAAACAAGGATCGCTTTGGCTGGATTACGCATTGGCTGAATAGTCTCCATGGGTTGACGCTAACGATAAAAAGCCGGACATCGGGTAACATGGCATGCCTGGCCGTAAAAGGCGGCATGATACCAGATTACAGAAAGGGCTGACCAAACCAGATGAGCGAAAACACGCTGGAAAATCGAATTGCCGAACTGGAAATGCGCCTGGCGTTCCAGGATGACGTGATCAACACCCTGAGCGAGCAGGTGGCGAAGCAGGAACTGGATCTTCGTGAACTGTGGGACGCCAAGCAGATGCTGCACAAGCAGCTGAAGGATATTTCCCCTTCCAACATCAAGAAAGAGGAAGAGGAAACACCGCCGCCGCATTATTGAAATTTGCCACGAAATCCACGAAAGAACACTAAAAAATGCTCAAAGAAAAAAAGCTGATTATTTTTTGAATTTCGTGTTTTTTCGTGGATTTCGTGGCAAAAAAATCACCCCAGCAAATCCACCAGAATCCTCTCGTAAATTTCTGAAAGCGTATCCAGGTCGTCGGCTTTCACGCATTCGTCGATCTTGTGGATGGTGGCATTCAGCGGCCCAAGTTCCAGCACTTGTGCGCCGGTGGGGGCAATGAAGCGGCCATCGGAGGTGCCGCCGGAGGTGGAGAGTTCGGTTTCGCGGCCGGTGACGGTGCGAATCGCCTCCTGGCTGGCGGTGACCAGCGCGCCCTTGTCGGTCAGGAACGGACGACCGCTCAGGTGCCATTGCAGGTCGTACTTCAGGTTGTGGCGGTCGAGTATGGCCACCACGCGCTCTTCCAGGCTTTCGGCACTGTTTTCCGTGCAGTAGCGAAAGTTGAAATGCACCAGGCATTCGCCGGGGATGACGTTGCTGCCAGTGCCGGATTCGATTTTGGTAATCTGAAAGGTGGTGGGCGGGAAGAAATCGTTGCCGTTATCCCAGAACTCGTTGGCGAGGGTGTGCAGCGCCGGGGCAACCGCATGCACCGGATTTTCCGCTAGATGCGGATAGGCCACGTGGCCCTGAACGCCGTGAACCGTGAGATAGCCATGCAGGGAGCCTCGGCGGCCGTTTTTGATGGTATCGCCGACCTGATGGGTACTGGAGGGCTCGCCAATCAGGCACCAGTCGATCTTCTCGTTGTGCGCTTCCAGCGTTTCCACCACTTTCACGGTGCCGTCTTTGGCCGGGCCTTCTTCGTCGCTGGTGATCAGCAGGGCGATGGAGCCACGGTGGTTCGGGCAGTTGGCCACGAAGCGTTCGCAGGCGGTGATGAACGCCGCCAGGCTACCTTTCATGTCTGCTGCGCCACGGCCATACAGGTAGCCGTCTTTGATCACCGGCTCGAACGGGGCATGGGCCCAGTTCGCTTCCGGGCCGGTGGGCACCACGTCGGTATGGCCGGCAAAGGCCAGCACCGGGCCGTCGGTGCCCTTGCGCGCCCAGAGGTTGTCCACCTCCCCGAACCGCAGGTTCTCGCCATTAAAGCCCAGCGGGGCCAGGCGAGACATCATCAGTTCCTGGCAGCCGGCATCTTCTGGTGTAACCGAGCGGCGGCTAATGAGGTCTTTGGCGAGTTTTAGTGTGGGAGATAGAGACATGGGGTGGCCTTTAGATACACAACTTAAAAGAAGTTTTGCCACGGAATCCACGGAAGAACACTGAAAAATTAAAAGACAAAGCCGGTTTTGCCACGAAACCCACGAAAGAACACTAAAAAATGACTTGTCGTTTTTAATTTCGTGTTCTTTCGTGGATTTAGTGGCTAAAAAATCTTTTCTTTCCGTGTTCTTCCGTGGATTCCGTGGCCAATCAATACTATTTCGCCGTTCCCTGGCGAATTTACGCCTTAGTTATTGGCGTGTAGTTCTTCGTTCAGTTCGATGGCGGTTTTGTTGGTTTTGCATTCCACCGCGCCGGTCTGGCTGTTGCGACGGAACAGCAGGTCGCTCTTGTTGGCCAGGTCGCGGGCCTTAACCAGCTCTACCAGTTCGTTGTTGTCGTCCAGCAGGGCGATTTTGGCGCCGGAGGTGATGTACAGGCCGGCTTCCACGGTGCAGCGGTCGCCCAGCGGGATGCCGATGCCGGCGTTGGCGCCGATCAGGCAGTTTTCACCCACGGAAATGATGATGTTGCCGCCGCCAGACAGGGTGCCCATGGTGGAGCAGCCGCCGCCCAGGTCAGAGCCCTTGCCGATCATCACGCCGGCGGAGATGCGGCCTTCGATCATGCTGGTGCCTTCGGTGCCGGCATTGAAGTTGATGAAGCCTTCGTGCATCACAGTGGTGCCTTCGCCCACGTAGGCACCCAGACGAACACGGGCGGTGTCGGCGATGCGCACGCCGGCCGGAACCACGTAGTCGGTCATCTGCGGGAATTTATCGACGGATTTCACTTCCAGCACGCGACCTTCCATGCGGGCCTGCAGTTGGCGATCCGGCAGTTCTTTCAGGTCCACCGCGCCTTCGTTGGTCCAGGCGAGGTTCGGCAGCAAGGCAAAAATACCGTCCAGCTTCACGCCATGGGGCTTGGCCAGGCGGTGAGAAATCAGATGCAGCTTCAGGTACACCTCCGGCGTGCTGGAGGCGGTGTCGTCGGTGGCGAGCATGGTCACGACGACCGGGCGAGTGCTTTCGGCGGCTTTCTCGGCCAGTTTGGCCTGATCGGTCTGGCCGATCTGTCGCAGGGCGTCGGCCAGCTTGGCCAGTTGCTCGGCGTTAACGCTGATGGCCTGGTTGCCGCCCTGGTAACCCAGTGCGCTGCCAATCACATCAACCATGTCATTGGCCGGGGTCATGACTGGCTGCTGGTAGAACACCTCTAGCCACTCGCCTTGTTTGTTCTGGGTGCCGATGCCGATGCCGATGCCGAATGCAAAGCTCATCTGTTTGCTCCTTTAAAAATGAAGAATGTTTTGCCACGGAATCCACGGAAGAACACGGAAAAAAAGATTTTTTAGCCACTAAATCCACGAAAGAACACGAAATTCAAAAACGATAAGCTTTTGTCTTTAATGGTTTTTTAGTGTTCTTTCGTGGGTTTCGTGGCAAAACCGTCTTTGTCTTTTCATTTTTTCGTGTTCTTCCGTGGATTCCGTGGCCGAAAATCAGTCAGCCCACGCAGCCCACTGGTCTGCGTTAAAGCCCGCGGTAACGTTGTCGCCCCGTTCAACCACCGGGCGTTTGATGATGGAGGGGTTCTCCAGCATGATCTCGTGGGCGCTTTGGGCGGCAATGGTATCACGAACTTCTTGAGGAAGTTTCCGCCAGGTGGTGCCGCGTTTGTTGATCAGCGCTTCCCAGCCCACGGCCTGTTCCCACTCGCTCAGCTTTTCGCTGGTGAGGCCTTCTTTCTTGAAATCGTGAAAGTCGTAGGCGATGCCGTTTTCGTCCAGCCACTTGCGGGCCTTCTTCACGGTGTCGCAGTTTTTGATGCCGTATAGTTTCATGATCTTAAAGCCTGTTTTTGCCACGAAACCCACGAAAGAACACTAAAAAATGATTAAAGATAATAACTTATCGTTTTTAATTTCGTGTCCTTTCGTGGATTTAGTGGCGAATAATGTTTTTCAGTAGTTTTTAACAAATTCCACGATTCGCCGTGCCGCTTCCACGCACTCTTCCAGCGGCGCGACCAGCGCCATTCTTACCCGGTTTTCGCCGGGGTTGTGGCCGTCCACCGTGCGGGACAGGTAGCGGCCGGGCAGTACGTGTACGTTCTGTTGCGCGGACAGTTCACGGGCGAAGGTTTCATCGCTCATGGGTGTTTCCGGCCAGAGGTAGAAGCCTGCGTCCGGGTAGTCCACGTTCATCACTTCACGCAGGATCGGCACCACTGCCTCGAATTTTTCCCGGTAGGCGGCGCGGTTTTCCCGCACGTGGTCTTCGTCGTTCCAGGCGGCGATGCTGGCCAACTGATTGGCAATGGGCATGGCGCAGCCGTGGTAGGTGCGGTATTTCAGGTAGCCGGTCAGTACGTCCGCATCCCCGGCCACAAAGCCCGAGCGCAGGCCCGGCAGGTTGCTGCGCTTGGACAGGCTGTGGAAGACAATGCAGCGTTTGAAGTCGTGCCGGCCGATGGCGGCGCAGGTTTGCAGCAGGCCTTCGGGTGGGTTGGCCTCATCGGGGTAGAGTTCGGAGTAGCATTCGTCCGAGGCGATCACGAAATCGTGTTTGTCCGCCAGTTCGATCACTCGGGCCAGGGTTTTCCGGGGCATGACCGCGCCACTGGGGTTGCCCGGTGAGCACAGAAACAGCAACTGACAATCGGCCCAAACGCTATCAGGCACGGCGTCAAAATCCGGGATGAAACCGTTGCTGGCATCGCACGGCAGGTAGACGGGGTCTGCGCCGGCCAGAAACGCCGCGCCTTCGTAGATCTGGTAAAAGGGGTTGGGGCTGACCACTGTCGCCGGTTTGCGGCTGTCGATCAGAGCCTGCACCAGGGAAAAAATGCCTTCGCGGGTACCGTTTACCGGTACGATATGGCGAGCCGGGTCCAGGGTGCCTTCGGGCAGATTAAAACGACCACTGGCCCAGCCGGCAATGGCGCAACGCAGTTCGTCGGTGCCTTTGGTAGTCGGGTAGTTCGCCAGTTTGTCCAGATTGTCGGCGATTACCTGTTTTACAAAGCCGGGAGACGGATGCTTGGGCTCGCCGATGCCCAGGGAAATGGGGGCCAGGTGTTCGGGCACTTCGATGCCGGCTTTCAGTTTGGCCAGTTTTTCAAACGGGTAGGGGTGCAATCGGTCCAGATTCGGGTTCATTGAATATCGTCCAGCATTTTCGTGAGGTCCTGTTGCAGGGCCTGGCAGGTGTCTGCATCCCGCAGGGGCGCCCCGTGTTCGTCGGTAATAAAGAAAACGTCTTCCACCCGCTCGCCCAGGGTGGCGATTTTGGCGTTGGTCAGCCTTACGCGATGCTCAAGCAGCACCTGGCCAATGCGCGCCAGCAGGCCCGGGCGGTCGGGAGTAATGACTTCCATCACCGTGCGCTGGTTGATGGTGTCGTTCGACAGTGTAACCTCCGTGGGGAAGGCAAAGTGCTTCAGCTGCCGGGGTGTGCGCCGGTGGATGATGTCCGGGTAGTCTTCCGGGTTGTCCAGTTCCTCCACCAGGCGTGTACGTACCCGTTCCTTGCGCTCCGGGTCCACGCCCAGCGGCTGGCCCTGTTCGTCCAGCACCACGTAGGAGCTGATGGAGTAGGGCCCGTCGTCGCTGGAATTAATCCGGGCATCCACGATGTTCAGGTTCAGCTGTTCCAGCACGGCGGTGGTGGCGGCAAACAGTGCTACGCGGTTTTTCACGTAGATGATGATCTGTGAATAGCCGTCGGTCGGCCCGCCACGGGTGTCGCGGATCAGTACCAGCGGGTCCGGGTCGTCGCCATGCCCGACAATGGCGGCGGTCTGCCAGGCGATGTCGACGGTGGAATCCTGCAGGAAATAATCGTCGTCGACCGTATTCCATACGTGGTCAATCTGCTCGTCGCTGATGTTCTGCTTGTGCAGGATTTCCCGGGCTTCTTCGCGCGTGGCGCGAATCCAGTCCTGGCGGGTAAGCGGGTTGTCCGTGCCCCGGCGCAGGGCTCTTTTTGCTTCCACATACAGTTGGCGCAGCAGGGTGGCGCGCCAGGTGTTCCAGAGTTTGGGGTTGGTGGCGCTGATGTCGCACACGGTCAGGATATACAGGTAATCCAGGTGCGCCTGGCTGGGCATGGCGCGGGCGAAGCCCTGGATGATGTCCGGGTCGGAGATGTCCTTTCGCTGCGCAGTCATGGACATCAGCAAATGGTTTTCCACCAGCCAGGACACTAGTTGGGTGTCCCGTTCGCTCAGATGGTGGCGCCGGCAGAAGGCTTCGGCATCAATCGCCCCGAGTTCCGAGTGATCGCCGCCCCGGCCTTTGGCTACATCGTGGTACAGGCCAGCAATATACAGGGTTTCAAGCTTCGGGAGGCGGTTGATCAGTCGCAAAGCCAGCGGGTAGTCGTCGCTCTCGGCCTTGCCGCTGGCCAGCTGCGACATGTTACGGATCACCCGCATGGTGTGGGTGTCTACGGTGAAAATATGGAACAGGTCGTGTTGCATCTGGCCGATGATCTGGCCAAATTCCGGCAGGTAGCGGCCCAGTACGCTGTATTTCTTCATGGCGGCCAGGGTTTTGTCCAGCGCATGGGGGGTGCGCAGCAGTTCCATGAACAGGGTGGTCACCGCCAGATCGGAACGAAAGGCATCATCAATCAAGTGCCGGTGCGCCCGCATGGAGCGGATGGTGGTGGCCCGAATGCCCTTGATCTCCGGGTGTTGGGCCATCAGCACGAAAATTTCCATGATGGCATAGGGCGCGTAGGCGAATACCTGGTTGTTCACCGCTTCTATGTAACGGTTGCGAATCTGGAAGCGGTTATTCAGCGGGCGTATCTCGTCTTCGTCGTCTCCGGTGAGAATCGCTTCGTCGTAGTACTGCAGGATGACATCCGCCAGTTCGGCGAGGGCCAGAACGGTGCGATAGTACTGCTGCATCATCAGTTCCACGCCCAGGCGTTTGCCTTCATCGTGGTAGCCCAGCATTTCCGCCAGGGTGCGCTGATGGTCAAACAACAGGCGGTTTTCGTTGCGATCGGCCACCAATTGCAGGCCGTAGCGCAGCTGCCAGAGGAAGGTTTCGCCCCGGCGCAGAATCTCGTGCTCTTCGCTGGTCAGGATGCTGAAGCGGGTCAAATCGGCAATGTTCTGCAGGCCAAAGTGGCGTTTGGAGATCCAGCCGATGGTTTGAATGTCCCGCAGGGCGCCGGGAGAGCCTTTCAGGTTTGGCTCAAGGTTGTACTCGGTATGGCCGTACTTTTTATGGCGGCGTTTCTGTTCAGCCCGCTTGGCCAGGAAATACTGGCGGTCGGTGCTGACGTCGTCCGAGTACACTTTATCGCTCAGTTCCGCGCGAAGGGCGTCGGGGCCGGCGATGGTGCGGGTTTCCAGCAGGTTGGTCAGGATGGTGATGTCGTTGCGGGCAGCGGCAATGGATTCGTCCATACTGCGTACGCTGTGGCCGATGTCCAGCTTCAGGTCCCACAGCAGGGTAACGAAGGCGCTCAGATCTTCCTGCCAGTCCGGTTCGATGCCGTGACGGGTAAGGATCAACAGGTCGATGTCGGAGTGCGGGTGCAGCTCGCCCCGCCCGTAACCGCCCACGGCGATCAGGGCAATGTCCGGGGAGCGGGCGAATGGGTAGCGGTCCCAGACCAGTTTCAGTACCCGGTCGACGGTGTTGGCCCGGGCGTGTACCAGGGCGCGTACATCGGCACCCTGGCGAAAGGCTTCGGCGTCTGCGTCGTAGCTTTCGCGGAGCAACTGCCGGGCCGCACCAACCGGCGAGGCGTCTTCGCGGATGCGGGTTTCCAGCTCGCCCCGGGCCACTTAAATCGTCTCTTCCGGGCGTTTGGTGAGCACTTCGCAGCCGTCGGCGGTCACCAGCAGGGTGTGCTCCCATTGGGCGGAGAGCTTGTGGTCCTTGGTGACGGCGGTCCAGCCGTCGGCCAGAACCTTGGTCTGGTATTTACCCTGGTTGATCATCGGTTCGATGGTGAAAGTCATGCCTTCTTTCAGTTCAAAGCCGGTGCCGGGTGTGCCGTAGTGCATGACCTGTGGCTCTTCATGGAAGACCTTGCCGATGCCGTGGCCGCAAAAATCCCGAACCACGGAATAGCGGTGCTTCTCGGCGTGTTTCTGGATGGCGTAGCCAATGTCGCCCAGGCGTGCGCCGGGCTTGACCAGCTCAATGCCTTTGTACAGACATTCCTGAGTGATGCGAATCAAGCGCTCTGTGCCGGGCTTGGGTTTACCGACAACCCACATCTTGCTGGTGTCGCCGTGGTAGCCGTCCTTGATAACGGTCACATCGATATTGATGATGTCGCCGTCTTTCAGCACCTTTTTATCGGTGGGGATGCCGTGGCAGACCACGTGGTTGACCGAGGTGCAGATGGATTTCGGAAAGCCCTTGTAGTTGAGGGGCGCCGGAACGGCCTTCTGTTCGTTGACGATGTAATCGTGGGCCAGGCGGTCCAGCTCTTCAGTGGTCACGCCGGGCTTTACGTGTTCGTCCAACATTTGCAGAACGTCAGCCGCAAGGCGGCCTGCCACACGCATTTTCTCGATTTCTTCGGGAGTCTTGATCGTTACAGACATCGGGCTTCCTGTTGATTTGCGTCAAACCTCCATTTTAAGGGCCGGAGCGCGCCGGTACAAGGAAGCGCTCCTTAAGTGCATAGGTAAAAGTAATGGCGTTTGCGTGGTGCTTTGTGGTATAAACGCGCCGCCGGAAACGAATCCGGCAAATTCACACACGTGTCAGCACGTTGTCCCAGGGTGCCGGGCTTGCCAAAAACGCGAATGCGGGGCAGGCGAACGGTTGGGGCAATCGGACGCGTGGAGGTCTAACCCGAAGCTTAAAAAGGTAACTATCATGGCTCAGGTAAACATGCGCGACCTGCTGAAGGCAGGTGCTCACTTTGGTCACCAGACTCGCTATTGGAACCCGAAGATGTCCAAGTACATCTTTGGCGCCCGCAACAAGATTCATATCATCAACCTGGAACAGACCGTTCCGGCCATGCAGGAAGCTCTGAACGTGATTCAGGGCCTGGCCGAGAACAAGAACAAGATTCTGTTCGTAGGTACCAAGCGCTCCGCTGCCAAGATCATTAAGGAAGAGGCGCTGCGCGCCGGTCAGCCCTACGTCAACCATCGTTGGTGGGGCGGCATGCTGACAAACTACAAGACCATTCGTCAGTCTATCCGCCGCTACCGTGATCTGGAAAGCCAGAGCAAAGACGGTACTCTCGACAAGCTGACCAAGAAAGAAGCCCTGGACCGCACCCGTGAAATGGATCGTCTGGAGCGTTCTATCGGCGGTATCAAGGATATGGGCGGCCTGCCGGACGCCATGTTCGTGATCGACGTGGACCACGAGCGCATCGCCATCAAGGAAGCCAACGAGCTGGGCATTCCGGTGATTGGTGTGGTTGATACCAACAGCGATCCGGATGGCGTTGATTACGTGATTCCGGGTAACGACGACGCCATCCGCGCCGTGCAGATTTACGTGCAAGCAGCAGCCGACGCCTGCGTTGAAGCGACTCAGGCCGCCGGCGGTGGTTCTGACGAGTTTGTTGAAGTCAGCGAAGACGCCGAAGGCGCTGCACCGGCTGCCGAATAAGGCCGGTCTGCCATAGATGTGCAAGGTGTGCCGGTACAATGCCGGCACGCCTCCCCACCCCGAATTTCGAACCGTTTTAAGAGGATTGAACATGGCTGCAATTACCGCTGCAATGGTCAAAGGGCTGCGTGAGCGCACTGGCCTGGGCATGATGGAATGTAAGAAAGCTCTGGTTGAAGCTGAAGGCAGTGTTGACGCGGCAATCGAAGAGCTGCGAAAGTCTTCTGGCCTGAAGGCTGCCAAAAAAGCCGGCCGTACCGCCGCTGAAGGCGTTTCGCTGGTTCGCATCAACGACGACAACACCGTTGGTTACATCCTGGAAGTAAACTCCGAAACAGACTTCGTGGCGCGTGATGAAAACCTCATCAACTTCGCCAACCAGGTTTTGGACGTTGCTTTCGAGAAAGGCGAGACCGACGTTGCCAAGCTGATGGAAGGTGATCTGGAAGCCAAGCGTGAAGAGCTGGTTCAGAAGATCGGCGAGAACATCACGGTTCGTCGCATCGTGAAGGTTGAAGGCCCGGTTGTTGGCGGCTACGTTCACAGCAACAACAAGATTGCCTGTGTCGTTGCTATCTCTGCCGGCGATGCCGAAGTGGCCCGCGATGTTGCGATGCACGCCGCTGCGGTTAACCCGCGTGTCGGCAAGCCGGAAGATATTCCGGAAGACGAGCTGAAGAAAGAAGAGGAAGTAATCAAGGCCCAGCCGGATATGGAAGGCAAGCCTGCTGAAATCGTCGAGAAGATGATGGGCGGCCGCATCAAGAAATTCCTCAAGGAAAACAGTCTGGTTGAGCAGCCGTTCGTGAAGAACCCGGACCAGACTGTCGGCGAGCTGCTCAAATCCGCCGGCGGTGAGCTGGTTGGCTTTGTTCGCCTGGAAGTTGGCGAAGGCATCGAGAAAGAAGAAGTGGATTTCGCAGCCGAGGTAGCAGCCGCTGCCGGTACCGGTAAAGCCTGATCCCGCTTTGGCTGCTGTCCTTGTGGCAGCGCCACCTGAGTCTGCCACGTCAGCCGGTTAATCCGGCTTTCGTGGCGGGCTTGTATCTGAGATACCCCTTTTTTGACTTGAGAGGAGTATGTCAGATACAAGCCTGCAAAGGTTTTGACGCCGGATAGCTAACAGACGAAAAGGGGATCTGCATGCCGACATCTTCGAAAAACCAGCCCAGATACAAGCGTGTTCTGCTAAAGCTCAGTGGCGAAGCCCTGGTTGGGGAGCACGATTTCGGTATTGATCCCACGGTTCTTGACCGCATGGCACTGGAAATCGGTGCGCTGATCGGCATCGGTGTGCAGGTGGCCCTCGTGATTGGCGGCGGCAACCTGTTTCGGGGTGCGGCCCTGAATGCGGCCGGCCTCGATCGGGTAACCGGTGACCACATGGGTATGCTGGCAACGGTCATGAATGGTCTGGCCATGCGCGATGCCCTGGAGCGCTCCAATATCCGCACCCGTGTGATGTCGGCCATTCCCATGAGTGGTATTGTCGAGCATTACGATCGCCGTCGCGCGGTTCGTGACTTGAAAGAAGGCGATGTGGTGATCTTCAGTGCCGGCACCGGCAACCCGTTCTTTACCACCGATTCAGCAGCTTGCCTGCGCGGCATCGAGATCGAAGCCGACGCGGTTCTGAAAGCCACCAAGGTAGATGGCGTGTACTCGGCCGATCCCAACCTGGACCCGACCGCCGTCAAGTACGATTATCTGACTTATGACGAAGTGCTGGACAAAAAGCTGGGCGTGATGGATCTGACCGCCATCTGCCTGGCCCGGGACCACGGTATGCCTCTGCGGGTGTTCGATATGAACCGCCCGGGCGTTCTGACCCGCATCGTGACCGGCGAGAAAGAAGGCACATTGATCGAATAACTCTGTTGAGGATGCAAACGTGATTGACGACATCAAGAAAGACGCGGAAAAGAAAATGCAAAAAGGCCTGGATTCATTGCACCATGCCTTCAACAAGATTCGCACCGGCCGTGCTCATCCGGCGATTCTGGACAGCGTAATGGTAAGCTACTACGGCCAGCCCACGCCCCTCAAACAGGTGGCCGGTATCACCGTGGAAGACAACCGCACCCTGGCCGTCGCCCCCTGGGAAAAGAACCTGGTGCCGACCATCGAAAAGGCCATCATGAGTTCCGACCTGGGCCTGAACCCGGCCACCAATGGTGACATCATCCGTGTTCCCATGCCCATGCTGACCGAAGACACTCGTCGGGAGATGGTCAAGCAGGCGAAAGCCGATGCCGAGCAGGCACGGGTGGCCATTCGTAATGCCCGTCGTGATGCCAACAGCCTGGTTAAAGACCTGCTGAAGGAAAAAGAGATCACTGAAGACGAAGAACGCCAGGCGGAAGACCAGATTCAGAAGCTGACCGACAAGCACACTGCCGAAGTCGACAAGCTCCTGAAGCACAAGGAAGAGGACCTGATGGCGGTATAAACCGCAGGACGGCCAACCGGTGAAACCGACGGCGGGTGTAGCCCGCCGCTCCGGGGGATTTGATGGCAAAAACAGTCAGTGCAGACATACCGCTGGAAGCGGGCAAGATTCCCCGGCATGTTGCCATCATCATGGATGGCAACAACCGCTGGGCCAGGAAACATCGTATGGCAGGCGTGGCCGGCCACAAGGCAGGCGTGGATGCCGTTAAAGCGGTGGTGGAAACCTGCGCCCGGGAAGGAGTCGAGGTACTGACTCTATTCGCCTTTTCCAGCGAAAACTGGCGCCGGCCCAAAGACGAAGTGTCGGCTTTAATGCGCCTGTTTCTGTTTGCGCTGGAGCGGGAAGTGCGCAAGCTGCACCGCAACAACATTCGCTTGCGGATGATCGGTGACCGGTCCGGTTTCAGTGAGGCCATCCAGGAGCACATGCGCAAGGCTGAAGAGCTGACGGCGGGCAACACCGGCCTGACCCTGGTGATCGCCGCCAATTACGGCGGACGCTGGGATCTGACCCAGGCCAGTCGCCGGCTGGCCGAAAAAGTGGCGGCCGGTGAGCTGCAACCCGGTGATATTACCGAAGACCTGGTTCAGCAGCACCTGAGCATAGGTGATCTGCCCATGCCGGACCTGCTGGTTCGGACCGCCGGCGAGCAGCGTATTAGCAATTTCCTGCTTTGGCACCTTGCCTACACTGAGTTTCACTTCCCCGATGTGTTCTGGCCGGACTTTAAGGCGGAGCAAATGCGCGAGGCGCTGTCGGTCTACGCTGGCCGCAAGCGTCGTTTCGGCCAGACAGACGACCAGATTGCCGCCCGCTCCACAGAAAAATAACGCGATAAAGCGACCAATGCCGTGCTGAAAACCCGAATTATCACCGCGCTTATCCTTGCCCCCATTGCCATTGGCGGTATTTTCTTTCTGCCGCCCCTGGGGTTTGCGCTGTTCACCGGGGCCATCATTACCCTGGGCGCCTGGGAATGGGCCAATTTGTCCGGCATTGAAAACCAGCCGGGGCGCATTATTTATGCTGCGGCGGTTGCCGGTTTACTGTTTGTCCTTCGCCAGGCACCTGCCACCGAGGTCTTGTGGTTGTCGGTGCTCTGGTGGCTGGTGTGCTTCACCCTGGTGTGCCGCTACCCCGCCGGTTCCGGCACCTGGGGTTCAGGGCCCGTGCGCGCCATCATGGGCGTGTTCGTGTTGGTGCCAGCTTGGGTGGGGTTGAATCACCTGCGCACCGGCACGTTGCAGTTTGGCGATGTCTCCAACAGTTTGCTGGCCATTCTTTATATCTTTTTTGTGGTCTGGGTGGCAGATATTGGTGCCTATTTTGCCGGCCGGGCCTTTGGCAAGGCCAGGCTTGCGCCCCGAGTGAGCCCTGGTAAGTCCTGGGCCGGGGTCTGGGGCGGTCTGGCGGCCGTGGTTGTGCTGGCCCTGGCGGCGAGTTGGCTGGCCTCCGCCGGCCTGATGCAAACCCTGTTGTTGGTCGTGGCCAGTGTGATCACCGGGTTCGTCTCGGTCTTGGGTGACCTGTTGGAAAGCATGATGAAGCGGTTTCGCGGCATCAAGGACAGCAGTCAGTTGCTGCCCGGCCACGGTGGCATTATGGATCGTGTCGATAGCCTGACAGCGGCCATTCCGGTGTTTGCGCTGCTGCTGACTTTGCTTGGCTGGCTGGTGGCAGGTTCGTGATGGTCGCTCGTCGTCTCACGATTCTGGGTGCCACCGGCTCTATTGGCCTGAGTACGTTGGATGTGGTGCGCCGTCACCCGGGCCGTTTCTCCGTGCATGCCTTGACCGCTTCCACACGAGTAGACGACATGGCGGCCCTGTGCCGCGAATTCTCACCGGCTTACGCGGTGATGGCGGATTCCAGAGCTGCAGATGAGCTGGCAACGCAGCTGGCGGATTGGCCGGCTATACAGGTGTTGGCGGGCGAAGAAGGGTTGGCCCAGGTGGCCGCCGATGAAGCATGCGATACGGTGATGGCGGCCATTGTCGGCGCAGCTGGCCTGGCGCCCACGCTGGCAGCGGTGCGCGCCGGCAAACGGGTGCTGCTGGCCAACAAGGAAGCGCTGGTAATGTCCGGCCAGCTGTTCATGGATGCGGTGGTTGAAGCCGGCGCTGAGCTGCTGCCGATTGATTCCGAGCACAATGCCATTTTCCAGTGCATGCCCGCCGACAAGGTGCGCGACCCGGCTGCCGCCGGCGTTACCCGCATTTTGCTGACCGCCTCCGGCGGGCCATTCCGCGAACTTGCGGCCGAGAAGCTGCGCGCCGTGACGCCGGCCCAGGCCTGCGCCCATCCCAACTGGTCCATGGGCCAGAAGATTTCGGTGGATTCCGCAACCCTGATGAACAAGGGGCTGGAGCTGATCGAAGCCTGCTGGTTGTTCAACACCACGCCAGACTCCGTGGAAGTGCACGTTCATCCTGAAAGCATTATCCACTCGATGGTGGAATATGCCGACGGCTCGGTACTGGCGCAAATGGGCAGCCCGGACATGCGTACCCCCATCGCCAACGGCCTGGCCTGGCCCGAGCGCATTGATGCCGGCGTGGCGCCACTGGATCTGTTCGCCATCGGCCGTTTTCATTTCGAACGCCCGGATCTGGAGCGTTTCCCCTGTCTTCGACTGGCGGCGGAGGCCTTTGCCACCGGCGGCACGGCGCCTGCCGTGTTGAACGCAGCCAATGAAATTGCGGTGGCGGCTTTTCTGCAAAGTGGGCTGTGCTTCGCCGATATCCCCGTTATCATAGAGAAAACCCTTTCGGCGGTGGCGGTGGCCCCGGCGGACAGTTTTGAGACCATTTTCGCCAAGGATGCCGAAGCCCGGGAAGTCGCACGGGCGTTATTGAACACTTACCAATTGAGCTGAGGCGTTAAACCGACTCTTTATGCAGCTGCTTCAAACCGTTCTGGCATTGGCCCTGACTTTGGGCATTCTGGTGACCCTGCACGAATTCGGGCACTTCTGGGTGGCCCGCCGGTTCGGTGTGAAAGTGTTGCGGTTCTCGGTCGGGTTTGGCAAACCGCTGTTCTCCTGGTACGACCGTCATGGCACCGAGTTTGCCCTAGCTGCCATCCCCCTGGGCGGTTACGTGAAAATGCTTGATGAGCGTGAAGGGCCGGTGCCGGAGGAGCTTAGAGACCAGGCTTTCACCTCGAAACCGCCGGGCCAGCGCATTGCCATTGCCGCCGCCGGCCCGGTGGCCAATTTTCTGTTCGCCATTGCTGCCTATTGGCTGCTGAGCGTGGTTGGCGTGACCTCGGTAGCGCCGGTTGTAGGCCCGGTGGCGCCGGGCAGCGTGGCTGAGCGGGTAGGGCTGCGCGAGGGCATGGAACTGCATGCCATTGACGGGCACGCGGTGGACTCCTGGCGGGATGTCAGCATGCGCCTGTTGGAACGCGCCGGCGAGCAAAGCCGTATTGAGCTGGAAGTTTCACGGGATAATGCCCGAACCACGCTGGGTGGTAACCTTGACGGCTGGCGTTTGAGTGACGACACGCCGGACCCTCTGGCAGAATTTGGCATTACGCCCTGGCGGCCTGATGTGCCGGCGGTGCTGGGCCAAATCTCCGAAGATGGGCGCGCCGGTGCGGCTGGTTTGCAGGCCGGGGATCGCGTGCTGGCGGTGGATGGCCGGCCGATCGCCGACTGGTTCGAGCTGGTTGAAGCGATTCGTGGCGCGCCGGAGCAGGCCCTCTCATTGACCATCGAGCGGGATGGCGCCAGCCGGCAGCTGTCCGTGCGCCCGGCCGCCAAAACCACTGAACAGGGTGAGGAAATCGGTTTTGTTGGCGCCGGTGTGGCTCAGGTTTCCTGGCCGGAAGGCGCCTTGCGTGAAGTGCGCTATGGCCCGCTTCAGGCCATTCCCAATGCGGTCTCCGAAACCTGGGCTGATACCCGGCTGACGCTGGTGGCCATCCAGAAAATGGTCACCGGGTTGCTGTCGCCCACCAACCTGAGCGGGCCGATTACGATTGCCCGAGTGGCGGAAGCCAGCGTCAGCTCCGGTTTTGAAGATTTTATCAGCTTCCTGGCGTATCTGAGTGTCAGCCTGGGGGTGTTGAACTTGCTGCCGGTACCGGTGCTGGATGGCGGCCATATCGTTTATTACACAATCGAAGCCATTCGCCGCAAACCGCTTTCCGAGCAGGCTCAGGCGCTCGGATTACGAATTGGTATGGCACTGATACTGACTTTAATGGTGTTTGCTCTTTCCAACGACCTGATGCGGTTGTGAGAATTGCGAGCCCTTTACCGCATATTAACCAGGCGAAAACTGAATGAGACGTTCCCTTCTAGCTGTAGCTGTTGGCCTCGCGATCGGCACCACCGGTGCCCAGTCGGCGATGGCGGATGAATTCACGGTCGCGGATATTGAAGTGGAAGGCCTTCAGAGGGTCTCGGCGGGTTCTGTCTTTGCCTCGTTCCCGGTTAATATTGGCGAGCAGGTTGACCCGGCCGAGCTTGCCGATGCGATCAAGGCCCTTTTCCGCAGCGGCCTGTTTACCGATGTCCAGGCCAGCCGCGATGGCGGCGTGTTGATTCTGACGGTTAAAGAACGCCCCTCCATTTCTTCCATTGAAATCGACGGCAACAAAAACATCGAAACCGGGATGTTGATGGATGCGCTCGCCGGCGCCGGTCTGGAAGAAGGGCAGGTGTTCCAGCGTGCAACTCTCGAGCGCCTGGAGCTGGAGATTCTGCGCTCCTACATCGGTCAGGGTCGCTATAATGCCCGTGTCAAGGCGACGGCCGAGCAGCTGCCGCAGAATCGAGTGGCGATTCGCCTGGATATCAACGAAGGCTCGGTCGCGGCCATTCAGCACATCAATATTGTTGGTAATAATGACTTCAGTGATGAAGAGCTGATCGAGTTGTTTGAGCTGCGCACCAGCAGCTGGTGGAACTCACTGACCAACAAGGACAAGTATGCCCGGGAACGTTTGAGCGGCGACCTTGAAACGCTTCGCTCATTTTATCTGGATCGCGGTTACCTGGATTTCAACGTGGCCTCCAGCCAGGTGTCGATCTCGCCGGACAAACAACAGGTCTTCATTGCCATTTCCCTGGACGAAGGCGAGCAGTACACCGTCTCGGACATTCGCCTGCGCGGTGATCTGATTGTTGACGAGTCCGAACTGCGCGAGCTGATTACCCTCAAAGAGGGCGATGTGTTCTCGCGCTCCCAGTCCACCAGCATTGCCGAGTCCCTTTCTTATCGGCTTGGGCGTGAGGGCTATGCCTTCGCCAATGTGAACGCGGTACCCGAGCCGGACGGCAACAATACCGCTGCCGTCACCTTCTACGTGGAGCCAGGCAAGCGGGCCTACGTTCGCCGCGTCAACTTTCAGGGCAATGTGTCCACCAGGGACGAAGTGCTGCGCCAGGAAATGACCCAGATGGAAGGTGGCGTGGCCTCCACCGACCGCATAGAATTCTCCAAAACCCGCCTTGAACGCCTCGGCTTTTTCCAGACCGTGGATGTGGACACCGCACCGGTACCGGGTACCGACGATCTGGTGGATGTGAATTACAGTGTGACCGAGCAGCCAACCGGCAGCCTGTCGGCTTCTGTCGGTTTCTCTCAGAGCTCCGGTGTGATTCTCGGTGCTTCCGTGTCCGAGAATAACTTCTTCGGCACGGGTAAGCGGGCTTCCTTCGGCGTCAACGTTAGTGATTCTGTCAAAAGCGCTAATATTTCCTATTCAGACCCCTACTACACGGTAGACGGCGTGAGTCGCGGCTTCAGTGTGTTTGGCCGGGAAACCGATTATGACGAAGAAGACATCTCGTCCTACCTTTTGGATGAATATGGTGCGAGGCTGACTTTTGGGTACCCAACCGATTCCATCACCCGGCTGAACTTCGGCCTGGGGCTGACGCAATCCAACATCAAGGATGGTCGATATACTTCGACCGAAGTACTTGACTTCATGAGGGATGAGGGCGATTCCTTCCTGAATTACTTTGTCTTTGGTAGCTGGCGCCGCAGCACGTTGAACCGGGGGGTGTTGCCTACCGACGGTTATAGCCATTCGTTGTCTTTGGATGTTGCTGTGCCGGGTAGTGATTTGACCTTCTACAAGGCCCGTTATCAGACTAACTACTATTTCCCGCTGACCGAGAGTAATCGCTGGGTTGTTCGGGCCAGGGGTGAAATCGGCTATGGTGACGGCTATGGTGACAGGGAGCAGATGCCCTTCTTCGAGCATTTTTATGCCGGCGGCTTTGGCTCTGTTCGTGGTTATGAAGCCAACTCCCTGGGCAACACGGTTATTAGCCCATACGATAACGATACCGACCCTTTCGGTGGCAACTTGCTGACCGAGGCTGGCCTGGAGTTGATCGTTCCCACGCCGTTTGCTGGTGATACTCGTTCCATGCGTACGTCGTTTTTTGTCGACGCCGGGCAGGTTTTTGATGATTCCCGTGGCTATGATCCGGAATTGGGCGAGCTGCGAGCCTCTGCTGGTATCAGTTTCCAATGGATCACGGCCGTGGGCCCGCTGGCTTTCAGCCTGGCGCAGCCGCTGAATGACAAATCGGGCGACGACACCCAGGTATTCCAGTTTTCGCTGGGCCAGAGTTTCTGATAATGCGGCCGGATAACAAAGAGTAATTATTAAGGAGATTGATCATGACCCGTTTATTCACGTTTGTCGGCGCCACCCTGTTGCTGGCGTTTTCCATGCAGGCTGGGGCTGAAACACGCATCGGTGTGGTGGATCTTCGTCAGGCGCTGTTTTCTTCCGATGAGGCCCAGGCGTTCTCCACACAGCTGGAGCAGGATTTTGGTGACGAAGAAAAACGCGTTCGCCAGGTTCAGCAGGAAGCACAGAAGCTGCAGGACCGGTTGCAGAAAGACGGCGCCATGATGAATGAAAGCGAGCGCCAGGAATTGTCTGGACAATTCCAGCGCAAGGTGCAGGAGTTTAATCAGCTGCGCCAGCGTCTGGATGCCACCGTGAACCAGCGCAAACAACAATTCGTGGAAAACGCTCGCCCGGAAGTGGATGCCGCCGTGCAGGAACTGCAGGAGGAAAACGATTTGGATCTTATTCTGCCGAGCGAAGCGGTGGTTTACGCCAGGCCTGACATGAACCTGACCCAAGCGTTGCTGGAAAAGCTGAACCAGTGATTCACGCGGGCCTCCCCGGCCCGGGTATCCGGAGACAACGATGACTCAAACGTCTTATCGGCTACAGGACATTGCCGATGCCCTGGGAGCCAGCCTCCGGGGAGAGCCCGACACTGTCATTACGGGCCTGGCTACCTTGCAGGCGGCCGGCCCCGGCCAGATCAGTTTTCTGGCCAACCCCGCCTACGCGAAACACCTGGAAAATACCGGGGCATCGGCGGTGATCGTGGCCCCGGAGTTTGCCGACCACGCTCCGACCAATGTCCTGTTACTGGGCAACCCCTACATGGGGTATGCTCGGCTCAGTCACTGGTTCGATCCCGCACCCGTGGCGCCAGCCGGTATCCACCCCAGTGCAGTCGTGGATGACACCGCCAGTATTGATGAAACCGCCAGTATCGGCCCTCACGTTGTGATCGAGGCCGATGCCGTTGTTGGCGCGCAAGTGGTGATTGGTGCCGGCACGGTGGTCGGTGCCCGGACGCGCATTGGCGAACAGACTGTTATACGCCCTCGGGTAACCCTGGCCCACGATATTCGTGTTGGCCGGCGTTGCCATATCCTCAGTGGCGCGGTGATCGGTTCGGATGGCTTTGGTTTTGCCAACGAAAAAGGTACCTGGCATCGCATTGCCCAGCTCGGCGGTGTGGAGCTGGGTGATGACGTGGAAGTGGGTGCTAATACCACCATTGATCGGGGCGCGCTCGACGACACCGTGATTGGCAACGGGGTTAAACTGGACAACCTGATCCAGATTGCGCACAACGTGCAAGTTGGCGAGCACAGCGCCATGGCCGCCATGGTGGGCATTGCCGGCAGTACCCGCATTGGCAGGCACTGTGTATTCGGCGGCGCCTCCGGCGTGGCCGGGCACCTGAATATTGCTGATCAGGTGCATTTGACAGGAATGACACTGGTTACCGGTGATATTCGTGAACCGGGAGTGTATTCTTCCGGCACCAGTGCGGATACCAACCGGAATTGGCGCAGGAACGCCGTGCGTTTCCGGCAACTGGATGCTCTGGCACGGCGTGTGCGAGAACTTGAAAAGAAATCAAAGGGCTGAGGCCAAAGAACATGATGCATATCGATGAAATTCTGGAATATCTGCCACACCGTTACCCGTTCTTACTGGTGGATCGGGTAACTGAAGTCGAGAGCGGTGTCTCGGCCAAGGGTTACAAGAATATCTCGTTCAACGAGCCGTTCTTTACCGGGCATTTCCCCAATAACCCGATTATGCCGGGCGTTCTGATTATCGAAGCCATGGCGCAGCTTTCCGGAGTTCTCGGTTTTGTCACCGTTGGCCGCAAGCCTGCAGACGGTTTGATCCAGTACCTGGCCGGCTCCAGTAAAGTCCGCTTCAAGCGCCCGGTGTTCCCGGGTGATCGTCTGGATATGGAATCAGAGTTTGTGTCTGCCAAGCGTGGTATCTGGCGCTTTAATTGCCGGGCGCTGGTGGATGGTGAAGTGGTGTGCGTGGCCGAAATTCTGACCGCTGAGAGAGAAGTTTAATGGCAGCAACCGACTGGTCGGGTATTCATCCTCAGGCGATTGTCGATCCGTCCGCAAAGCTGGCGGAGAACGTAACCGTGGGGCCGTGGAGTTACATTGGCCCCGGGGTAGAGATTGGTGAAGGCACCGAGATCCTGTCTCACGTTGTTGTCAAAGGCCCGACCGTGATTGGCCGGAATAACCGTATTTTTCAGTTCTCCAGTGTTGGCGAGGAATGCCAGGACAAGAAATACGCCGGTGAGCCCACCACGTTGGTGATTGGCGACGATAACGTGATCCGTGAAAACTGCACGATTCACCGGGGCACTATCCAGGACCGCGGCGAAACCCGCATCGGCAATGGCAACCTGCTGATGGCTTATGTGCACGTGGCGCACGACTGTGTGGTGGGTAACGAGACCATTCTGGCCAACTGTGCCACGCTCGCCGGTCACGTGACCGTTGGCGATCACGCCATTCTGGGCGGTGGTACCATGGTGCACCAGTTCTGCCACATTGGCCCGCACAGCATGGCGGCCGGCGGCAGTATCGTGCTCAAGGACATCCCAGCCTACGTGATGGCCAGCGGCCAGTCTGCTCAGCCCCATGGCATGAACGTGGAAGGCCTGAAGCGTCGCGGTTTTTCCAAAGACGTACTGATGGCGCTGCGCCGGGCCTACAAGGTGATTTACCGACAGGGCCTGACCACCGAACAGGCGCTGGCCGAGTTGCGTAAACAATTCGGTGATGTGTCGGAAGTGCAGCCGCTGATTGATTCTTTGCAGGGCACTGACCGCGGCATTATCCGTTGATTGTCGGGGCAGTGCTTTGAGCTTACCCTCTCTTACTTCCACCGGTGCCACCAGTAGACCCTCCAATGGTCCGCTGATCGGGATAGTCGCCGGAGAAGCCTCCGGTGATATCCTGGGCGCCGGCCTGATCCGCTCTCTGCGCAAACGTTATCCCGATGCCCGATTCGTGGGTATCGGGGGCGACGAGATGATCGCCGAGGGTTTTCACTCCCTGGTGCCCATGGAGCGGTTGTCCGTAATGGGATTGGTGGAAGTGCTGGGGCGCATTCGTGAATTGTTCGCCATCCGCGCCCGCCTGCTGGATTATTTTTTCACCAATCGCCCGGATGTGGTGATTGGCATCGACTCCCCCGATTTTACCCTGACCGTTGAGCGCCGTTGTCGCGAGGCCGGCATTCCTTCTGTGCATTATGTCAGCCCGTCGGTCTGGGCCTGGCGTCAGAAGCGCATCTTCAAGATTGCCAAATCGGTGGATCTGATGCTGACGCTGTTTCCCTTTGAAGCCCGTTTTTACGAAGAGCATCAGGTGCCGGTGGCGTTTGTCGGACATCCCCTGGCCGATCGCATTCCCATGCAAACCGATACCGCTGGCGCGCGCGAAGCGCTGGGTCTGGAGCAAAGCAAGCCAGTGCTCGCGATTTTGCCCGGCAGCCGGGGTGGGGAAGTGGAGCGCCTGGGCACGCTGTTTCTGGAAGCGGCCCGCTGGTTGCAGGAGCGGCGCCCCGATATTCAGCTGGTCATTCCCTGTGTGAACGGGGATCGGCAGAAACAGATCGAAGCCCTGGTGGAATCGCTGGCGGTAAAGTTGCCCGTCACTTTGGTTCGGGGCCGTTCCCGGGAAGTGATGGCAGCCAGCGATGTGGTGTTACTGGCGTCCGGCACGGCCACTCTGGAGGCCATGTTGCTGAAAAAGCCCATGGTGGTGGGTTATCGACTGAGCGATTTCAGCTACAAATTGCTGTCGCGATTGGTGAAAGTGCCTTGGGTGGCGTTGCCGAACCTGCTGGCAAAGCAGCCGCTGGTGCCCGAGTTGTTGCAGGACGATGCCACTGCGGACGCCCTGGGCGCGGCCGTTCTTGAGCGACTGGAAAACGAACAGGAGAGAACCGACCTGCAGACTGCCTTCACCGAACTTCACGAGAGCCTGCGCCAGGGCGCGGATGAAAAGGCCGCCGAGGCCATTTCCGATCTGTTGGAGAGATCCCGCTGATGGCTGCCAAACCCCTGCCACCGTTTGAATGCCATTACACCGGCTGGCGCCTGGCCGGAGTGGACGAAGTGGGCCGGGGGCCGCTGATTGGCGCAGTGGTGACGGCAGCAGTGATTCTGGACCCGGAACAACCCATTGCGGGACTGGCGGATTCCAAGAAGTTGACCGAGAAAAAGCGCCTGGCGTTGTACGACGAGATTCTGGAAAAAGCGGCCTGCTGGAGCCTCGGGCGCTGCGAGGCCGGTGAAATCGACGAGCTGAACATTTACCAGGCCACCATGGTCGCGATGCAGCGGGCCGTGGACGGGCTGGCCATCAAGCCCGAGTATGTGCTGGTGGACGGCAATCGCTGCCCGAAATGGCACTGGCCTTCGGAGCCCGTGGTGAAGGGGGACAGCCGTGTTGCGGCCATCAGTGCGGCCTCGATACTGGCAAAAGTCACCCGTGACCGGGAAATGGCAGCGCTGGACCAACACTACCCGGGCTTTGGCCTGGCCGGGCATAAAGGCTATCCTACGCCGGTACACCTCGAAGCGTTGAACCGCCTGGGCGCCACGCCGGAACACCGGCGTTCGTTCCGGCCCGTGCGTGAGGCCATTGAAACGGTGGGCCTTTACCGGCTCCCGGAACCGGATTTCCCCGAAGACCTGTTCGAGGGTGCCGACTAACGCAGTGTAACCGATCAAGGGAGGCAATGTTTATGACAACCGATAAACGGCGACGCTATTCAGCCCCAGTGGTTGATGGCATCAATAAATCCGCCAGCCGCGCCATGCTCCGCGCGGTCGGTTTTCAGGACGAAGACTTCCGCAAACCCCAGATTGGCATTGCCTCCACCTGGAGCAATCTCACCCCCTGCCACATGCACATCGACGGCCTGGCTCGTCATGCCTCTACTTGCGCTGATCCGGCCGGTTGCAAAAGCCTGATTTTCAACACCCTTACCCTTTCAGACGGCATTTCCAACGGCCCCCGGGGTTCTAAGGATTT
>JABXHG010000576.1 GCA_013393545.1 Alteromonadaceae bacterium | reverse complement strand
GCAAGAGCCGGATCCTGCTGCGGGAAGGAGGGCAGTCATCTGCCATTGGTACCCTGAGTGCCGCAGGCTACACCGACATCGAGTACCTGAGTCACTGCCTGGGTGAAGAAGAGCTGATCGAAAAGATTGCCGATGCCCACTTCATTGGGATCCGCTCGCGCACCCAGTTGACCGAGAAAGTATTTACCGCCGCCAAAAAACTGGTTGCCGTGGGCTGTTTCTGTATCGGCACCAACCAGGTGGACCTGCAGGCGGCGACCCGTCGCGGTATTGCCGTGTTCAACGCGCCCTTCTCTAATACCCGCTCGGTCGCCGAGCTGGTACTGGCCCAGGCCATCCTGCTGCTGCGTGGCGTTCCGGAGAAGAGCGCCAAGGCCCACGACGGTGTGTGGATGAAATCCGCCAAGAACAGCTTCGAGATTCGCGGCAAGAAGCTTGGCATCATCGGTTACGGCAACATCGGTACGCAATTCAGCGTGCTGGCCGAGAGCCTGGGCATGGACGTGTACTACTACGACGTGGTCTCCAAGCTCTCTATCGGCAACGCCACTCAGGTGGGCTCCATGCAGGAGCTGCTAAACATCGCCGACGTGGTCTCCCTGCACGTACCGGAAACGCCGGCCACCAAATACATGATCAAGGCCGAACAGTTTGCCCAGATGAAGCCCGGCGCCATCTTCATGAACGCGTCTCGTGGCACCGTGGTGGACATTGACGCACTTGCCGATGCCCTTCGCTCCGGCAAGCTGCTGGGCGCCGCCGTGGACGTATTCCCGGTTGAGCCAAAGTCCAACGACGAAGAGTTTGTTTCTCCGCTGCGTGAATTCGATAACTGCATCCTGACACCGCATGTGGGGGGCTCCACCATGGAAGCCCAGGAAAACATCGGTCGTGAAGTCGCGGAAAAGCTGGCCATGTACAGCGACAACGGCACTTCCGTATCTTCCGTCAACTTCCCGGAAGTGGCGCTGCCGTCGCACCCGAACCAGCACCGTCTGCTGCACATCCACGAAAACATTCCGGGCGTGATGTCCGAAATGAACCAGGTGTTCTCGGAAAACGGGATCAACGTGTGCGGTCAGTACCTGCAGACCAAGGAAGACATTGGCTACGTGGTGGTGGATGTCGACAAGTCCTATGGCGAGCTGGCTCTGGAAAAGCTCAGCCAGGTCAAGGGCACCATTCGCTGTCGCGTTCTGTTCTGAGCAACCGGGTTGCCAGAAACAAAAAACCGCAGGTTTCGGCCTGCGGTTTTTTTATGCCTGCATCCGGCGCTTCTAGCCAACGCCGATCGGCTATTACTGCTGGTTCGGTATGAGGGTCAGCTCCACCCGGCGGTTCTGCTCGCGGCCCGACGCGGTTTCATTGGAAGCCACTGGCTGGCGCTCGCCGTAGCCGGTAGCACGGGTGCGGCGCGGCTCAATGCCCTGGTTCAACAGGAAATCCCGCACCGAGGACGCGCGGCGTTCACTGAGCAGCTGATTGTAGCTGTCAGAGCCAGTACTGTCGGTGTGACCTTCGATCTGGATGGTGGTTTTGTTGAACTCCTTGAGCACCAGGGCCACCGACTGCAGCGTGTCGGTAAAGGCCGGACGGATGCTGGACTGATCGGTGTCGAAGGTGATGTTGCCAGGCATGATCAAATCGATCTGGTCGCCATTGCGAACCACCCGCACTCCAGTGCCTTCCAGCTGCCGGCGCAACTGGGCTTCCTGGCGGTCCATGTAATAACCAATACCACCACCCACGGCGGCACCACTGGCGGCGCCAATCAGCGCGCCCTTGCCACGATCACTACTGCTGGAAGTGGCTGCACCGACCGCTGCGCCGCCAATGGCGCCTATCACACTGCCCTTGGTGGCACTAGACACTTTCTCTTCGCCGGTATACGGGTCATAGGTCATGCAGCCTGTCAGGCCCGTGGTGGCAATGGCAAATGCCAGAATGGTCTTTTTCACTGTCCGTCTCCTGTTGAGAACTTATTCGAGAAAGTTTCAATCACCGCTTCAAATACTTTTGACTGCAAAGGCCCGGCTTCGTTCACCAGGTGGTGCCGGCCCTCCGGCAAGCGGTACTCCTTAACGCCGGCGAACTTGTTTCTGATGATGCGCAGGTTGTGCCGCCAGTCCACGGTCAGATCCTGCTCACCCTGAACCACGGTAATCGGAAAATCCACCGGCCGTGACGATTCAATATGTGGCACCCATCGGCGCAATGCCGTGACCCAATCCACATGTACGGCACGGGCCTGCAAAGGATCATGCTCACGCAGAAAACTCAAAAAACGCAGATCACCGCTGTTGTCCGCAAACACCCGCCGCCATCGTTTCACGAATGGCTTAACCACGGAATGTAGCGCCTTTGCCCGCAGCCACCCCGCCGGACGAATCAGCGGCGCCAGCAGGACCACGTTTTCAAAAGCTGAGCTGTGCCGGTTGTGGTGGTTCGACAACAGGTAATCAATGAGAATGGCGCCCCCGGTACTTTGCCCCACGGCAAACCAGGGGCCGCGAACCTTGCCCTTCACCCCGGCCATGACTCCGGTCAGTACCGCCTGGTACTCCAGAAAGCTGCCAATCGCAGCCGGTGTGCCGCTGGAAAGCCCATGGCCGGGCTGGTCATAGGTCAGCACATCAAAGCCGGCCGCCAGGCAGTGATCAATCAGGCGAGTGTACAGGCCCACGTGGTCAAAATAGCCGTGCAGAATGAATACCGTGCCCCGGGCTCCGTCGTCTTCGGCCTGGCGAAAATAGTGCACCATCACCTCGTGCTCATCGATTCCCACATAGCCCTGGCGGTAGTCGATTCCGTCTCGCTCTTCCCACACGTCGAGCCCGTAAAAACGGCAATAGGCCAGCATTTCGGCATCCAGTTCGGTGTTTTTTTCCGGCTCGAAAAGCTTCAGCCGCGCCAGCAGGCTTTGCCGGTCCCACTCGGGAATGTCGATGTTATCGGTTTTCCAGTACACGTAACGCCATCACCTGTGACTGCTGTGAATTCATGATCATACTACGCTATTCCACGTCGCCAAGGCAGATTTCACCGCGCACCAACGCTTCTTTTCGGGCCCGGGACCAGCGTTTGATCCGCCATTCCAGGCTCTGTGCACGGCTGCGGTTCCCGGCCGGAGCATGGAATGCCAGGGTCAACGGCCCCTTGCCACGCAGGCTGCGCGCTCCCCGGGGAGCACCCGCCTGATGCTCGGCAAAACGCCGCGCAATGTCGGTGGTTACGCCGGTATAAAGGCTGCCTCCGGCGGTTCGCACCAGGTACAAATGCCAGCCGTCACTCATGGCTCACCTCCTGTTGCCGGCGCCGGATTTTGCTCTGCTGAAGCCACAGGCCGCCAATAATCAGCACCAGCCCAACGTAGGTGGAAGGCAGAATCCGTTCGCCCAGAATGAAATAGATAAAGACCAGCGAGAGGAATGGCGAGATAAAAATCAGGTTACTGACTTTGGATGTGTTTTCCGCCTTTTTCATGGCGCGGGACCAGAGCACGAAGGCGATGCCCATTTCAAACACCCCGACATAGACTGCCGCAGCCAGAGAACCGCCCGTGCCCTGGTCAATAAAATCCAGCCCGGCGGTTTGCCAGCACACCAGAGCAATCACCGGCAGGCCGAACAGAAAATTCAGAAACAGTCCGACGACCGGATCCCGGGTATCCCGGGTAGCGAGAATCCAGTAACCGGCCCAGACCAGGGTGCTGCCCAGTGCCAGGGAAACCCCCAACGGATCAGAGAAGGACAGGGAGGTCACCTGGCCCCGGGTGGCAATCACCACCACGCCGGCGTAACACACCAGCCCGGCCAAAATATCCAGCCGGCGCAGCTTTTGCCCCAGAAAAGGCACCGACAAATACGCCAGCACCAGCGCCCAGGTATAGTTCAGGGGCTGGGCCTCCTGGGCCGGCAGGCGGTCAAAGGCGCCGAACAACAGGAAATAATACAGGCAGGGATTGATCAGCCCCATACCGATGGACTGAAGATACTGGCGGCGACTTAATTGAAACGCCAGGCGAAACCGGCCCTGACTGGCAAGGATCAGTCCAATCACGAGCACCGAGGCACTGACCGCCACCAGCAGCATCTGTACCGGCGCCAGATCTGCCAGTGCCAGTTTGAAGGCCGTGGCCACCGTAGACCAGAGCAATACCGTGGCCAGACCATAAAGCATGGCCTGCTTCTGGTCAGTCATGGTGCTGTCCCGCGTCCAGCCAGCGGTACAGGGTTCGCCGGTTGATGCCGAGTATCTGCGCCGCCCGCCGCTTGTTGCCATCCACCGCCGCCATTACCCGCTCCACATATTCCTTTTGCAGGGTTTCCAGGGTCGGCCATTGCGATATCTGTCCGGTGGCCGGGGCAAGACCGTCATCGACCGTTTGCCCCTGGCGCTTGCGAATACGCTCGGGCAGGTTCTCCGGCTGAATGGTGTCGCCCTCACAGAAGGTCACCGCACGCTCAATGGCACTGGCCAGCTCCCGCACGTTTCCGGGAAACGGGTAGTCCTTCAGCACCTGCAGGGTCACCTCGCTGAATTTCACAAAGCCGCGATTATGGCGCCGGCACGCTTCCTTGAGAAACTGCATGGCCAGCAACTCCACATCTTCACCCCGTTCTCGCAGGGGCGGCACCCGCAACGACAGGGTCTCCAGCCGGTAATACAGATCCTCCCGGAAATGCCCTTCCTCCACCGCTTTCATCAGATTCACATGGGTGGCAGCCAGGATGCGCACATCCACGGGCTCTTCATGGTCCGCCCCCACCGGCTTGATGGCGCCTTCCTGCAGCACCCGCAGCAGCTTCGCCTGCAGCGCCAGTGGCATCTCGCCAATCTCATCCAGCAACAGGGTGCCGCCATCGGCCTCGGCAAACAGACCCCGCCGGGCCTGGCGGGCACCGGTGAAAGCCCCCGCCTCGTGGCCGAAAAACTCGCTCTCCATCAATTCCGGTGGAATCCCGGCGCAGTTGACCGGCACAAACGCCTGCTCCGCCCGGTCGCTCTGCTGGTGTATGGCCCGCGCCACCAGTTCCTTGCCAGTGCCGCTTTCACCGTTAATCAGAACCGCCGCGTGACTGCGGGCCACCTGACGGATCTCGGCCCGCAACCGCTCCATTTCCAGACTGTCGCCAACCAGACCCAGGTTTGGATCGCCCTGCTGCTGTGAACGAAACTCCGCCAGCTGGCGGCTCATGTCCGCCTGGGCCAGCAGGCGCCGGATTTTCAGGCGCAGATGATCGGTGGACAGAGGCTTGGTCAGAAAGTCGTCCGCGCCGGCCTTCAGGGCTTCCACCGCCTGATCGACCGTGCCAAAGGCGGTAATGACGATAAACGGAATGCCCGGATACTCCGCCTGCTGGAACGCCAGCACCTGCATGCCGTCACCATCCGGCAGGCGCAGGTCGGAAATAATCAGAGCGGGCCGCCCGGCCCTGAGGCGATCCCGGGCTTCGGCCAGGCCCGCGGCGCGGGTCACGCTAAAACCATCCGCCTCCAGCTCTTCGGCCAGTAGCTGACCCAGGCTTTGATCGTCTTCCACCAGCAAAATGGGAGTGGCTGGCTCGTTCATTCAACATTCTCCTTCGGCAGGAACAGGCTCATGCGGCAGCCGCCCAGGGCGCTGTCGCCCGCCTCCACACGCCCGTTGTGTTCTTTCATCACGCTACTGACCACCGCCAGCCCCAGGCCGGTACCTTCACCCGCCGCCCGGGTACTGAAAAACGGCTCGAAAATCCGGTCACGGTCCTGCATCGCAATGCCCGGCCCATCGTCCTCCACCCGGATTTCCCAGTAATCGCCGGCATCCAGGGCACTGACCTCCAGCCGGCCACGGGCCGCCTGACAGCCATTGCGAATAACGTTCAGGCAGGCCAGCCCCACCCGCAGGGGCTCGGCTCGCACTGGCATGGCGGCATCGAGCCCCCGGGTTTCGATATGGCAATCGGCGCAGCGCGAGTCCTCCCGTGCCCGTTCCAGCACGTCCCGCAATACCGTGCCCAGGTCCAGTGGCCGGCGTGAATCGGGCACATGACGGAAGCAATCCAGCAGCTGCTGGATGATGGTGGTCATCCGCTGCACCTGGTGCTCGATATCCTGCAGGTGACGGGCCTGGTCGGATGGCAAGTCCGCGCGGGCAAGAATGCGCGCCCGACCCTGGATCACATTCAGGGGCGCGCCCAGTTCATGGGCCACACCACCGGCCACTCGCCCGATGGCGGCGACTTTTTCCTGGTATTCCAACTGCTCGGCCAGCGCGCGCTCTCGGGCGATACGGTCTTCAATTTCCGATTCTGCCTCCTTCATGCGCCGGCCAAGCTGGCGCACACCACGGTGGATCTGCCGTAACTCTCCGGGGCCAGAGGGTGTATCCTGCAGCCGCCAGTGGCCGGGGGCGAGTTTATCCATCTGTTCCAGCAGACGGGTGACATGGCGGCCGATAGCGCCGTAGTGGCCCAGCACCACCACCAGGATGATGGTGATCGCCAGCACCGACCAGATGGCCACCGCCCACCAGCGGCTTGAAGCCAGCAAATCATGAAAATCACTGCGCTGGCGGGTAACCTGAAGCAAACCCCGAATACGCCCGTCTTCGGCCACCAGTGGTGTAAATTGCGAGAACACCGACTCGCCATCCACCTGGCGGAAGGTACCGCCCAGTTCCCCACTTGAAATAACCTGTTCCGCACTGGCGCTGTTGGTGACATCCGAATCCGCCACCCCCAGGCTTGCCACCCGGTTGCCGTCTTCGTCAAAAACCGAGGCCCCGGAAATTCGCCCTATCTTGAAAATGGATTTCAACGATTCCCCCAGCACCAGCTCATCATCGTCGGCCAGCGCCCGGGCAACAGGGCCGCTGACGGCGCGCGCGACCAGCTCCAGGTCTTCCTGCAGACGTTCGTTCAGATTGTCCTCAACCGCGCCCAGACCAATATAAATGGCAATGCCGCTGAACAGCAGCAGCGGAATAACGATACTGAGCAACAACGTCAGTTGCAGTGAGCGCAGCAGCACTCCCAGGCGATGTCTGATAACGGCCTCCCAGGCTTGTTTCCGACAGGATGTCACACCACTTTTGCCACATGTGGCATATCGCCACAACCTGCATTGCCTGATGTTAATCGCGATTTTCTCATAACAGTCTGTTTTAAAAGGGAAATCAAATAAAACCAGAATCTGGCACGGCACTTGTTAGACCATAAGTGACTTTCAATGAATCCGGCATATTGCCGGCCAACGCAAACGGAGAATATTGTTTATGAACCTGAACAAACTGCTTGTTTCCGCCACCGCATCCTTGGCCCTCCTGGCCGCCGCACCAGCTATGGCCCAACAGGACACACAAGGTTCGAACTACAGCGACCCGGCCGCCTCCGCTGCCCAGGACACCAACTTCAGTGACTCCCAGCTCCAGGATTTCATCCAGGCTCAGGAAGGTGTGATGGACGTACGTGAAGACTACATCGAGCAGATCGAAGCGGCTGACTCCCAGCAGAAGGCGCAGGAACTGCAGATGGAAGCCAACGACAAGATGGTTGAGGTGATTGAGGAGATTGGCATGGACATTCCGACCTACAACTCCATCGCCACTGCGTACAGCAGCGAGCCGGAAGTGCGTGAGCGTATCGACTCCCTGATGTAATACTGCCTGTTTACCGGTAATCCCCGAACCCCGCTCCGGCGGGTTTTTTTATTTTGTGATACCTTTGCAGGCAGATACCTGATCCGTTTGCAGACCGGAGCACTGACTGCCATGCCTATTGTCCCGCGCCTGTTCTGGCCCGCTCTTGCTGTTGCTACCCTGCTGCTGTCCGGTTGTTCGGATTCGTCAGATCCAGCGAATGAAAGTGCGGCCGACAACACCGAATACCCGCAAACCTGGCGCTTTGCTCTGGAAGAAATCGAAGGCAGTGTGCAGCACGCTTTTGCCCAGGCGTTCAGCGAACGTATCAAGGAAGTTTCCAACGGCGACATCGAGGTGGATATCTTCCCCTATGGCTCGCTGGGCACCTCCACCCAACTCACTGAACTGACCCGCAACGGCTCGGTTAATCTGGCCTTCGCCTCGCCCGGCCACCTGGCCGACCAAGTGCCGGAAACCGGCCTGTTCAACCTGCATTTTGTACTACCCGAGGATGACGCGCAGACCCGACGCCTGTTGCAAAGCCCGGCGTTGCTGGCCGCATTCGACCAACCCTACCGCGATGCGGGCCTGCACCTGCTGGCCCTGGTATCCGAGGGCTGGATGGCCTGGACCGCCAATCAGCCCCTGCGTTCCCCGGCCGATTTCACCGGTCTTCGCATCCGCACCATGACCGCCAACATGGCCGCCGAGGCATACCGGGCCTACGGCGCTCAGCCGGTACAAACCCCTTATTCCCGCGTATACAGCGATCTCCAGCTGCACAACATTCATGGCCAGGCAAACCCGGTATTCGCCATCGAGGAGATGGGCTTTCACGAGGTCCAATCCACCCTGACCCTGCCCCGGGCATCCCGCTTTATTTCCTCGGTGATTGCCAATCCCGACTGGGTGCAAAGCCTGGATGAGCGGGAACGGGAGTGGCTGGCCACCAGCATTCGAGACCTGGCCAACCAGGCCCGGGAAATCGAGGCGGAGCTGAACCGTGAACGGCTGGAGCAAATGGTCGAACGGGGCGACCTGGAAGTGGTTAGGCTATCAGACGCCGAGAGAGAGGCCTTCCGCCGGGCCAGCCTGCCCTCCCGGGAGCTGTACATCGAGCAAACCGGCGAACGCGGGCAGGCCTTGCTGGAAATGGTACTGGCCAGCGAACCGGCAGTCGACACCAGTCAGTAGGCAGGCGGATTATTCCCGCCGGGAGCGGCACAACAGTTTCACGCCCTGCTCGCGGCATACTTCCGACGCCCGGGCGGTCAGGTCCGAGATGAAGCGGGTCTGGTCCCGGGGCTCAAGCGGATACCCCTTCAGACGATAGCGCATCCCCTCTTCGGTGTCGGTCACCGCCACCACTACCGGCTGGTAGGTGCGGGTCAGCGGGCTGGTATAGATCGCGTCCCGGAGCAACGCCTGCATCTGGGCCACATCGTGGTTTGGCTCCAGGAACAGCTCGGCCACGCACATCAGGTTGTGGCTGCCATCGTTGCTATTGGCCAGCAGGGTATTCCACAAAACACCGTGGGGGATCACGATCACCGTGTCATCCAGGGTGACAATTTCCGCCGCCCGGATACCGATCGAGCGCACTTCGCCGTAGTAGCCATTGACCTCGATCCAGTCACCGGGCCTGTAAGGCATTTCATACAGGGTCACCAGGCCGGCGATCAGGCTGTTGATGTAATCCTTGAACGCAAAACCGATGGCCAGGGCCAGAGCGCCAAAAATGGCCACCATGTTCTCGAATGACGGCTCCACCAGGATTGGCACGATCAGGATCACCGTCACCACAATAATCACCAGCCGGGCCAAAGGCACCGTTGCCAGCAAATAGAGCCTGGGTTTTCCCGACAGCTTTTCCGCCAGGGCGGATGCCAGTTTCTGGATCAGCACAATCAACACAGACGCAACGACAACCAGCGCAAACGCTTCCGCCACCGCTACCGAGCTGATGGAATCAAGCGCCTGTTTCAGACCTGATTCGTCCATAACTTACTCTCCAAAACCGTCTGCCGGGTAACCACGCGACAACAGGTACTTACGCACCGCCGGGTACCCCAGTGGCGTGACATGAAAACGCGCCCCGGACTGATCCATGGTCACCAGTTCAGCTCGCTGGCAGCGGCCCAGAGTAAGATCGATCTCCCGGCGCGAGAGCCCGGTCACCAACGCCAGTTGCTCCTCGCTCAGGCCTTCGTGCAGCAGCAGGGCATGCAAAACGTGGCTGGAATGCCGGCCCACGCTTTGGGGCACCGCCGGCAGGCTCAACTGATCCAGCGGCGCCACCCAGCAGCCCGGCCCGGACGATGCAACAGCCTCACGGTTGCCTTCACTCTGCTCATCGTCACCTTCCGATTCTGCTTCAGGCCGCGCCCGCAAGGCCCGCCGCCAGATGGCCAGGGCAACGCCCGGGTTCCCACGGGCCAGGCTTGCCAAATCCCGGACGAAACTGCTGTATTTGATGTGCCCTGCCTGCTCCGGCGCCGGCAGCACATAAAGGCCATCATGGGTCATCCTGACGGTCAGCGGTTGGCCTGTTTGCGACCGGGCCAGATGATCCAACCACCGCACCAGTCGCTCTCCATCCAGGGGAGCCGGGGTAACCGGGGCAACAGGAAGTTCTGGCAGATAAGTGGCCCAGAATTGCCAGCACCAACTGGAACACCCGATCAAGCCGTTACCGGCCTTATCCGATGCCAGCAGGGCAAACAACTCTTTTAACAGGGACAACCCCGAGCGATGGCGTAACCAGAAATCAGCCAGTTCAGGGATCACCCAATGGTCGCCGGACAACTGTTGTTGCCACCAACTGCGCGCATCCTGTTCCGCAAGCAGCAGGTTATCCGGCGGCGTGATCACCCGTCGTCCACTGTCAGCCAGGGAACTGGCCAGGCCGGAAAATGGCGGAGTAACCAGAAACGGCACAGACCGGGCCCGCAGACTATCACTGGCTTCCAGTTGTTCCAGAATTGCCCGGGTGACTTCGGCGGAATCGGGCTGGGGTGCATATTGGTGGAGCCGTTCAGGCGTCAACAAAGGCAGGTCATCCAGGCTGCGAAAGGCCTGCTCTTCCGGATGAATGCTGGCCCGCAGCTGGTCCAGAATATCCCTGACGCCCGTGCGCAGGGTTTTGCGGATGGACGTCTCCGGCGCCTGCCATTGCTCCAATGCAATCAACCCGCCGGGCAGGCAGGGAGGTTCCTGATCGGTTTCCGTAGTCAATGACGTGACTCCTGAGAGATTATTCGGGCACCAGCCAGTCCATGCTGGCCGACAGCCCCAGCCGCCGGGGCCCCTTGAGATCGTCCAGCATCGCGGCGAAGCGCTGGTCAAAGCCCCAGGCTGGATTCACCACCAGCATGCCGGAGCCCACCATGCCGCGCTCTGGCCGATTCTCAAGACGCACTTCACTGCGCAGTATCTTGCGAACGGGACCTTCGGCCAGCGTATCCAGCAACGGCTGTTCCAGCCCGTTCGCCATGACCGGATACCAGACAAGATAGACCCCGTGACGGCACTTCTGCCAGGCCTTCACCAATGTGTCGGCCACGGCTCGGTAGTCGCTTTTGATTTCGTAGGAAGGGTCTATCAACGTCAGCAGCCGTGGCTGCGCTGGCGGCAGGCTTCTGAGCAGGCCCTTCAGACCATCCTCGCAACGCACCCTGACACCAGCCCGGTCGGCCCACGTCTCCAGCGCCCGGCCCTCGGATGGATGCAGCTCAAAAGCGGTGACCGAATCCCCGGGCCGGGAAAAATGAGTCAGCCAGGCCGGTGAGCCCGGATAATCCTCCAACGGCCCACCACCATTGCTGTTATTGGCCTGAAGCACATTCAACATGGGTTGCCAGTCAGGTGACTGCAAGGACTGTCGCTCAGCCCAAATTCGCTGCACACCGCCATCCGCCTCGGCGGTTTTGCGGGCCCGGTCACCGGTCAGGTCATACAGGGCGCTGCCGGCGTGGGTATCAAAACAGGCGATGGCGGATTGCTTTTTTTGCATCATCGACAGCGCAAGGGTCAGCGCTGCGTGTTTCTGCACATCGGCGAAATTGCCTGCGTGAAAGGCGTGAAGGTAACTCAACATAACGGGCTCCTCGAATCAGGCACCCATTAAGCCGCAGCCATCACGACGGTTCAACTGCCCGGAGTTATTCAGAGGCTCCTTAAGAAAATTATGGGTTGCTGCTATGCTTGAGCGACTTTTCAAAGGAGGACAACGGTTTGCCAGCAACGGACCAGACAGACGCTCGCCGCAACCCCGCCGAACAACTGTACAACCTCATTGCTAACGAGGAAGACGCCCGCGTGTGCAAGGACATCCCGGAGGAGGCTTGCCGGGAGGTCCCGAAAAACTTTTTCCTGATTCTGGCGGCGAACGTGTTTACTAAGCTCGGCGACCTATTGATCAGCCCCAAGACGGTTCTGGCCTGGCTGATGAGCGCCGTGGGCGCGCCGGCACTGGTGGCCTGGCTGGTGCCCATCCGCGAATCCGGCTCGCTGGTCCCGCAGATGGTGATTGCCGCCTGGGTACGCCGTAAGCCGGTACGCAAGGGGTTCTGGGTGCTGGGCAGCTTTGGCCAGGCCATCAGCGTGGCAGGCATGGCGGCCAGCATCTGGTTTCTGGACGGCTACGCCGCCGGTAGCGGGGTCATCGCTGCGTTAATCGTGTTCTCCCTCGCACGAGGCTTCTGTTCGGTGGCCATGAAAGACGTGCAGGGCAAGTGCATACCCAAGACCCGCCGGGGCCGGCTTTCAGGCCTGGCCACCACCATCGGCGGCACCGCCACGGTGATTCTGACCGGCCTGCTGTTCTGGGATCGCGGTGACCCGACCCTGACCTTCTACACTGTTCTGTTGTTACTGGCGGCTGTGCTTTGGGTAGTGGCCGGCGCGCTGTTTGCCAATGTAGAGGAATATGAAGGAGAAACCAGCGGGGGTGGCAACGCCCTGACCGAGGCGCTGAAAAGCCTGTCACTGCTGCGCGACGACGCGCCTTTCCGCCAGTTCGTCATTACCCGGGCGCTGCTGCTGTGCTCGGCGCTGGCCTCGCCGTATTTTGTCGTACTGGCCCAGCAGGAGTCAGACATTGGCTGGATGCTGGGCGTATTTCTGCTGGCCAGCAGCCTGGCCAGTTCGCTCAGCGCCAGTTTCTGGGGCTGGGCTGCCGACACCTCAAGCCGCCGGGTGATGATTCGCGGGGCGGCCATGGCCAGTGGCATCTGCCTGCTGGTGGGCGTACTAGCGTTGATGTTTGGTACAGGATTCGGTGGCGCCTGGTTCTATCCGCTCGCCTTCTTTGTGCTGAGCATCGCCCATGCCGGGGTGCGGCTGGGGCGCAAAACCTATCTGGTGGACATGGCCGGCGGCAACAAGCGCACCGATTACACCGCGGTAAGCAATACCGTGATTGGCATTCTGCTGCTGGTAACTGGCGCTTTCACCGCCGCCCTTTCGCTGATTTCCAATGTTGCCGTGATTCTGGTGCTGGGCTTGATGGGCCTGGCGGGTATGCTGAGCGCGGTACGATTGAAAGAGGTGACGGAAGATTGAAGCTGTCAGAGATTATTGGGGTGCCAGGCCGTCATTCAGCGCCAGGGCGCCCTTAACAATCCGGAAGATCACCCAGATGGCGATCCCCAAAAGAATAAACCAACCTACGATCAGCATGGTCGTGGCAAAACCGATCACCGTCCATAACAGACCAATCCAGAAGGTGCGGATCTGCCAGCGGAAATGGGGTTCCAGCCAGGTGCCCCGCACTTCATCCAGCTTGACGTAATTGATGATCACGCCCACCAGCGCGGTAATGCCGCCCAGGAAAAAAGACAGCGCCTGGAGAATGTAAACCACAATCGCCAGGTTACGGGCGCTCCGGGGCTCCCGGGGCATGTGCCGGCCGTTGTCGGCGGGTATGAATTCGGGTTCGGGCACGGTCTTATCACTCCCCGGCCGGAGTGTAACCGACCCGGAAACCGCCCCAGTGCTTGCCGTTGACGAAGATAGGCACGGACATGTCGTGCATGATCTCGCCTGTATCGCGGCGATAGGTCTGCAGCAGCATGTCTTCGGTGTGGGTGCCACAGCGGATACCCGTGCGGTCATTGAACAGGCGCTTGCTGCGGCTTTTCACCAGATCCACCTCACGGTTACCGGTTGGCGGATTGGCAAATTCCCGGTTATGGGTAGGCACATAGCCGTCTGGCGCACAGGCGATGGAAAACACGATGGCATTTTGGGAATTCTTGATCGCTTCCTGAATGGCCGGGAAAACCTGGTCGGTGTAACGGTCAAAGCTGCTGGAATACTGCTGGGGATCGGTGTTAGCTATTGGGTCCCGCTTCTTGTCGAACAGAGCGGACTCGCTCAGCTTGCCCTGCTCAATAGCCTGTTCAAACAGCTTACCAATCTGCTCGGCGCCCGATTTGGCTTGCTCGTAGAACGGCCGGTGGTAACTCTGCTTGCTGTTCAGGGCGAAAGCAGCGTTGGCTTTTTCCGCCAGCACCATGAGTTTGTTGGCCTGATCCGCCAGCGATGCGACGCTCGTGTCGCTTTCGGAAATATGGTCTTTTACCGTCTCGATGGCGTTGAACACCTGCCCCAGGCTCTGTTCGTTGGCCTGGTCGATTTCCGCGATGCGCGATACCTGTTCCTGTACCCGGTCCGACTGGTCGCGGATCTGGTCCAACTGGCCACCCACGCTTTCCACCGAGGCGAGGCCCTCTTCCACGCTTTTGGCCAGATTCTCAATGCGAGAGACAATCAGCGTGGTGTCGTTCTGAATCTCTTCCAGGGTCTCGGCCACTTCGCCGGTGGCCTGGGCCGTGCGACCCGCCAACTGACGCACTTCGTCAGCCACCACGGCAAAGCCACGCCCCTGCTCACCGGCCCGGGCGGCTTCGATCGCCGCGTTCAGCGCCAGCAGGTTGGTCTGCTCGGCAATGCCCTGGATGGTGGTGGTCACACCCTGGATCTTGGTGGATTTGTCGTTCAGCTCCTGGATCAGGCGCAGGTTTTCACTGGATTGTTCGTGTACCACTCGCACACTGTTGATGGCGGAGGTCAGCGCCTGCCGGCCCTGCACACTCACTTCCCGGTTTTGCAGAGCCATGGTGGCGGCGTTGGTGGCCTGCTCGGACGATTCGTGCACCGATTCGGTAATGCGGCCGGCGTGGTCAGCCATCTGGGCGGTTTCTTCCACCTGCTGATCCAGGCGTTTTTTCACCTGATCAGCGGCGTAAGCCACCTCGGCGGCGGAAATGGCGTTCTGATCGGCACTGTCGGAGAGGGTATCAATCAGCGCGCGACCGGCGCCGGCGTCAGCCAGCAGCTGTTCAAAACGGGCATACAGGGGATGGTCTTCCGGCAAGGTGCGGTCATTAAGCTGTTCCAGTGCGTTACGTACCGGGGCCAGCGCCCGCACGGCCAGATAACCGACGGCCAGCACCAAACCCGCTATCAGGCCAAGTGTCACAGAGACTGCATCCAGGCCAACCAGCGGTGCAACAAACGCACAAACCAGAACCAGTATGACCGCAGCAACCAGACCGAAGACTGTTGCAGCACGATTGATTAAACCCATGGTGCCCTCGTCGTTATCTTTGCTTAATGCAAGTATTTATTATTTAAGGCCGGATTTGAGACTAATGAAATGACAAACGTTAATAACTCATACTTTAGTGTAAAAAGTTTATCCACTTCCGACCGGGTTAAACTGGCTAACGGCCATTACGCACTGTTCTTGAGCATTAAGGAGCCTCTGAATAGCTCCTTAAAACCATTCCGGCTGCATATTTAGACAGGTATCGTCCTGATTGCGCAGCAATACGAGGTCCTGCGCTACCCGGGGCAGCTCCCGGTGGAAAAAATGTTGGGCGGCCTGCACTTTGCCCCGGTAGAACTGTTCGTCGGCTTCGGACACCGCCACCGGCAAGGCCCGTGCCGCCACATTGGCCTGGCGAAGCCACATCCAGGCCACCAGAACGTGGCCGAACAAACGCAGGTAATTCTGGCTGTTGGCCAACACCCGGCTGGTTTGGCCTTCCATCAATGATTGCCCGAGGCTCTGAGTCACCCGGACCGCCTGCTGCAGGGTCTCACTTAGCGACAGTGCCCATTGCTGGCCTGGCCCGGAACCGGCCGCCTGCAGATCAATCTGCATGCGCTGCATCAGGATCTGCAGACCCTGGCTCTGCCCGTGCCAGACCTTTCGCCCCAACAGTTCTCCGGCAGCCGTTCGGGCGCGCTGCGATGCTTCACTGTCGTCCGGGAAGGCCATTGCCGGCCAGCCGGCAATCAGCGGCGCCAACAGATCAAACAGGCTGCCAGCCTCGGCCCGGAGCGCTGCATCCGGGTGTTCGTTTTCCTCGGTCAATAGATCCGCGCCATAAAGACAGAGGGCGAGCCCGCCCTCGCAGGCGGCCTTTTGCGCCAGCAAGTCACAACGCACGTCTGCCCTGGCAATCAGCGGCTCAAACGCCTCTTCCTGTTCCGGGTTCGCGGAAGGCACCGACTGGTAGCGCTCCCGCGCCAGTGCCAACGCCTCAACATAGTCACCGTACTGGCGCATCACCAAACTAAAGCCACGAGCCAGCGGCTGGCTGGCCATGCGAGCCGCCGCCGCATAGATTTCCTCCAGGGCATCGCCAGTTTGCCGGGTTCGCACCAGAGTGCTGTCGGCCAGCACTTCCTGCAACTGGAATTCAAGATCTCGGCGATCAAGCGCGGTGGCAGTCATACAATCTCCTTTTTATTCGGGCGCCAAAAGATAGCAAGATTACTTGACCTCGGTCACGTGGTACGTATTATCGACTACCTCATTTATTCAACGGAGCAACCATGACCGCGAGGTCCACCGGCTGCACACATTTCCCGGAACTGCTGCTATCGGATGACATTGTCCGACAGCGCGGTCGCCTGCCTTACTTCCCGGATCCGCCCCGCCAGGGCTGAGCCACACTCCCCTTTGACCTGGTGCGCTGTGCATACGGCAAGCACAAGGTTAAACTCTGTCTGCGTTTTAACCGCTGACAACCCACGCAAACGAACACCGATAACGAGGTCGCGATGTCGCTACCGCTGGTTGTATTTTTGCCTTTTCTGGGGGCTATAGCCGCACCCCTGTTTGCCCAGGGTGGGCGCACGGCAATAGCCATTGCCTCTTCCGTACCTGCATTGATTGCCCTCGCGGCCCTGTTTCCGCACTGGGAAACCCTGGCAGATGGCGGCACGGTATTGTTCACCAAGGAATGGCTGCCGGCCATCGGTATTTCATTTACCTTCCGGCTCGACGGCCTCGCCCTGCTGTTTTCCCTGCTGATTCTGGTAATCGGGCTGCTGATCATTCTTTACGCCCGCTACTACCTGAAGAAAGGCGAGAATATCGGCAAGTTCTATGCCCTGCTATTGTGTTTCAAGGGCTCGATGCTGGGGATTGTGCTCTCCGGCAACCTGTTGCTGATGCTGATTTTCTGGGAGTTGACCAGTATTACCTCGTTCCTGCTGATCAGCTTCTGGAATCATAAGCAGGATGCCCGCCGGGGCGCTCGCATGGCGTTGGCGGTTACCGGCGGTGGGGGCCTGGCCCTGCTGGCCGGCATTCTGATCATCGGGAACATTGTCGGCAGCTTTGAGCTGGATGCGGTACTGGCCGCAGGTGACCAGATCAAGGCCCACGCTCTCTACCCGGTTGCGCTCACCCTGGTGCTGCTGGGCGCGTTCACCAAATCAGCGCAGTTCCCGTTCCATTTCTGGCTGCCTCATGCCATGCAGGCCCCCACACCAGTCTCCGCGTACCTGCATTCGGCGACCATGGTAAAAGCCGGCGTATTCCTGCTGGCGCGCCTGTACCCGGCACTCGCCGGCACCGAGCAGTGGTTTTACATGGTCAGCCTGACAGGTCTGGCCACGTTACTGATCGGCGCCTACGTGGCGATGTTCAAGCATGACCTCAAAGGTCTGCTCGCGCACTCAACGGTCAGCCACCTGGGCCTGATCACTCTGCTGTTCGGCATGGGCACCGAACTGGCGGCGGTGGCGGCGGTGTTCCACATTATCAATCACGCCACCTTCAAGGCTTCGCTGTTCATGGCCGCCGGCATCATTGACCATGAAACCGGCACCCGGGATATGCGCCGCATCAACGGGCTCTGGCACTACATGCCCCACACCGCCACACTGGCGATGGTGGCGGCAGCGTCCATGGCCGGTGTGCCGCTGATGAACGGCTTCCTCAGCAAGGAAATGTTCTTTGCCGAATCCCTGAAGGTGGACGTGCCCGGGGTGATGACCTGGCTGTTGCCGGCCGGTGCAACCCTCGCCGGTATCTTCGCCGTGGCCTATTCCGCCCGCTTTATCCACGATGTGTTCTTCAACGGCAAACCCACTAATCTGCCGGTGTATCCGCCTCACGAGCCACCGCGTTATATGAAAATTCCGGTGGAAATCCTCGTGTTCGCTTGCCTGATGGTCGGCATGTTCCCGGCCTTTTCCGTCGGCCCACTGCTCTACTCCGCCTCCTTCGCCACGCTGGGCGGCGAGGTTCCCGAATATCACCTGGCCATCCTGCACGGTTTCAATCTGCCATTAATGATGAGTGTGGCGGCGTTCGTCGGCGGTCTGTTGATGTACAGCCAGCGCCACAAATTCTTCGCCTTCCACGCCCGCTTCAAGGAAATCGACGAGAAAGCGGTGTTCGAGAAGCTGGTGACACGCATGGCGAACCGGGCCAACCGTTTCACCGCTCTGGTGGAGAACGGATCACTGCAGCGCTATGCCATGCTGCTGGTGGTCAGCGTTATCGCAGTTGCCATTGTGCCGTTGAGCCAGCTCGGCCTGTTTATTGGTGAGTCCGGGTTGTCACCGGTGGACTGGCCAACCGGCATTGCCGCCGTGGTATTGATGGTTTGCGCCATCGGCACCGCCATCGGGCATCGCGAGCGGTTCTCGGCATTGGTGCTGCTGAGCGTGGTGGGCTTGATCGTCGCCCTGGCCTTCGCCCGGTTCTCGGCCCCGGACCTGGCCATGACTCAGCTGTCGGTGGAAACCGTCACCATTGTTCTGCTCATGCTGGCGCTGTACTACATGCCGGCCTGGACGCCGGTGGAAAGCGGCTCCAACCACCGCAGCCGGGATGTGATACTGGCCCTGTTGGCCGGTGTTGGCATGACGCTGGTCACCCTCGCCATGCTGACTCAACCGTTCAGTTCAATCTCCGATTTCTTCCTGCAAAACAGCAAGCCCGGAGGCGGCGGCACCAACGTGGTGAACGTAATTCTGGTGGACTTCCGTGGTTTCGATACCCTGGGTGAGATCACCGTGCTGGCCATCGCCGCCCTGGGCATTTACGCCATGCTCAAGGATACCGCGCTGACACCACCACCTAGCGACGGCAAGGGCCACGCCTGGGTACGGGATGCGCATCCGCTGATGCTGCGGCTGATTGCCCGGCCCATGTTGCCGCTGGCCTTAATGGTGTCGGCCTTCATCTTCCTGCGTGGCCATAATCTGCCCGGTGGGGGCTTTATCGCCGGCCTGGTCACCTCGGTTGCACTGATTCTCCAGTACATTGCCAGCGGCATGGAATGGACAGAAGAACGCATCCGTTTCCGCTACCACAACGTGATTGGCCTGGGGCTGCTATTCGCCACCATCGCCGGTGCCGGTAGCCTAGCGTTCGGCTATCCGTTCCTGACCTCCACGTTTGATTACATCACCTGGCCGGTGGTGGGCAAATTCGAGGTTGCCTCCGCCCTGGTCTTCGATCTTGGCGTCTATCTGACGGTAATCGGGGCCACCCTGCTTGCCTTGTTGAGTGTGGGCCGGATATCCCCGCACTCGGCCATCAAGAGTAAAAAGGAGAGTACGTAATGGAGCTCCTGTACGCACTGGTGATTGGTACCCTTACGGCGTCCGGCGTCTACCTTCTGCTACGGGCCCGCACCTTTCCGGTCGTGGTGGGCCTGACCATGTTGTCCTATGGCGTAAACCTGTTCTTGTTTTCCAGCGGCCGGCTGGCAACCGGCCAACAGCCGGTGATCGGCACCGCCGAAAACTATGCGGACCCGCTGCCACAGGCGCTGGTACTGACCGCCATTGTCATCGGTTTTGCCATGACCGCGTTCGTGGTGGTGCTGTCGCTGCGCAATCTGGCCGATAACGAGGATGACCATGTGGATGGCAAGCAACCTTGCGAAACGCCCGAACAGGAAACCGAGCAGGAGGTAACCGGTAAATGAACCATTGGCTTACCGCTCCTGTTCTGATTCCCCTGGTGGGCGGCCTGCTGCAGGCTCTGATGGGCTATGCGCCGATCAGTCTGCGGCGTACGCTGGCACTGGCTACAACCGTACTGATGCTGCTGTCTGCCATTGTGCTGCTGGTGCTGGCCAGCGACGGCAGCTACCGGATTTATGCCTTCGGCAACTGGCAGCCACCGTTCGGGATTGTCTTTGTCCTGGACCGGCTGGCGGCGTTGATGCTGATTCTGACATCCGTGCTCGGGCTGTTTTGCCATATTTATGCCGTTGGCGGCAGCGACGAGGGCAATCGCCAGTTCCACGCGCTGTTCCTGTTCCAGCTGATGGGCCTGAACATTGCCTTCCTGACCGGCGATCTGTTCAACCTGTTTGTAGCATTCGAGGTGCTGCTGATTGCCTCCTACGGCCTGTTGATGCACGGCGGCGGCACGGCCAGAACCGTGCCCGGCCTGCATTATGTGGTGCTGAATCTGGCCGGCTCGGCCATTTTCCTGATCAGCGTCGGCATGATTTACAGCGTCACCGGCACCCTGAACATGGCCGACCTGGCAGTGAAAGTGCCGCAGGTTACTGGCGAAAATCTGAACATTGTCCGGGCCGGCGGCATGATGCTGCTGGTGGTGTTTGGCCTGAAAGCCGCCATTCTGCCCCTGTGTTTTTGGCTGCCCGGCGCCTACTCCAAAGCCACGGCCCCGGTGGCCGCGCTGTTTGCGGTGATGACCAAGGTGGGTATCTACGCCATTATCCGGGTGTATTTGCTGGTTTTCGGTGACGACGCGGGTGCCCTGGCCAATCTGGGCATGGACTGGTTGTTCCCGATTGCACTGATCACGCTGGCCATGGGAGTCATTGGCGCTCTGGGGGCCAGCAGCCTGAGAAAGCTGGTGGCCTGGCAGGTAATCATCTCGGTCGGCACCCTGCTGGCGCCGGTTGCTCTGGGCTCCGAGGCCGGCTTGTCGGCGGCCCTGTTCTATCTGCTGAGCACCACCTGGACCGTGGGCGGCCTGTTCCTGGTGGCCGAACTGATCGCCAACCGGCGGGGGGCCGCCGGCGACCGTATTATCACCGCGCCCAAAATGCGCAACCGCCGTTTCCTTGGCATCCTGTTTCTGGTTGGCGCCGTCGCAGCGGCAGGCCTGCCGCCGCTCAGTGGTTTTTTCGGCAAAATATTGATTTTGCAGTCGGTCGAGCCGGGAACCGAAATGGCCTGGCTCTGGTCTGTCATTCTGATTGGCGGCTTCCTGAGCGTGATCGCTTACAGTCGCGCCGGCAGCATTGTGTTCTGGCGCACGGTGGATGGCCATACCGACGCACGCGAGCCCCTGAGCGCAGGCGTTCGCGTGGCAGCAGCGGCTCTTTCTGCCCTGGCGGTGATCATGGTGGTGTTCGCTCAGCCTATTACCCGTTACACCGATGCTACCGCTGAACAGCTTTACAACACGGATGCCTACATTGAAATCCTGCAGACACCCATGGTCGGGGAGGATAACTGATGCTTGATCGCCTGAGGTTCTCACAGCCCTGGCTGAGTCTGACCCTATTCATCATGTGGCAGTTTCTCAGTGATGGCATCAGTGGTGGCAGCATCGTGCTGGGTCTCATTCTGGCCTGGGCCATCCCGCTGATCACCCAGGCTTTCTGGCCGGACCCGCCCGCCTTTATTAAAGGCTGGCGCGCGCCTGCCTATCTGGCACGGGTGCTCTGGGATATTGTCGTGGCCAGTGTCGAGGTGGCGAGGCTTATCTTGAGCCCCAACAAGCCGCGCCCGATGTTCCTGTGTTACACGCTGGAGCTGGAGCATCCGCTGGCCATTAGCATTCTCGCCAGCACCATTTCCCTGACGCCAGGTACGGTGAGCGCGGATGTGAGCGACGACAACAAACTGCTACTGATCCATGTTCTGGACGGCGACGATGAACAGGAAGTCATCGACACCATTCGTGACCGCTATGAACAGCCTCTGCTGGAGATGTTTCCATGATGCTGATTGCGCTTTACATCACCATTGCCATGGTCACCCTGGCGGCTCTGTTGAACGTGTACCGGGTTTTCAAGGGGCCAGATGCGCCGGACCGGATACTGGCTCTGGATACGCTGTACATCAATGCCATCGCTTTGATCGTTTTACTGGGCATTACACTGAACACACGCATGTATCTTGAATCGGCGCTGCTAATTGCGGTCATGGGGTTTGTCGGCACCGTGGCCATGGCCAAATACCTCAAGCGCGGCAGCGTGATTGAATAAGACGGAGGACGTCCTGTGAGCATTTTTGCTGAATACGCCATTTCCTTCATGCTGATCGTGGGCGGTGCGTTTACTCTGATTGGCGCCATTGGCCTGGCCCGCCTGCCGGATTTCTACACCCGCCTGCATGGGCCGACCAAGGCCACTACCGTGGGGGTCGGGGCCATTGTGATCAGCTCCGTCATCTACTTCAGCACCCTGGGTACCGGCATCGGTATTGAAGAAATCCTGATTACCGCCTTCCTGTTCATGACTGCGCCCATCAGCGCCAACTTTCTGGCCAAGGCGGCCATGCATCTGGAGGTTAAAACCACGGAAGACACCCGGGGTCAAACCTGGGATCAGTAAAGATTCCCGGCATTTGCCCTCTTTTTAGATGAAAACCGTATATATTCAGGGAGTAAACAGCACTTTTTATACATAGTCTTTACTGTCGGGTCTTAAGGAGCACCCTTCCATGATGCTACTGGCCGTGCTATCGGGATTTTTACTGGCGATCGCTGTACCGGCGATTCATCGCCTGGCGGGTCATCGTATCGGTTGGGTGCTGGCCGCATTGCCCGCCGCACTGACCGCCTACTTCGCCAGCCTCCTCCCGGAGGTTAGCAACGGTCAAAGGCTGCTGTTTGAAAACGCCTGGATGCCCGGCCTCGGAATCACCCTGGATTTCATGGTCGACGGCCTCGCCCTGATGTTTGCCCTGCTGATCAGTGGCATCGGCACCTTTATTCTCATCTACGCCGGCTCCTACCTCAAAGGCCATCAGGATCTGGCCAGATTCTACGTCATCATGTTGTCGTTCATGGCCTCCATGCTGGGGCTGGTGCTGTCTGACAATCTGATCACGTTTTTCGTGTTCTGGGAGCTGACCAGCATCACCTCCTACATGTTGATCGGCTTTAATCACGAAGATGTCGAGGCCCGCAAGTGCGCCTTGCAGGGGCTGTTTGTCACTGCTGGCGGCGGTCTGGTGCTGATGGCCGGTCTGATTCTGCTGATCTTCATCACCGGCAGTTCGTCGTTTTCCGACATTCTGGCCTCCGATGCGCTCCTGCACGAACACGGTTTGTATCTGGCGGCGGCCGTGTGCATTCTCATTGGTGCCTTCACCAAATCCGCCCAGGTGCCCTTCCATTTCTGGCTGCCCAATGCCATGGCCGCACCCACGCCGGTTTCGGCGTATCTGCACTCGGCCACCATGGTCAAGGCCGGCGTTTACCTTCTGGCCCGCCTGAACCCTGCAATGGACGGCGATCCACTCTGGGGTTCGTCCCTGATGTTTTTCGGCGCGGCCACCATGCTTACCGGCGTCTACCTGGCCTTCAGCAGTACGGGCATCAAAAAAATATTGGCCTATTCGACGGTGATGGCTCTGGGCACACTGACCATGCTGATTGGTATTGGTACAGAAAAGGCCATCATCGCCTTCGTTTGCATGCTGGTAGCGCATTCACTGTACAAAGGCGCGCTGTTCATGTTGGCGGGCGCCCTGGACCATGAAACCGGCACCAAGGACATCACCAAAATGGGCGGGCTGCGGCGCGCCATGCCCGCGACCGCCGCTATCACCTGTTTGGCGGCGCTGTCTCTGGCGGGCCTGCCGCCACTGTTCGGTTTTGTCGGCAAGGAATTGATGCTTGCCGCCACGCTGGGCTCTCCCGTCTGGTCCTGGGGGCTGACGGCAGCTGTCCTGGTCTCGGCGGCGCTGGGGGTTGCCGTGGCCGGACTGGTGTTTATCAAGCCGTTTTTCGGGCCAGCGGTCAACACGCCCCGGCAACCCCATGAAGCGCCGTTTGCCATGCTGGTTGGCCCCGCCGTGCTGGGCTTGCTGGCGCTGTTTTTCGGGGTACTGCCCTCGGTGCCGGCAAGCTGGCTGTTCGATGCCGCTATTGCCGCGGTTCATGGCGGCGAGGTGCAAACCGACCTGGCGCTCTGGCACGGCGTGAACCTGCCACTGATTCTGACCGGCCTAACCCTGCTGGCTGGTGGCCTGCTGTTTGCCGGCTGGCGCAAACTCCGCCCGACGCTCTATGCTATTAACACCGCTGGCAGCCGCATTGGGCCGGAGGCCGGCTATTTCCGGTTTATGCTGGGCATTACCCAGGTCGCCAATTGGCAGACGCGCCTGCTGCAAAATGGCGTTTTGGGCATCTATTTGCTGGTTCTGGTGCTGGTTACTTTCGGCCTGGCCGGCTATACGCTTCTTAGCCGTCACGGTCTGGCGCTGGATTTCGATTTCACCGACAGCTTTTTCTATGAGTGGCAGATCGCCCTGTTGCTGAGCGTGGCCACGGTCTTTGCCTGCGTCACAAAATCCCGCCTGGGCTCGGTGGCCTCCCTTGGCGCACTCGGCTTTGGCGTGGCCCTTACCTTCATTCATTTCAGTGCGCCGGATCTGGGCATCACCCAGCTGCTGGTTGAGACCCTGACGGTGATCCTGCTGGTGCTGGTGCTTTTCAAGCTGCCGCCCTTCGTCAACCTGTCTTCGCCCTGGGAACGCTACCGGGACCTGGCGGTCGCAGTCTTTGCCGGTGCAGTGATGACGTTGCTGATGCTGGCCGTGATCGACATCCAGTACTTTGACAGCATCTCCAGTTACTACATCGAAAACAGCTATGAACTGGCGTTTGGCAAAAACATTGTCAACGTGATTCTGGTGGACTTCCGGCAACTCGACACCCTGGGCGAAATTTTTGTCCTCGGGCTGGCCGCCATTGGCGTTTACTCCATGATCAAACTGAAGGCGGAGGACCAGCACAAATCATGACCTCCAACACTCTGATTCTGCGCACGGCCGCGCTGGCGATTGTGCCACTGCAACTGATGTTCTCGCTGTTCCTGCTGCTCAGGGGCCACAACGAGCCCGGCGGTGGTTTTATTGGCGGTCTGGTTGCCGCCAGCGCCTTTGTGCTTTACGCCTTTGCCTTCGGCGCCGGCCTGGCCCGCAAATTACTGCGGGTAACTCCCCAGGACTTGCTGGCCGCGGGGCTGCTGTTCGGCCTGGCCTCCACCCTCCCGGCCCTGTTGTCCGGCCAGCCCATGCTCACCGCTCACTGGTGGGAGCTGCCCCTGCCCGGGGACGGTTACCTCAAATTGTCGACGGTGCTGATCTTCGATATCGGGGTCTATCTGGCCGTTCTGGGTACGCTCATGACCTTTGTTATCGGGCTGATGGAGGCTGAGGAATGACACACATATTCTGTTTCGGGAAGGGAGCCTGTCCATGGAAAATCTGATGGCTTATGTCGTCGGGCTGCTGTTTGCAGCTGCGATCTACATGATGCTCCGGCGCTCAATCGTTAAGCTGGTTATTGGCCTGGTGATTCTGAGCAATGCGGCGAACCTCCTGATATTTGTGGTCGCCGGCCTGACCCGAGGCGCACCGCCGCTGATCTCAGGAAACACCGCTGAGCTGGCCAGAACCGTGGCCGATCCGCTGCCGCAGGCGCTGATACTCACCGCCATCGTGATTGCCTTCAGCGTGCTGGCGTTTGCCGTGGTACTGATCCGACGCGCCTACGAAATTGTTGGCACCGATGACCTGGACAAGATGAAGGATACAGACACTTGAATCTGGCACTTGTTCTCCCGATTTTGATTCCCCTGACCGCAGGCGCCCTGTCGCTGGCGTTGTGGCGCTCAATCGCCCTGCAAAGGGCGCTTGCCGTTACCGCTACCGGCTTCTTGCTGGCGGCGAGCATCTGGCTCATGCAGTCCACCGTTGATCAGGGCATTCTGGTGATGGAAATGGGCAGCTGGCCGGCACCGTTCAGTATTGTGTTCGTGTCGGATGTTCTGGCCGCCATCATGATCGTGCTCACCGGCATCATTGGCCTGGCCATCGCCATCTATTCGCTGGCCTCAACGCCCAAGGGCCATGAAAAGTTCGGCTATTACCCGTTGATGCACTTGCTGCTGGCCGGCGTGGCGGGCGCCTTCCTCACCGGCGATATTTTCAACCTGTTCGTCTGGTTCGAGGTGATGCTGCTCGCCTCCTTCGCCCTGCTGACCCTGGGCGGCGAACGCGCGCAAATGGAAGGGGCCATCAAATACGTGACCCTGAACCTGTTCTCGTCCGCGATTTTCCTCTCGGCCGTGGGCCTGCTCTACGGCATGGTCGGCACCCTCAACATGGCGGACATTGCCCAGAAGGTGGCACGGATCGACGACCCCGGCATGATCACGGTGGTTTCGCTGATGTTCATGGTGTCGTTCGGCATCAAGGCAGCCGCCTTCCCGCTGTTCTTCTGGCTACCGGCGTCTTATCACACGCCCCAGGTTGCCGTTTCCGCGCTGTTTGCCGGGTTGCTCACCAAGGTAGGCGTGTACGCGCTTTACCGGGTGTTTACGCTGATTTTCACCCAGGACATCGAATACACCCACAATATCCTGCTCTGGGCCGCCGCGCTCACCATGCTTACGGGTGTGCTGGGTGCCGCTGCCCAGTTTGAGTTCCGGCGGATTCTGTCCTTCCACATTGTCAGCCAGATTGGCTACATGCTGCTGGGGCTGGCGCTGTTTACGCCTCTGGCGCTGATTGGTGGCGTGTTTTACATCATGCACCACATCATTGTTAAAACGAATCTGTTCCTGGTGAGCGGCATTACCTATCGCCTGCTGGGCAGCTATGAGTTGAAAGATCTGGGCGGTGTGTATCGTCAGCGCCCCTACCTCGCTTTGCTGTTTCTGATTCCCGCGCTGTCTCTGGCCGGCATCCCGCCGCTGTCCGGTTTCTTCGCCAAATTCATTGTCGTGCGTGCCAGCCTGGAAGCCAGCGAATACCTGGTAGCCGGCATCGCATTGCTGGTAGGGCTGCTCACCCTGTATTCGATGATCAAGATCTGGGCGGAGGTGTTCTGGAAAAAACTGCCCGAGCACGTTACCGACACCCGTCGGCTTACCGGTGAGGTCAAAGAGCGGCACAACTGGGCCTATTATGTGCCGGTGACCGGGCTGGCAGTGTGCACCCTGATTATCGGCCTTTACGGCCAACCCATTTATGTCCTGGCGGAAACCGCCGCGGACCAGTTGATGAACCCGCAACGGTATATCGAGGCGGTTCTTGGAGGGCAGTCAGAATGATTGGTCTGTTCTGGAACCTGTTGCTGGCCATGGCCTGGGTGTTTCTGACCGGCACTATTACCGCCATGAATCTGCTGGCCGGTTTTTTCTTCGGCTATCTCGCGCTGATGGTGCTTCAACGCCAGGTACCGGCCCTGCAGGGTTATTCCCGCAAACTCCCGCGCTTTGCCGCGTTCCTGTTCTTCTTCCTGAAGGAACTGATGAAATCCAACATTAAAGTGGCCTACGACGTGGCCACGCCCGTCTGGCACATGAAACCCGGTGTTATTGCGTTCCCATTGCAGGCCGAGACCGACACGGAAATTCTGCTGGTCAGCAGTTTCATTTCCCTGACCCCGGGCACCCTGAGCCTGGATGTGTCCGATGACCGCAAGGTACTTTTCATTCACGCCATGTTCCTGGACGACGAAGACCAGCTCAGAAAAGATCTGAGGGAACTGGAACTCCGGATTCTCAAGGTGATGCGCTAGGAGTCCCCATGCTGGATATCGCCATTAATATCGTTTATCTGCTGCTGTCACTGGCACTGCTGTTTGCTTTTCTCCGGCTGACCAAAGGCCCCTCCCTGCCGGACCGGGTAGTGGCACTGGAGCTGATCGCCTCGGTAGTAGTCGGTTATGTGGGCGTACACGCCATCGACACCGGCGTGGCCAGTTTTCTTGACGTGGCCATTGTGATCGCCGTGACTGCCTTTCTGGCGGCCATTGGCTTCGCACGATTTGTCGAACGGGGAGGCATGAACAATGAATGAAATCATCGTCTCCGTGCTGCTGCTGGCCGGGGCTTCCTTCATGCTGTTGGCCGCTGTCGGGGTGCTAAGGTTGCCGGATTTGCCCACCCGCATGCATGCCACCACCAAGGCTGGGGCCATGGGCGCCATGCTGACCATGGGTGGTGTGGCTTTCCATTTTGGCGATGGTGTTGTGGTGGCCAGGGCGATAGCGATTGTGGTGTTCATCGTTCTGACTGCCCCCGTCGCCGCCCATGTGATCGGCCGCGCCGGTTATTTCACGGGCATCAAGCTGTGGTCCGGCACCATCAAGGATGAGTTACGGGAAAGCTACGACTCTCAAAGCCACACGTTGAGCAGCCGCATCCTGGAATCGGACAGCGATGCTGCCCGGGCACCAGTCACAGACCGACCCGACCGTCCCGAATCCTGAGCCCCGGGCTTACAGCCCGGAGAAGCTGAAGTCCACTTCCGGCTTGCGCCCCGCCACGATATCCGCCAGCGCGGCGGCAGAGCCGCAGGAGTGAGTCCAGCCCAGGGTGCCGTGGCCAGTATTCAGATAAAGGTTGTGGAAATGGCTCTTACCGATGTAGGGCACATTGGAGGGTGTGGTCGGTCGCAGACCGGTCCAGAATTCGGCCTCATCCCAGTACCCTGCCTCCGGCATCATTTCCGCCGTACGGCGGACGATGGCCCGGCACCGGGTTTCATTCAGGGTACGGGTGTAGCCATTCAGTTCGGCCGTACCCGCCACCCGCATGCGATCGCCCAGCCGTGAGTAAACCAGTTTGTACTCGTCGTCGGTCAGGCTCACGTTGAAGGCGGCCTCCGGATTTTTCACCGGCACCGTGATGGAATAGCCCTTGGCCGGATAAATGTTCAGGAACAGGCCCAGCTTGCGGGCCAGCACGGCGCTGAAACTACCCAGACTGAGCACATAACTGTCCGCACGCAAGGTCTGGTGCTTGCCATCCTGCAATACCCGCACACCCAGAATGCGGTCAGTGGTTTTTTCGAAATCCAGCACTTCGGTGCTGTACAAAAATTCCACTCCGGCCTGCTCGCAGCGTTCGGCCAGTGCCTGGGTAAACTTGCGGGCATCGCCACTTTCGTCATCGGCGGTGTAGGTCGCACCCACGATGCGATCGCGGGCCGGAGCCAGGGCGGGCTCCAGTTCCACGGCCCGGGCCGCGTCAATCACCTGCCGGTCACACCCCAGCTCGCGCATAATCCGCGCCGGTTCCTGAGCCCCTTCAAACTCGGCTTCATTGGTGTAGAAGTGCAGAATGCCTTTTTCCAGATGGTCGTATTCAACACCGGTCTCGGCTCGCAGGGCCTGCAGTTGTTCCCGGCTGTAAGTGCCCAGGTTTACCATCTGGCGAATGTTGTAGGCGGCCTTCGCCGACGTGCATTGAGTCAGGAAGGACAGTCCCCAGCGCCATTGATAGAGATCCGCTTTCGGGCGGTAGAGCAAGGGGGCATCTGGTTTGAACAGCCATTTGAGGATCTTCAGGGGCGCTGAGGGATTGGCCCAGGGCTCGGCGTGGGACACCGAAATCTGCCCGCCGTTGGCGTAACTGGTTTCCAGGGCCGAACGGTTCTGGCGATCCACCACCGTTACCTCATGCCCCTGTTTTTGCAGATACCAGGCCGTGGTTATACCCACAACCCCTGCACCCATTACCAGTATCCGCATGCTTTCCTCGCTCTTTATTTGTCAGTTACGTTGATCAGCCGCCGGCCCGTTTGACCGTCCAGCCTTTTTGCTCCAGCAGGGGCACCAGAATGTCCCTCTGGTCGCCCTGAATCTCCACCACGCCGTCTTTCACCGTGCCACCGGTGCCACACTTGCCCTTCAATACCTTGGCATAGGCTTTCAGTTCCTTTTCCGCCAGCGGGATGCCGGTTATCAGGGTCACGCCCTTGCCTTTACGGCCCTTGGTTTCCCGACTGACCCGGACAATACCATCACCCTTCGGTGCGGTATCCTGCCCACAGGTGCAATCATCCACCGGATTACGGCATTCCGGGCACATACGCCCCTGTTCGGTGGAAAATACCAGCCCGCCTTTTTTCTTCATTGCCACGATTACGCTCCGTATTGCCTTAATTCATGCCCGGAGGGTATTGGGAAAACATATCCGCGACAACCTCATCAATCACCTTACGACGGGTGTCCGGCGACTGGTTTTCCCTCAGGTAGCGGCGCGCGGCGGCCTGCCAGACCACCTCACCGGTTTGCCGGTCAGCGAAGCGCAACACCAGCTTGCCCTCGGTGATCTCCCGCACCGGCGGCGGCGCGGCGATGCCCCAGCCGAAGTTACCCCGGCCAAACCCAATGCCCAAACCGACACCGGTCTGCTCCAGGCGCTCTTCTTCAACGATGCGCCAGTCCACCAGCAAGTCGGCCTGTTCGGCGCTTGCTTGCTCCATGGCCTTGAGCCGGAACTCACGGCGAACCGCCTCACGCACTCGGCGATCGTCCAGCGAGGTAAATTCGTTGCTGTCGTCTGCCGGCACGAACGCCCAGGTCTGGTAGCTGTTGAAAACCACGCCCGAGTTGTAATCGGTGACGCTGCTGGCTGCGCAACCGGCCAGCAGAACCGTGGCAAAAATCAGAAACATGATACGCATGACGCTCTCCTGTGATTGCTGTGAGCCAGCCCGGCCCCGAAAACCGTACCGGCCCGGCACAGCCGAAAGGAATTGCTACCCACAGTATACGATCTGGCGGCCATACCAGCCCGTCCCGCCCCTCAGTTTTCGAAACGGTAATCGAGTTTCCGGGCGTCGCAGAAAGCCGCGAATTCATCGACCCCGGTTTCCGGTACGGAAATCGTGGCCTCTACGCTGGGGCCGTAGTCGATGTGCTCCACCACCCCCTGGTTCTGCTCGCACCAGTGGCGCAATGGTTGCTCGTCGGCGAAATCGAAGCGCACCCGGGCCTGTGCGAGGCTTTGCTGCACCTCCCTTGGCACCTCCGATAACACGCTTTCAGCAGCACCGGCATAGGCGCGCACCAGCCCGCCGGCGCCCAGCTTGATGCCGCCGAAATAACGGATCACGATCACCAGCACATCGCCCATGTCCTTATGCTGGATCACGTTGAGAATAGGCTTGCCAGCGGTACCGGAAGGTTCGCCATCGTCATTCATGGCGGCTTCCGCCGCCGAGCCGGGCCGGCCAATCTGGTAGCCCCAACAGACATGCCTAGCGTCCGGAAAATCCCGGTGCGCCTGCGCCACGTGTTCACGCACCTCGTCGCGGCTGCTGACGGGAAACACCCTGGCAATAAACCGGCTTTTCTTTATTTCCGTTTCCCGCTCCAGAAACCCGGCGGGAATGGGGTAATCGTTACTCATGTTGGTTAACCATTGATAAACACTGGCAATGAAATCGAAACCTGCAAACCGCCCTCTACTCGGTTACTGGCCTCGATGTGGCCGTCGTGGGCATTGATGATGTCGCGACTGATGGCCAGCCCAAGGCCCCAGCCCTTGCCGCCCCGGGACTGATCGGCCCGGAAAAAGGGCTCGAACAGCTGGCCGAGCAGTTCATCCGACACGCCCGGGCCTTCATCGGCGACGGTCAGTTGAATACGATTGTCATTACGGTGAACGTCAATATGCACCGACTTGCCTGGCGGCGTGTGGTCGAGAGCATTCTGCAGCACGTTGTCGAAGGCCCGCTGCAACAGCCCGGCATCGCCCAGCACCACAGCGGTTTTGCTGTCTTCCGAGGCGGTCAGTTTGCAGTCGACACTGCTGTGTTCTGCATAATCCGCGCCATCCCGCAGCACCCGGTTCATAAGCACCAGCGGTTTGACCGGCTCGCGCTCGATATCACCACCCCGTTCAGACACCCGGTAGAGCGCAAGGATCTGCCCGGTCATGGCTTCCAGGCGTTCATTCTGGCTCAGAATACTGGCCATCAGCTCGGGGTCGGCGCCACCGTCGCTGGCCAGCTCAATGGCCACGCGCTGGCGCGCCAGCGGCGTGCGTAAATCGTGGGAGATGTCCCGCAATAGGTGGTTTTGCCGGTCCAGTAACTGGCACAGGCGGTCAGTCATCGCGTTAAAGGCCGTTGCCAACTGCCCCACCTCGTCGCGGCGTTTGGCGATGCGCTCCGGCACCCGCAGTTGGGTGTCGCCTCCGGCAATGGTGCGGGCAGTGGTTTCCATGTGCCGGAGGGGCCGGGAAACCATGCGGGCAATCCACCAGCAGGCCAGGGATATCAGCACGAACGCGAGCGCCATTTCCACAAAGCGGAACAGCCTAGGATCGAGCCAGCCCTCCCCGCCCATGCGCGGCCAGGCAACCAGTTGATAGTTATCGTCCAGCTCGATCAACGCGGGCTTGTGGGAGTACCAGCCCGACGATTTCAGGCGTTCCCGAATGCCCCTGGGCAAACGATGGTGACCCTGTTCCTTTTCGATCAGCATCAGGTGCAGGTCCAGCCGTTCGCCCTCACCGCGTAAATACCGCCAGGCCGCACCCCGACTTTCCCGCTGGCGAATATCCAGCGCTTCAGCGCCGATTTCCTGCAGGCCCACCTGCCGCTCGATGGACTGGCGTTCGCGGTCCAGCAAATACCGGGTGGCCAGGTTGCTGGCTATCACGGTTACCGCCATGGCCAGCCAGATAGACAGGAAGATGCGCCAGAACAGCGGTAGCATGAATCGTTTCATTCCACGGGCACTCTTGAATCAACAAACCAAAAATTTAAACCGGTATACGGTAGCTGTATCCCAACCCCCGCACGGTTTCGATGCGGGGAAGATCGTCGTTGCCCAGCTTTTTGCGCAGGTTGCTGATGTGCATGTCCAGCGTGCGGTCGTAGGCTTCCAGCCGGCGGCCGAGCGCCCACTGCATGAGATCAGACTTACGCACCACGCTGCCGGCTCGGGCCAGCAACACCTGCAGAACTTCGTATTCGGTGGCGGTCAGCTCCAGTGGCGTGCCGTTATGGAAGACCCGCCGCTGCGCTGGCTCCACCCGCAAGTCTCCGTACACCCGGGGAGCGTCCACCTCGGTTTTCCGGTCCCAGGCAATGCGCCGCAGCAGCGCCTGCAAACGGGCCACCAGCTCGCGAGGGTTGCAGGGTTTGGGGATGTAGTCGTCGGCTCCCACTTCAAACCCCACGATGCGGTCGGTTTCATCACCCCGGGCAGTCAGCAGAATCACCGGCAGGTGGGTTTTGCCCCGCAATTCGCGCAGCACTTCCAGACCGTTGATATCGGGCAGCATGATGTCCAGCACCACGATGTCGCAATCCTGGCCAAGCGCCAGTGCCAGCCCATCTTTGCCGTTGGCCGCTTCACGCACGGAAAAACCCTGGCCGTCCAGATAACGGGCCAGCAGCTGCCTAAGTTCGTCGTCATCTTCTACCAGCAGTACCCGGTTGTGCATGCGCTTTCTTTCTCTCCGACAATTTCCGGCCAGTCTATCATGTCTGGCAGAAGGGCCTGTGCGGGCGATCGTCTTTACCGAACCTTTACACACGCCTGACACTGGCTGACCCGGTTCCGGCGTAATATGGTCGTCAGCAATCAATCAAACCGCGAGGTAAGAACCATGAAACGCAATGTATCGCTGATCACCGCCGGCCTGCTGGCCGCTACCCTTTTCGCCACCAGCCCGGCTGGTTCTGGCCGACAATCATGGCAAACACCATGATCGCGGAGGCAAGTGGGACAAAAAAGAAATGTGTGAAAACTTCCGCGAAGGCAAAGGTACTTTTAATCGGGAAGAGCGCCGTGAGGCCATGGCGGAGCGTCGTGCCGAGATGGCCGACCGCCTGAAGCTGACGGACGAGCAGCGCGAGATCTGGGCTGAAATGCATGCCGAGCGGCAGGAGAAGTACCAGGAGCGCATGCAGCAGTGGCAGGAGAAAATGGAACAGCGTTGTGGTGAAAACGGTGAGCGGGGCAAGAACCGGAAGTGATCAACCGGCGGGTTCTGTCGTATGGTAGGACAACCCTTTACCGAGTCGTCACCCGATATGACAGTACCCGCACCACCTGTAATTACACTGGAAACCTGCAGCCGTATAGCCGATATTCCGGAACCGGAATGGCGGCGGCTGGCCGGCAGGGGCAACCCGTTCCTCAGATATGAATTTTTTCAGGCACTGGAGGAATCCGGCTGCACCACCATGGCAACCGGCTGGACGCCGAGCTACCTGGTGTTTCGCATAGCGGGCGATATCCGTGGCGTGGCACCGGCGTTTCTGAAAAGCCATTCCCGGGGCGAGTATGTGTTTGATTGGAGCTGGGCGGACGCCTACGAGCGTTACGGCCTGCCCTATTACCCGAAGCTGTTGCTGGCCATTCCCTTTACCCCATCCTCGGGGCCGCGCTTGCTGCTGGACCCTGAACTGAGAGCCCAACTCACGCCGGACATCCTGCACAATTTGCTGGATGAGGTAACCCGGCAGATAGGAGCTCATTCCTGGCACTTATTGTTTCCCGACGCGGAAGATCAGCAGCTACTGGCCCATGATCGGGAGCTTCACCGGGTCGGCTGCCAGTTTCACTGGCATGACCATGGCTACCGGAATTTCGATGATTTTCTCGCGGCTCTGACCTCCCGCAAGCGCAAGTCCATCCGCAAGGAGCGTCGGCAGGTGGCCGAACAGGGCATTACGTTCCGCCGATTTCACAGCCTCGATGTCCCGGATCACGTGCTTTCGGCTTTTTATGTGTTTTATCAGGCGACTTATTTCAAGCGCGGTCAGCGGCCGTATCTGAACAAGGCGTTCTTTGAACTTTTGAGGGGACGTTTACCGGAACACTTGCATGTGATTATGGCGGTGCACGAGGGCGAGATGATTGCCGGCGCGCTGTTTCTGGCGGGTGAAACGACGCTGTACGGGCGCTATTGGGGGTGTCTGGAGGAGTACAATCATCTGCACTTCGAGACCTGTTATTACCAGGGTATCGAGCTGGCTCTGGAGCTGGGTTTGCAGCATTTTGATGCCGGGGCTCAGGGGGAGCATAAGCTGGTGCGGGGTTTTGAGCCGGTGATTACTCATTCCTGGCATGGGGTGCAGCATCCGGGGTTTCGGGAGGCCATTGCTGATTTTACGGTTGAAGAGGCGGAGCATGTGCGGGCTTATTTTGAGGAGGCCAAAACCGTTTTGCCGTTTCGACGTGGTGAGTAGCCCCTCCTTCCCGATAGACGGCCACTGTGTGGGTGTACCTCCCAAAAACCGCTACAAGCACATCCCTGGCAGATTTTTGCTCCTGCAAAATCTGCACTTCCGCCATCCATGGCGGTCGTGCGCTTATTTCGGGCCGTCCCTGGCCCTCAAAATTTTTGGGAAGCCCCTCATACTCCCTGCCCTGGCTCATGCCTGGCCTGCCAACCACTCACAGCTTGGCAAACTCCAAATACCGACTGGCCGCCTGCTTCTTCTCGTCCTGGCTGCTGAGCATTTCCAACCGCAGCCGGTCAATCAGGTTCATGTAGTCATCCAGCGGGGACTTTTTCTCGCCATTCGGCTTTCCCGCCTCCAGAAATTCTTTCTGCTGCTGGCGAATGTCTTCGAGTTTTTCCAGCGCTTTTTCGATGGCGGCGATCCGGGCATCGGTTCGGCCGTTGCCATCGGAGTTGCCATTGCTCTGACCACCGGCACCGGTCACTCCCAGTGAGGTTTCCACCGGCGGAGCGGATTCGGTGTTCTGCTCGGCCAGATCCAGTTCTTCCAGGGTGCGTACTTCGCCGTCGGTGGTCAGGTAGATGCCGGACGCCTTGATCTGGCCAAGCGGCACGCCCTGTGGGTTGGTGAGGGTGAAGCGGTCCTGGGCGCTGTCGACATACAGGGCCTGCACGCCGACGTCTTTCAGGGAACGCAGTTCTTCGTCGCCTTCGGCGGTTTGTACCCAGACCTGGAGTTGGGAGAAGACGTCGTCGTTGGCGTCGATCCAGCGGTTGCCGTCGTCGTCGAATTCGGCCAGTTCGCTGAAGCCGGAGCCGCTTTTCGGGCCGAACAGTTCGTTGCCGTTGTCCACTTTGCCGTTGCCGTTTCGGTCAAACACCAGGTATCCGCTGCCACTACCGAGGCTGGCGAATTCTCCGGTTTTGCCATCGCCGTTCATATCGAACTCAAACAGGCTGTCGGTGAGCTGCGCGGTGGTTGAGCCGAAGTTAATCACCAGGGGATCGGTCATGGGCCGTTCCTGGATTTGCACCAGCTCGGAATACTCGTAGCTGCGCGATTGGGATTGGCGCAGCGACAGGGTGAAGTCGATGCTTTCGCCATTTTCCAGGGTAATGCTGCCACTGGACGCAAAGCTGCGGGTTTCACTCTCGGAGTAAAACATATACTGCCCGGCCTGTACGCTGACGCTGGCCTGGGGTTCTGCGACGGTATCGCCTCCCAGCGCAGCTCGGCTGACGGTCAGCGCTTGCTGGCCGAGCAGGAACAGCTCGGAGGATTGTTCGACGAATTCGGCGCTGGTGTAGCTGGCGTTGCGGTCGTTGCCCTGCACCTGGCTGGAGCTGTTGAAGGCAAGCTGTTCCTGGCTGCTGTAATGGTAAGCCGCCTGGCGGAACAAGGAGCGCTGGCTGGCACCGGTTTGCGCTTCTTGCGAGGCCGGGGCCTGTTGGCGGATGCGCAACTGGCTGGCGTCCATCGCCGCTACCTGGCGGCTACTGTTCTGGGTAAAGGAGATCTGGCTGGAAGTAATCATGGTGTGGGCACCTCAACTCGTTTGCGAGTTTATCGGCCTCACCCCGGATTACTTGAGCAATTTTTAATCACATCAATTCAAGCGCTTACAGAAAGTAGCGCACCGCCGCCGCCGCAATCAAACCGGCACTGATCGCCGGCAGCGGCTTGCGCAACGCCAGCATGGTCAGGCCGGTAGCCACCAGCGCGGCCAGGGCACCCAGATCGCCTTCTACCGCCATGGGCACGATGATGGCGATCAGCACGGAGCTGGCCATGGTGTTGATAAAGCTTTCCACCCGGGGACTGATGGGCACGAAGGACATCAGGAACACGCCGCCGAAGCGGGTGACCAGAGTTACCAGTGCCATGATGGCGATCAGGCCGAGGATACCGGCGGAGGTGGTTTCAATGGCCATCGGCGGTATCCTCCTGGTTTTCACCGGCGGTCTTGCCAGAGGATTCCAGCCAGAAGAAACCGATAGCACCGCCGGCCAGCGCCCCGACAACCACGTGCATGTTCGGCGGCAACCACTTCCAGGCGGCCAGTGACGCGCTGCCGGCGACCAGCCAGGCCACCAGTACCCGAGGGGATTTCTTGCCGCCCAGGGCCATGGCCAGCAGGAAACAGCCCAGCACCATGTCCAGCCCGAAGGCTTTCGGGTTCTGCATCAGCCCGCCGAAATACACGCCCAGCGCGGTGCCAATCATCCACGCCAGCCAGATCACCAGCCCACCGCCGATGATCACTTCCAGGTTCCGCTTACCGCTCTGGTATTCCTGCGCCGCCACCGCCCAGTTGGCATCGGTCAATACCAGCAGCAATCCGTAGCGTTTGCCGGGGGACACATCCCGGAGCATGGGGTACAACGAGGCGCCCATCAGCAGATGGCGGGAGTTAATCGCGAACACCACGGCGATCATGGGCAACACAGAGATTTCCGCCCCCCACATATCCAGTACCGCAAACTGTGAGGCTCCGGCGAAAACCGTGCTGCTCATCAGCAACGATTGCAGAGGGGAAAGCCCGGTCTGCGCAGCCGCCAGGCCGAAGGCAGCACCAAACGCCATGACGAAAAACGAAATGGGGAGCAAACGAAAAAATTCCGCGCGCACCCTGTGCGGCTGGAACTGATATGGATAGTGGGCTAATGGCATCGGGTAAAGCTAGGCGCCCTGCCTCCAAATACGAATAGGCAATAACCCCTACAGGCACGCCACCGTGGTTTTAAGAGTTTCGCCAATACGCGCGTTGAGTTTCAGATCAACCAGTTTTTCGGCCCGGGTACGCCCCAGGTTCAGGGTGGCAATCGGTTTTTGCCAGTCGAGAGCATAGCGACAGAAACGAAGGCCGGAATACACCATCAGGGAGGAGCCAATCACCAACAGGCCGTCACTGTGCCTGAGGGTATCCAGGGCGGAATAAACCCGTTCTTTGGGGACAAAATCCCCGAAAAACACCACATCCGGCTTCAGGATACCGGCACACTTCGGGCAGTCGGCTGGCCGGAAGTCGGAAAAGTCCACATCCAGATCGGCATCACCATCCGGCGCGGTTTCCGCCGTGTATTGTTCAAAGCCGGGATTGAGCTGGGCGCAGCGATCGTGCACCTGATCACGCGGGCAGCGATAGCCGCAGCTCATACACACCACCTCATCGGCCCGGCCATGCAGATCGGTGACGGCGTGTGTGCCGGCTTTCTGGTGCAGGCGGTCCACGTTCTGGGTGACCACCAGCGCACTGTAATTCAACAGCTCCAGATCGGAGATGTAGTGGTGAGCCGGATTCGGCGTGGCGGTCCGCATCACCGGCCAGCCAATCAGGCTCCGGCCCCAATAGCGCTGGCGAGTTTCGAAGCTTTCCATGAAATCGTTGTGCTGAACCGGCTGCTTGCGCTTCCAGGCGCCCTCGCCGTCCCGATAATCCGGAATGCCGGAATCGGTACTGACGCCGGCACCGGTGAGAATCAATAAACGCGGGTACCGCCGGATAAACTCCGCCAGCAACTGACCGGCCTGCTCTGGCTCATGCAGGACCGGCGGCTGTTCAGGCTCTGGCAAGCGCTGGCTGGCACTGAACGGGCGGCTTCGATGGGCGGTCGCTGACATACGAACTCCGGTTTTTCAGCCCGGCTTTCGGGCCACGTACACGGTGTTGAACGATTCCCTGTTCTGGAAGGGATTGAAGAAGGTTACGACGTGGCAGTCAACATCGATGAATACGTCTCGCAGTTCGGCCATGAATGCGTCATCTTCGCCTTCGTTGGACCACATGGCAAACACGCCACGGGGTTTGAGCTGCCGGGCCATTAGGGCCAGATTTTCAGCTGTGTAGAAACTGGCGTTGGAGTCGTGCAGCAGAGCCCGGGGCGAATGGTCTATATCGAGCAGGATGGCGTCGAAACGTTTACCGGGCGCGTCGGGGTCAAAACCGCCAGCGGCGGGATCGGCCACGGCCATGTCGAAAAAGCTGCCGTGCACGTAGCGGCTGCGGAGATCGTTATTCAGTTCCTGGCCGAGAGGTACAAACTCACGCTCGTGCCAGCCGATCACCGGCTTCAGGTATTCGACGACCAGCAGTTCGGCCACCCGCTCATGCTTCAGGGCTGCCACGGCGGTGTAGCCCAGGCCCAGGCCGCCCACCACCACGCTCAGGTTGTCGCCTTCGGTGGCTTCCAGGCCAATATCCGAGAGCGCAATTTCCGCGTCCACAAACATGCTGGACATGAGAAACTCTTCGCCGAGTTTCACCTCGAAGATATCACGCGCCCCCAAAGCCGGGATTTTGCGGCGGCGCAGGGTAATCTCGCCGATTTCGGAGGGCTGGCTATCAATTTGTTCGAAGAGTAGTCCCATTTGAGGCTCACTGTTCAGTTACATTCAAAAGGAGATAGAGAGCTTTGGTGATATGGAGTTAGCGGCCTCGAAGCACGAATGAAGTATCGCCTTCATTTTGTCGGCGCCCAGCTCATCCATCAATTCAATATTCCGCTGCGGAATCCCATCCACATCCGGATAGCTCTCAATAGCCCTTTCCAGGCTGGCTTCCCGCAGCAAATGCAGCATCGGGTACGGCGACCGGTTGGTGTAATTCTCCGCCGCATCCGGATCGGTATCAGCAAACTGGTAGTCCGGGTGGAAACTGGCAATCTGGTAAACGCCCTCCAACTCCAGATACGCCAGCAAACCGTCGGTCACGTCCAGAAATTCATTGTAGGCCGAAAAGTCCTGCAGCACCTGCGGGTGCACCAACAACGTGGTCTCAATCTCCGGCTCATCGTTCAAACGCTGCAGCTCTTCATGCACCGCCTGAACCAACTCGTCTTCGGTTTCGGCGCTTGACACCACAAACCGCACCCGGTCACGGACCAATTCCCGTTTGGCGAACGGGCACAGGTTGTAGCCAACCACTACGTCTTCGACCCATTTGCGGGTTGCGTTCACAATCTGAGCTTCACTCACAATAGGTGCCTTTTTGTTTGTACTGAATATCACTCTGCAGTCAGAGCGCGGGTGTGGGTTGGGTCTTCCAAAAATTTGCGGAGCCATGGATGGCGGAGCATAAGCGCCACAGGGATGTGCCGCAGGAGCGCTTTTTGGAAGACCCAACCCACACCTGCGCCAGCACCCAAACTCAAACAAAAATGTTAAAAGTACCCCTGACTCCGAAGATAATCATCATAAGACCCACTAAAGTCCGTAATCCCATCAGACTTCAACTCAATAATCCGCGTCGCCAGAGAAGACACAAACTCCCGGTCGTGACTGACAAAAATAAGCGTCCCCGGATAATTATCCAGCGCCAGGTTCAGTGCCTCGATGGACTCCATATACAGATGGTTCGTCGGCTCGTCCATCAGCATCACGTTGGGTTTCTGCAGAATCAGCTTACCAAACAGCATGCGCCCCTGCTCGACCCCGGAAATCACCTTCACCGATTTGCCGATGTCA
>JABXHG010000575.1 GCA_013393545.1 Alteromonadaceae bacterium | reverse complement strand
CCGAAACAGCATTCGGTCCACGTTATCTGGAACAAAAGGTGGGTTGGTCATGCAGACACATCCTGCCAGCGGGTGCCAACAATATTGCCCGCAAGTTCGCCGGCGGTCATTGCAGCCAGTCGAGCATGTGGTCGATCACCAGATCCACCGGCGACAGCGGGTTGATCATGGCCGGGTCTTTCCCCGCAGCCTGCACCGCTTCACGCATGGCGGCCAGATCCACCACGCCAGGTACGCCGGTGAAATCCTGCATTAGCACACGGGCCGGGCGGAACTGGATTTCGGTGTCGGAGTGGCGGTCTTTCAGCCAGTTCACCATGGCGTCGATGTGAGGCTTATCGACGGTGGTGCCGTCTTCGTTACGCAGCAGGTTTTCCATCAACACTTTCAGGGAAAACGGCAGCTGGTTCAGATCACCCAGGGTCTCCGCAGCTTTGGGCAAGCTATAATAGTGGAAAGTTTTACCACCCGCCTCGAGGGTGGAGAGGGTATTCAGGCTGTCTTTACTCAATCCGTTACTCGACATGCAATGCCTCCTCTTTGGAAATCTACTTCAACTATTGCATCGAATAATGAGACTTCAACCAAAACCGGGTGAATGTTGGCTATTGTTTGTATTAATAGCCTTTCATGTCGCATAAATACGCAGTATCCCGCGTTGACACCGGGAGCCGACTCCTCAATGCTGGTCTACCCTTAATAGATTGCACAGGTACGCAGGTTTACCATTGACTCAGGAATTCCCCAGGGCGCTTCAGGGCCTCTCCGCCGACGACTCGCTGGCACTGTTCCGCACCAGTGCCGAGCTGTCGTTCAATTCGATCATTATTACCGACGCCCGGCATCAGATTGTCTATGCCAACCCGGCGTTCTGTAATATGACCGGCTACAGCGCCGAAGAACTGGCGGGACAGAATCCGAAAATCCTGCAAGGCCCGATGACCGAAGCAACCGTCATTGAAAAGCTGCGGCGTGATCTGAAAAAGCACGGTTATTTCTCCGGCTCTACCATCAATTACCGGAAAAACGGTCGGCCTTATCTGGTGGAATGGAACATTACCGAAATCAAGGGAGATTCCGGCGATCCTCGTTTCTACATTTCCATCCAGAAGGACATTACCCAGCTGCACGCGGCGGAATCCACCGGCAACCTGTTCGCCAAGGCCATCGATGCCGCTTACGACGGCATTTTTATCACCACCGCCGAAGGCACCATTGAGTTTGCCAACCAGGGCTTTGAAATCATCACGGGTTACAGCCCGACCGAGGTGATTGGCCGTGATCCGTCGGTGCTCAAGTCCGGTCGCCACGACAAAACCTTCTACAAGGGCCTTTGGCGCCACCTGAACGAAGGCCTTCCGTTCCGCGCCATGGTGGTGAACCGCCACAAAAACGGCCACGAAATTCACTGCCAGCAGACCATCACGCCGGTCAAGAATTCCAGCGGCGAGATCACCCACTTTATCAGCATCATCAAGGATCTGAGTGATCGCGTCTTTGCCGAGCTGAAACTGCGTGAGCAGGCCTCCCACGATTCACTGACCGGGCTTTTGAACCGCCGGGCCGGAGAAATCGAGCTGGACGTGGTACTGATCCAGGCCCTGGAGAAAGATTCGCCGTTCAGTCTGCTGATGCTGGACATCGACGGTTTCAAGGCGGTGAACGACACCCACGGTCATCCTCGAGGCGACGAGGTGATCAAGGAAGTGGCCGACATCCTGATGGAGCAGACCCGCAAAACCGACAAGGTCGTGCGCTGGGGCGGCGAGGAATTCATCGTGATCCTGCCTTTCTGCGACGACGACAAGGCTCGGGAGATAGCTGAAAGCATTCGCACAGCAATAGCGGCCATTGAGTTTGAGGAAATTGGCCATGTCACCCTGTCTATTGGTGTGACCGAATCCCTGCCCGAGGATACTCCGGCCAGCATTCTGGAACGGGTGGATCAGCGACTGTATGCCGCCAAGGACGCCGGTAAAAACCGGGTCACCACCGATTAAGGGCTGGCTTTTTGATTTCACTGGCTGATTTCTTCGTCGTCGGCACGCCGCCGGGCAAACTGGTCACCGGCCATTACGACTGGGTGTTGGTTGGCCTGTCTCTGGCCATCGCCATTGGCGCCTCTTATATGGCGCTGGTACTGGCGGCCGCCGCCCGGCGCAGCAGCGCACGGTTCATGCAACGCCTGCACCTGCTCAGCGGCTCGGCTTCCCTGGGTTTTGGCATCTGGTCCATGCATTTTATCGGCATGCTGGCCTTCGAAATGCCCACCCACGTGCATTATCACCCGGGCATCACCGCGTTGTCGGTGCTTCCCAGCCTGTTGGCGTCCTGGGTTACCCTGAGCCTGCTGGCCCGCAACGAGCTGAATACCAGCCGTCTGGTGGGCGGCGGCATTACTGTCGGCGCTGGTATCGGTGCCATGCATTATCTGGGCATGGCAGCCATGCAAATCGGCCCGGCATTGCGCTATGACCCGGCTCTGTTCGTGCTGTCTATCCTGGTGGCCGTGGTGCTGGGTACCCTGGCCCTGTGGATCAGCTTTGGGCTGCGCCGGCACCGGCTTCTGCACGGTTACAAACGCCGCCTGCTGGCCGGCACTATCATGGGCCTGGCCATCGCGGCCATGCATTACACCGGTATGGAAGCCGCCCGCTTTATCGGCGAGCCGGACCCGGACTTTCTGCCCGGCAGCAACCGCCACATCATGCTGGCACTGACCATTGCCTTTGTGACCGTCTCTCTGAGCCTGCTGGCCGCCGGCGTCAATGCCGTGGCCCGTTACCGGGCGCTGATGCGCCACAGCCAGAAAACCGCCAGTGAACTGCAGGCCACGGTGGACGCCGCCGTTGACGGCATTGTGAAGATTTCCGAAAAGGGTGACATCCTGTCGTTCAACGACTCCGCCGAACGCATTTTTGGCTATCGGGCCGACGAGGTGCTAGGCAAAAATGTGAAAATGCTGATGCCCAACCCCCACCGGGATGCCCACGACGGCTACCTGAAAAATTACCTGAATACCGGTGAGCGAAAGATTATCGGCAAGGGCCGGGAGGTCTGGGCACTGCACAAGGATGGCCACGAGTTCCCCATCCGCCTGGCCATTGGCGAATCGCGCCTTGGCGGCGTCAGCACCTTTGTCGGCTTTATCACCGACATTTCCCAGCGCCACCGGATGGAAACCGAACTGCGTCAGGCCAAGGATCAGGCTGAACAGGCGGCCGAAGCGAAAAGCGCCTTCCTGGCCAACATGAGCCATGAAATCCGCACCCCCATGAATTCCATCATCGGCTTTACCGACCTGGTGCTGGATACTCCGCTGAATACCGATCAGGCCCGGCACCTGGGCATTGTCAAAGACTCCGCCCGCTCGCTACTGACCCTGCTCAATGACATTCTGGACACCGCCAAACTCGATGGCGGCCACACCGAACTGGAACAGCGGGATTTCTCATTGCGATCGGTGTGTGACCAGATCGTTGCCAGCCAGTCACTCACGGCCGGCGGCAAAGGCCTGTCGCTGACGCTGGATTACCAGGCTGACGAGTACTTCCGCGGTGACCCGCTGCGCATCCAGCAGGTCATTCTCAATCTGGTCAGCAATGCGGTTAAATTCACCGAAACCGGCGGGGTAACTTTACGGGTGCTCCAGCCCCGCGCCGGCGAAGTGGTGATTCTGGTGGAAGATACCGGTATCGGCATTGCGCCGGACCGGCTGAGCCGGATTTTCGAACCCTTCACCCAGGCCGATGCCAGCATGACCCGCCGCTTTGGCGGCACCGGGCTGGGCACCACCATTGCCCGCCAGCTGACCGAACTGATGGGCGGGCAGATCAGTGCCACCAGCGAGCCCGGCGAAGGCTCCACCTTTCGCGTCAGCCTGCCCCTGGTTGCCGGCCAGCCGGTCGACAATGACCGGCAAACCGAACAGGAAATCGAGTTGCCACGGTTAACCCTGCTGGTGGCCGACGATGTGGAACAAAACCTGGAACTGCTGCGCGCCCTGCTCGGCCAGCGGGGCCATACAGTGATCACCGCCCGCAATGGCCGGGAAGCTCTGGCAAAAGCCACTCAACAACCGTTTGATATGGTGCTAATGGACGTGCAGATGCCGGAGCTGAACGGCCACGAAGCCACCCGGGCGCTGCGCAACTGGGAGGCTGAGCAACAGCAACCCCGCACACCGGTGATCGCCCTGACCGCCAGCGTGCTGGAGGCCGATCATCGAGAAGCACTGAATGCCGGCATGGACGGTTTTGCCATCAAACCAATCAACATAGTCGACCTGTCCGCCGAAATGGCCCGGCTGCTTGGCCTGGATCTGCAGCCGCGCTCCCCCAGGCCAGCCGCTCACACAACGGCCAAGGCGGCGGACGTCCTGAACCGCAAATTGGTGGCGCAACTCTGGCCGGATGCCCGCGCTCACTACAAAGCCGCCACCCGATTTTTGCAGGCCCCGGAAAACCAGCCTGGGATCTTGCGCGAACAGGCAGACCCGAGTGCTTCGATACATCGCTTGCGCGGCCTGGCCGGCAATCTCGGCTTCGGCCAGTTGGCGCAAACCCTGGCGGACGTGTTTGACGCGCTGACCAGCGAACGGCCCTATAAAAAAGCCTGGTCCGTGGACCAGGCCTGCAATCTGATTCGGGAGCAAAGTGGCAAACACTTCGAACCGGCACTGGTTGATGCGTTTTTCCGGTGTCTACCCGCGATGCTGGAGGTCAAGGATCGCTGGCAGGAGGAGCAGGCGGCCTGACCGGGTCAGCAGGCCATATCCGGGTGATCTTCCACCTCGCGCATGAGCGCATCGAGCAGGTCGATGACTTCCGAGGAAGACGATTTCAGCGTTTCCACCAGCTCTCGGGACTGGTCATTGTAGCGCTCCGGATCAATGCGTTTGTTGTGGAAATCCTGGGCCAGTTTGAACAGCTGGCGACCGGCGTTATGCACCTTCGGGTGCGCCTCGTTGATCAGCCGGTCTGAGTTTTTCAGCTGGTGCAGCCCCTTGGCCTCGTCGCTGGCCAGGAATTTGCCCAAACGGCACTGGGTGTGATCTTTCACCTCGTCTTCGGTAATTGATTTCTCGTTGAAGATGGCGAAACGAATCAGCTTGTCCACCCACACCACGTGATCCCGCTTGGCACTGGCCAGCACCAGGCAGGGCGTGATCAGGCGCACGTTGGAGAAGATGTTCTCGGTGTCGGTGCGCAGCGGCGCCAGCGCACCCATCAGGCCCTGGAAAATACTGGCCAGGGCATCGGAGTCTTCCGAGTTGGAGCTGACCTGCTCGGCCATGTCGTGGGAGACCTGGCTTTGCTCTTCAGCGGCCGAAGCAATGGACGTGGCCTGGTCGAAGTTCTGGTTGGCCGATTCCCGGGATTTGTGGATCACATCCGCCACTCGCTCGCGGCTCTCGCCAGAGGCCTGAACTGCGGTCACGGATTTACCCAAGCGTTCCTGCACACTCTCCGAGCCGTTGATAATTTCAGTAACAATACCGTTGATTTCCTGGGCCGCGCCGGCGCTGCGGGCCGCCAGCTGGCGCACTTCATCGGCCACCACGGCAAAACCGCGCCCGGCCTCACCGGCCCGGGCCGCTTCGATGGCCGCGTTCAGGGCCAACAGGTTGGTCTGATCGGAGATCTCATTTACCGTATTGGTCAGAGACTCGATACTCTTGGTCTGCTCGGCCAACGCCCGCATTTCCTCGTTGGCCTGAGTCAGGGCAATGTCCACTTCCGCCAGCCGGGCTTCCATTTCGTCCAGCGCGGTGCTGGATTCCCTGGTGTAGTCATTCACATTGGAGGCCTGGTGCAACACATCCTGGCCCAGGCTGCCCACTTCCGAGGCACTGGCCGACATCTCTTCTATCGCGGCCGACAGCGTCTGGATGTTGGCCACCAGGCTGTGCACCCGCTCGTCAAATTCCAGAGCGTTCTGGCCCAGGTCGGAAATATGGCGGGACACATCCACCGTGCCATTGGCGACGGCCAGCTCTTCATCCGCCCACTCGTCCAGGTACTCAGCCAGGGGCTTCAGCCAGTCGGGCGTGTTTTTTCGGTTATGGCCCTCAAGGACCGCTTGAATCATCTGTTTGGCTTTATTTTCAGTCAAAAACATAGTGCCGCTCGCTACCGCGCAGTGCGCCGGGTCGGTTGTTCAAAACGTTCTTTGTTGATAATTATCAATGATAACGGCAAACCGACCGATTTCTTGAAGACCTGGATCAATTTACTATGCATCAGGCCTATCAGATTTCATTCCGGCCTTTCAGGCGGTTTGCAAGGGCGGCCACTTCGACAATCTGGTCCTCGAGATGATGGATTGAATCCTGAGCCTCTGTCATCAGATTGGTGGCACTGTCGCCCAGGTCGTTAATGCTGACGATGCGGTTGGAGATTTCCGAGGAGGCCTGGTGTTGCTGCTCGGCCGCCGACGACACGCTGTCGCAGGCCTGGGAGATCCGGTCAATGTAGCCCACCAGTTCGCCCAGCGTCTCTTCCGACGCGGCGGTATCTTCCACGGTTTTGCGGGCGTAGCTGTCGCACCGGTCCATGGCGGCGGTGGCGTTATCCACCACGTCCCGGAACCGGCCCAGAGTGGTGGTGATCTGCTCGGTGGTACTCTGAGTGCGCAAGGCCAGGCTGCGTACCTCATCGGCCACCACCGCGAAACCGCGCCCGGCCTCGCCGGCCCGGGCGGCCTCAATCGAAGCGTTGAGCTCCAGCAGGTTGGTCTGTTCGGTAATTTCGCCAATGGTGTTCAGGGCATCGGTCACGCCCTTGCTGGCTTCGGTCAGTTCGCCCACCCGTTTCGACGCCTCGGCCAGCTCGGTGGACAGCGAATCCATGCTACTGCGGGTTTCATGGGTGATCGACTGGCCCCGGGACACACCGTCATGGGCCATGCGCACCTGCTCCAGCATGTCTGTGGCGTTGGTGGCCACCTCGCTGGAGGTTACGGACATCTCCTCACTGGCGGAGGCAATAGTGTCGGTGGCGGAAGATTGTTCCTTCACGGCCTCGCTTGCGTCGCTACTGCGCCGGGTGGTTTTGGTCACATCCTGTTTCAGTTCATTGATCAGATCATCCATGCGCTTGACCACCGAATCCAGCTCCGCCGCCTGCTCGGTAATCACCAGGTCCAGGCTGGCTACATCGCCGTTGCCGTTCACCAGAATGCGCTCGGCCACGGTGTCATCGACAATGGCCCGGGCGCGGCGTACGCATTTGCGGAAAGGCGCCAGTAGCTTGTAGATGGCGCCACCGCCGGCGGCCAACGACAGCAACCAGATGGCCACCGAAGCTCCGACGGATTCCGTGGCACCGTGGGCAATGGAGCTGGCGGTGAATACCAGCGCCATGGCGATCATCAAACGGGCGGTCAATGGCAGGGTTCTGGGCAGGCGGGCCGGTTCCACCGGGCCCTTTTGGGGCTGGCTCTCCCGTAGCTTGCCGTACAGTTTTTCTGCCCGGGCCTTGGCTTTCGGCTCCAGTCTGGTACGAATGGACTGAAGTTCTATCAACTCGCCCTGTTTGTCGGTGATGGGAATGGCGTAGGCACGAACCCAGTAGTGATCACCGTTCTTGCAGCGGTTCTTCACCGCACCCAGCCAGGGCTCACCGGCTTTTAGCTGTTGCCACATCTGTTCATAAGCGGCTCGGGGCATATCCGGGTGGCGGATGATGTTGTGGGGTTGGCCAATCAACTCTTCGCGGGTGTAACCGCAGATCTCCAGAAACTCGTCATTAACATGAGTGATCTGCCCCCTTGGATTGGTGGTCGAAAGAATATTAGCGCCAGGTTCAACCGGCACTTCGCGTTGTGTAACGGGTTCGTTTATGCGCACTCCGTGCTCCTGAACAGGTATCCCGGATATTTTATTGGTTGATATGACAGTATTGTTTCAAGACAGACATCGGTATGAATGAACACATTAACGACAGGCGCGCGCACTGGCGATTGACCCAGATCAAAAAATAACTTTGTATTGTTTTTGTATATGTAACGCGCACCACAACAGTGCAGAACAAGGCCTTATTGACCAAACCTGCCCCGGAAACGCTCTTTTTTTAACCTCCTCTGATAATCCTTCTGGCCGTATCTGTCGTAAACAAATGCACTATTTTTCCAAGGAATAAGCTTGTGCCACACCGCGATCTCTTGCTGAACGAACAGGAAACCCGCCGCCTGGAAGATCTCTATGCGCTGGATGTTCTGGACACACCGCCCGAAGAGCGGTTTGACCGCATTACCCGGCTGGCCAAGTCCATTTTTGGCACCCCGGTGGCGCTGGTCAGCCTGCTGGATCGCGAGCGCCAATGGTTCAAATCCAATCAGTGGCTAGCGGTCAATGAAACACCTCGCAGCCTGAACGGACACCCACTGGGCACCCTGTGCATTCTTGACTATGTGCCCCGGCAGTTCACGAACCAGCAGGTCGCCGTGTTGAAGCAGAATTGCCTTCCGATCAACAACTGCTACTGGACAAGGAACTGGCCCGGCCCGGTAAAATGGCCCGCTCCACACGGGCCGTCAGCTTTTATGACTCAAAGGAAGAAGCCCAGCTGCACCGCCTGCCACTGGATGCCCTGAAAGTGGACCGCAGCTTCGTGCATGAAATCGGCACCCGCAGTACCGGCGAGATGGTGACCACCGCTATCATCAGCCTGGCCAAGAGCCTGCGGTTGTCCGTGGTTGCCGAAGGCATTGAGACTGAGGACCAGCTGGCGCAGCTGCGCAAGCTGGGCTGCGACAGTGTGCAGGGCTTTTTGTTGTCCAGGCCTCTGGAAAGCGGGGCCATTACCGCCTTGCTGGCCGGAGAAGCACCGGAGACGGCCTGAGCCATCATGTTATCTGGCTATTCGGCTGGAGTCGTGATCAGGTCAGCTGGTTGAGCAATAACTCCTACCTGATTTCGGCCTTCACGCTTGGCCCGGTAAAGACCGTCATCCGCGCGGCGAATCAGACTTTTCAGGGAATCCTCCGGCTGCACGGTTGCCACTCCCAAACTAATGGTCAGGGTCTGCTGGTGCTCAAATCTGGCACCCTCCACCACCTGCCTAAGTTCTTCGGCTACTTTCACAGCGCCCTGGTAGTCGGTGTCGGGTAATAGCAACAGAAACTCTTCTCCACCCCAGCGGGCCAGGCTGTCCGCTTTGCGCAGTCGCTGTTTGAGTGTGCTGACCAGCTGAACCAACACGCTGTCACCCACACCATGGCCGAAACTGTCGTTCACTTTTTTGAAATGATCGATATCCAGAATCACCACCGACATGGGGTGCTCCCAACGCTGGGCCCCGGCCAGGCTGCTCTCCAGATAGGGTTCAATCCCCGCCCGGTTCAGCGCACCGGTCAGCGGATCGTGGGTGGCGGCCTGCTGCAGGCGCTGTTCCAGCTCCTTGCGGTCGGTGATATCCAGCATCACCCCACGGAACAGCTGCCCGGGCTGATCATCTACAACTGGCATGGCATGCCCCCAGATCCAGCGAATGCCGCCCCCGGTCTGGATTCGAAACTCCGCCTGCCACTCACCAGGTTGGGGATGATTCGCGGCGCGAGTCGCCTGCTCCAGCTTGCGGTGATCCGCCGGCACGATTCTGGACCAAACGCTAGCCCCCACCCGATTTGGGTCTGCCCCGTGCACCGACTCTTCGTCCAGCTCAACAAGGCGATGAATGCCTTCACTGAAGTGAAGAAACTCGTCGTGACCATTCGGGTGGTGGCGGTACTCATAAACGGCTCCCGGTATGCTGTCGGCAATATCTTCGAGCCGCTGTTTTTCCACGCTCACTGCCAAACGGGCTTCCGCCAGTTCGGAAATCGCATCACCAAGGGCCTTCAGCTCTCTGACCTGACCTGTCGGAGCGGGATCACTGGCCAGAGCCTGGTCATCCGGCCTCCTGGTTCGTTGATAAAGTTTTTCCAGCGGCCAGGCCACTTGTCGATGCAGGGCCCGGGACACCAGTAGCATCATGACCACCAAGGCGCCACTCGCCCAGAAGGCATCAAACCAGGCTTCCTTCCTTGCACTGGCAATATGCGGCCGGGCATCCAGGGCAAACAGCAACCGACCGCCCTGTAAATCCCGGATAACGGAAGAGGCCGGATTCACCGGCTCGATGGGAGCAATCACCACGGCCTGGACATTGGGCTCATCCCAATACACCGACATGTCTTCGCCGGCTTGTTTAGCCAGCCATTGTTTGTCGATCACATCACTCAGTGCGCTCACATCGGCATTCTGCCAGCTGCGCCTGGAAGCCAGCACGACACGACCGCCAGCGTCCACCAGGGCAATGGATTCCACCGACGGCTGAGCCGCGACCGAAAAAATAAAACGCGAGATGGACTCCCGGCTGGCCGCGGTTTCCATGGCATCCACGATGGTGAGTGAACGGTCAACGGCAATGGATCTGGCTTCTGCTCGCGCCTCGATAACGTGTTCGTAGTAGCTCAGAATCGCCACCAACACGACCCCGAGCATGGAAAACAGAACCATCAAAAAATTAAAGCGACGTGCCAGAGACGTCGGTAGCAACCGTTTTTTTATCATGGAGCCTCTGAGTTGGGTATAAAGCGGTCATTCAATGCTTGTGAAGTTATTACAGGTGCTTCAACACTCCGGCTATTCAACTGTTGGACAATTCTGCCCGCGACGGGCAGAAGGCGATGAAGTGGCCCCGTCGGTTGCCAAAAAGCAGACTGGTTATCCAGCGACAGCATTTCTATGGAATCGCTGAGTGTCACCAATTCGTCAATAGAGAGCCCGGTGTGCCTTGCCAGCAGCTTGTGCACCTGGGCCGGGTTGTTCTGCCCCCAGCGCAGCGCCTCGTTATGAGCCTGAATCACCGAAGCAAGCGCTGACGGCTCTCTTACCCGACTGGTTGATCGCCGCAAGCTCGGCCAGGGTGCCGCCAAGCATATCCACCTGCCCTCGCTTGAAGGCCCGAACAGAGTCGCTTAACGAAGCCGTCTCGACAATTTCCAGCTCGGGCGTGCCGGGCTTGCCAAGCAACCCCCGCTCCCGGGCCACGGCAAAATAGCCGTAACCCGGCCACGGGTTAACCGCCAGCCGCAACGTATCCGGATTATCCAGATCTTCACAGCCGGCAAGGCTCAACAGCACTACAAGTGCACACACTATCTTCCAGCGAATCCCCACGCGGACACTAATCCTTCTGCAGCAATTTCAAAGTCGACAAAACCTTGTCTCTGTATTCATGCATGGCTGACAGGCCCTCATGAACCGCGCGTTCATCGCCACGGGCATGGGCATCAACCGCCTGTTCTCCGGCCCGGTGCAAACGTTCGTGGTCGGCCAGTAATTGAGTAAATGCCGGGTTGTTCAGGAAACGATGCCGCCCATCGTTCTCGATCCAGCGTCCTACCTTGCAGTGGCCAGCCTGTAACGCCGGCAGGGACTCGGTTTCACCCCGCAACCACTGCTCCAGCTGATTGGCCCAGTGACGGTGCTCCACTTCGGCATGCAGCAACGTCAGATTTTGGAAATCCACCGGCTTCTGTTCCCGCCAGGCACTGACAGCCTTCCAGCCACGAACCCACTCCGGCAGGTCCTCAGGCTTCATCGGCCGGGCAATACCGTAGCCCTGCCCCAGCTCGCAACCCAGTCGTAACAGAAGGTCGCCGTGCTGCTCGGTTTCTATGCCTTCAGCAAGCACCTGCAAACCGAAAGCCTGGGACATACCGACAACGCCGGAAATAATAGACAAGTCGTCTGAATCATCCAGCATGTTGCGAACAAAACTCTGGTCAATTTTCAACACACTAGCCGGCAGATGCTTGAGGTAGGAAAGTGACGAGAACCCCGTGCCAAAATCATCCAGCGCGAACCGAATACCCAGTTTTCGGCATGCCTGCATCACCCGGGAAACCTTATCCAGATCGTGCAAGGCACTGCTTTCCAGTATTTCGATTTGCAGAACCTCGGGGGCAATGCCGGGATGCGCCTCAAGTGCGCCCCGGAGTTTGCTGACAAAGCCATCTTCGAGGATTTGCAGGCTGGTTACGTTCACGCTGACTTCCAGAGACAGGCCCTGTGCGTGCCAGGCTTCGGCCTGCGCCAACGCCGTGTGAATGACCCAGTCCCCCAGTTCGATTTCCAGCGGATGGTCCTGAATCGCCGGTAGGAACGAGCCGGGTGGAATCACCTCACCCGTCGGCTTCTGCCAACGGATCAGAGCCTCCACCCCCAGCACAGTGCCCTTGGCCATGTTGACCTTCGGCTGGTAATACAGCACGAATTCTTCATTCAACAGAGCCTGCTTGATGGCCTGCAGCTTGCCGGTCAACGCCCGGGTACTCTGTTCCCATTGGACATCGTATTGCTCCAACCGGTTTTTACCCTGCATTTTGGCCTGGAAAAGCGCCTGCTGGGCTTGCCGCAACAGCTGTTCTTCGGAGACGTTTTCGAGCTGCGGGTATTGGGTAACGCCAACACTGGCGGTGATTCTGACCTCGACACCGGAGATAATCAGGGGCTCGTTGATGGCCACCAACAGCCGGCGAAACAGCAAAAAAGAATCATCATCGGCGCTCATTCTCGGCAACAGGATAACGAATTCATCGCCACCAATGCGCCCGACCACAGCCGGATCATCGCAAACGGTGCGCATGCGCTGGCTCAGTGCCACCAATACATCATCACCCAGCGCCGGACCGTAGCATTCATTCGCCTCCCGGAAGTTGTCCAGGTCCAGCAACGCCAGAACCAAACGGCTACCGTGCTGCTCACACTGATCAAGCTCTCGTCGCAGCCTGTCCTCAACCGCTCTGCGGTTTGGCAGGCCGGTCAGAGCATCTTCATAGGCCAGTCGACGCAATTGCTCCCGGTGCCGTGCTTTTTCGCTGATGTCCTGAATAGTGCCTTCGACCAGAGCCGGCTTGCCGTCAGGACCGGTTTCAAACTGACCGCGAACCTCCAGGTATTTAATCTGCCCGGGTGCAAGGCAAACCCGATGTTCTGTGTACAGATACGCCGCCTCGTTTTTTGCTTGCTGGAATGCCTCGTGGGTTTTCTGGCGATCTTCCGGGTGCACCATGTCGAGATAGGTACCGTAGGTGGGCGTTAAATCCTCCGGATTACGCTCGAAAATCCGGAACACTTCCGGTGACCAGTACGCCTCACAAGAATCCAGTTTGTAACTCCAGTGCCCCAGATGGGCCTGCTGCTCTGCCCGCTCCAGACGACTCGCCGCCTGTTCTCTTTGTTTCTGTACCTGTCGGTGTTCCAGCGCGATGCTTAACAGATCACTCATGAGCTCCAGGAACTGCAAAGTCTCAGCCCCCCAATGCCGCTCTTCCCGCACAGCATCATTGCCCAGGAAACCGACCAGTTCACCGTGCATATGCAACGGATAAACACACACTGACTGAATGTCCTGAGCTTCCAGGATGGCATGTTCCGCATGAGCTGCAGGCGGCAGGTCGCTCACTCTGGGCACCAGTACATGGCCGGTGGTGCGTAATTGCTGCCACCACCAGGGCGTCAGGTTCGAGGGAATGTTCTGGAGGTTATCAATTTCGGGGCTGATGCCAGCTGCACACCACTCATGGGTGTTGCTCATATACCGATGATCTTCATTGACCAGAAACACATAGGTGCGGTCTGCGCCCATGTAAGCGCCGGCTCGCTGCAAGGCACGCTCAATAGCGCCATCAAACTCCTCGGGGGAAGCGGCCATGAAGTCCGAGGCAAAATCACTGATGAGTAAGCGGGTACCCCGCTCTCGCTGCAGAATCAACTCCTGGGTTCTGCGCTCGGTAATATCGGTCTGAGTACCGACAATGCGTGACGGGCGGCCGTCGGCGTCATGAGCAATCACCTTACCCCGGGACTGCACCCAGCATTCATTTCCATCACCGTCCAGCACCCGGTGCTGGTTGCTGAACACCTCGGTCTTGCCCAGCAAGTGGTCCAGAAAATCCTCTTTCAGGGCAGGCCAGTCTTCGGGGTGAATGATCTGCCCTGCCCGGGCAAACAGGTTCGCCGGGGCGTCGGGATCGGCCGTATCCAGCACCTCCAGATTCCAGTCCCAGAGCGAATCGTTGGTCGCTCCCAACACCGATTTCCAGTGATCTTCCTGCTCCCGCAGTTTCTTCTCAGCCAACTCCCGGGCGTAGGCCTCTCGCTGCAGTGCCAGTGTCCGTCCCGAAAGCTGCTTATACATACTCAGCACGCTCTGGATTAGACCCGAGGCCTGACCACTCATGGATTCGTGCGACGTCGCCTTGGCCTCCGGCAAAGAGTGACCCTTGCGCACTTCGAGTAACGCAACCGCCATGCTTCTGTCATCGTGCAGGATGTGATGGGCCAGCCAACTGACCAGAAAAGACAGCAGATCATCCACCCCGGCGAGACTGGGGCTTTGTTCCACCCGGGCCTGCATGCTGCGGACTTTTTCCACGAACCCGTCATGGGAACGGTGATGCCGGGTAAACCATTCATCGTCTTTAAAGGCTTCTATCCACAGGCCTTCTTCGGTCTCGAAGTGGTAGGCCGCGTAATCCACTAGGCCATCAACGATTTCCTTGAGCTGGTCTGGCTCCAGGCCATAAACGTATTGATGCGCCAGATCGTTCAGCAATTTCACCAGTTGGCGATGTTGCTGGTCGATGGTGTCGATGCCGGTTTCAAAGCTCCGGTTCCAGGGGACGATATCGAAGGCGGTGGGGGACTCGTGTGCGGACATGACAGCTCAAGCTTATGATTAATTTTACGACATACTAAAAAACTTTTACTCTCGGCGCACCATAAAGGATCACTCCGATCCGCGGATGCCTATAGCTCTAATGGCTTTCACCTATTGGACTGTTACATTTCGTTAATGGCAGAATTCTGAGAAATTATCCGGGTAGAAGTTTTAAATGAGGAATTGAGAACCATGCCAATCATCTGGCGAGAATCCATGGCCATTGGCCACCCCACCATCGATAGCCAGCACAAATATCTTTTCTGCCTGGTCAATGCCGTCGAACTCGCCTTACAGGTAGACAACCCGGCGAAAGTGACAGCGTTTTACCTGGACCAACTCATTGAATACACCCGAAGCCACTTCGAGGATGAAGAAAAAATACAGATCGCGATTCAGTACCCCCAGCATAATGAACACAAGACACAACATCGTGAAATCATCGAGAACCTGGAAGACCTGAAAGCGCGCCTGATTCCCAGATCAGCAAATGGCGATGTCGAGGAAGAGGCCAGGCTGGAACGGATGTGCAGCAAAACTTTGGACGATGTGGTCGGGTTTCTACGCCACTGGATTCTTGACCATGTGCTGCACACAGACATCCACATGAAACCCTACCTGAAGCGGCAGAAAGTCGACCCAACGCGAAACAATCCTATTTTGCAGGGGCGTTAAGCAGAGTAACCCGATTTCATTGGTGAAAGCGGGCCCGGAAGCAGGTTACACTGCTTTCAATATCATCACCTAAGCAGCACAGGATGACCATGCCCCGCTTTTCCTCCGAGCATCTCTGTTCCGAATGGCTCGCCATCAATGCGCGTTTCACCGCTGACGCCCAGCGTTTTGTCATTGATTTCGCCCGACAACATGCCGCCTCGCTTTCCGAACACTTCTATCGGGAAATGCTGGCAGACCCCGGCGCTTCGCAGTTTCTCTCCAATGACGAGGTGCAAAACCGGCTTGGCCAGTCCATGCAGCGCTGGGTGGCGGGGCTGTTCGCACCGACAACCGAAGAAGACGTATTCCGGCTGATTGCCGAGCAGCGGAAGATCGGTGAGGTGCATGCACGTATTGGTATTCCGGTCCACCTGGTGCTGCGGGGAGCCCGCTGTCTGAAAGACCGGTTTGTGCACTTGCTGCATCATGCCAGCGAGCTGGATGAGAACACCCGTTTTGCCGCGACACGCCTGGCATCAGACACGGTCGACCTGGCCATGGAAATCATGGGCCACGCCTATTCCGTGTCCCACGACCGGAATTCCCGCGCCGAAGAAGCCTACCGGTTGTTTGCCATCACCCAGAACATCGCCAACGAGAAAGACCAGCAACGAGCCGCCCTGTTCGATTGGGAGAACCAGCTGATGTTCAGCCAGGCCATTGGCACCCTGCCCGGCGAACTGCCGCGGATACAGGCCTCCGATTTCGGCTTGTGGTTCCGGCACAAAGGCATTCATGCCTTTGAAGGTTCAGATGAAGCCCGAGCCGTGATGGACACCATGGAAGAGATCGATAACGTACTGCTGCCGCTGTTCGGCGCCGACGAGCAAAGCACGGCGCTTGGCACCAGCCGCGTGGATCTGCTGAAAGACCTGAGAGACAAGGTTAAAAGCATCCGCTTTCACCTCGGCAATCTGTTTGAACAAAATAACGAGCTGGAAGCCGGCCGCGATGTACTCACTCGCCTGTTAAACCGCAAATTCATGCCGGTCGTTCTCAGTAAACAGATCAGCCAGGCACGTGCCCAGAAGAGCTCGTTTGCCGTTCTCGCCATTGATATTGATTACTTTAAGCAGGTGAACGACACCCATGGACACCAGGCCGGTGACCAGGTGCTGCAACAGCTGGCATTGATTCTGGTGAACAACAGCCGCTCGGGCGACTATTTGTTCCGGCTCGGTGGTGAAGAGTTTTTATTGATTGCCGTGGACATGGACCCCACCCGGGCCAAAGCCATGGCGGAAAAGCTGCGCAACAGCGTGAACCGGGAAGCCTTCCTGCTCCCCGATGGCAAAGAGCTGCAAACCAGTATCAGCGTTGGCGTGGCCTGTTTTGACGGCCACCCGGATTACCAGCTGCTGTTACGGCGCGCCGATGATGCGCTCTACAGTGCCAAAAACAGCGGTCGTAACCGGGTGGTCATGGCTACGGCAACCGATACTGCCCTACCAGCGAATCCACCCGGCTGACGCTGCCGGCAAGATCAGTCTTCGTCTTCATTCAGCTGCTTGAGTGAGGCTGCCAGCGCCCGCACCCGTTCATTGGTCTGATCCACCAGCCGGCGAATTTCATCGGCCGATTCGGTGGAACGGCTGGCCAGCTGGCGCACTTCGTCGGCGACCACCGAGAAGCCACGGCCATGTTCGCCAGCACGGGCCGCCTCGATGGCAGCGTTCAGTGCCAACAGATTGGTGCGGTCAGCAATCTCGTTGATCACACCAATGATCTTCTGAATCTCCTTGCTGGACGTTTCCACCCGCTCCATCTCCTGGTCCGCCACTTCCACTGCGCGGGTGCGGTTGGTGACATCCACTCCATAAGATACCAGTGCCTTCAATTCACCTTCCGCGTCATTAATGCCGGCCACCACGGTATCAAACTGGCTCTCTTTCCCGTGTTCCGATAAAAACGGCAGTACCGCCTTGTACTGTTTGCCCTGGCATACCTCGGCAAAGGCCTGTTCGCCCATCAGGGTCTTCAGGTTGTTCTTTTGGATGTTGGGACTGTCGACGCTGGGTGCATCCAGGTGGCGCAGCATGTAGGTGTTCATTTCCTGCGGGCGGCCATCCAGGCACCATTCGATCACACCATTGCTGACACTGATGGCGTCAAATCGGCGTTCGGATTCCAGGGCTTTCTGCTTGGCACTGGTAATGTCGGCCTGAATCGAAATGAAGTGGCTGAGCTTGCCGTTGTCATCAAAAACCGGGTTGATGGAGATAGACACCCAGTAGGGATGCCCGCCCTTGTTGTAGTTCAGCAGCTCGTCATAGAACGGCTGGTGGTTTTTCAGGCGCTCGGCGATTTTGGCAATGGTCTGGCGGTCGGTGCCCTCGCCCTGCAGCAGTTCGCCCGGCTTGTGGCCCTTGATTTCATCAAAGCTGTAACCGGTCAGCTTTTCAAAACCGTGGCTTACATAAGTGGTGTAACCCCGGGGGTCGGTGATGATCACCGCATTGTCGGTTTCGTCTGCCACCATGGACAGCATGCGGAACTCTTCACGCCGCTCTACTTCCTCGGTCACGTCCTTGGCAAAGGCGGTGTACAGGATGTTGTCGTCATCCAGCTCGATCTTGGAAATGGACAGGTTTATCCAGCCTTCCTTACCTTGTTTGGTGACAAACGGCACTTCCCGGTCGGTGCCGACAATGCGGTCTTCACCGGTACGCCGGTTGCGGTTAACGTACTCGTCGTGGTTACGCTGGTGCTGGGGCGGCACCAGCATCTTTACGTTCTGGCCCAGCATTTCCTCGCGCGTGTAACCCCAAAGGCGCTCGGCGGCGGCGTTGGCGAAGGTGATGTTGTTGTGCTGGTCGATGGTGACCACCGCATCGATGGCCTGTTCAAGGGTCTGGCTGATGATGTTCTGAGCGGTTTTCTCCTTCGACACATCGTGCAGAAATGCGGTGTAGGTGGTTTTACCCCGTTCTTTCACGCGGTTCAGGGATAGACTCACCCACAACTGTTTGCCGTCCTTGCGGGTCATCAGCACGTCGCGGGAGGTGCCGACAATACGGTCTTCACCGGTGCGCCGGTGGTGGTCGATCATCTCGTCGTGCCGGCCACGGATGTCCGAGGGCACCAGCATGTTTACGTTGTTGCCCAGCACCTCGGAGCGGTCATAGCCCCAGAGTTTTTCCGCCGCCTTGTTGAAGAAAATGACACGGTTGCGGGCATCGATAGTCACCACGGCGTGAATGGATTCTTCAAGAATCTGTTTGTAGCGATTGCCGGGTAACCATTTACCGAACATGCATTGCTCCCTGAATCATTATTTTTGCGGGCCTGACCATGAGAATAAGCTTATTATCGAATGTTGAGAACCTCACCTACGTAGAATAGTGTCGGCCGGGTCACGGAAAACTGAAGCTCTGCCTGGCTCACGGTGCCCGCTTCTGCCATCATTTGGCGGACACTTATCAGGGAACGAAGCCGAGCCACCGTGAAACACGATTGCCACTACCACCCCGGTGAACCCGCCAAATGGCATTGCAGCCAGTGCCAGTATTACTACTGCACCCGCTGCATGCCGGATGCCGATGCCCGCAGCCGCCAGGCCCTTTGCCCCCATTGTAGCCAGGCCATGCGTTACCTGGGCGCGGCGACGGAGGTGGTGCCCTTCTGGCAGCGGATCGGCGCATTTTTCCGTTATCCCTTCCACACCGACCCGCTGGTGGTCATTGCCATTTGCACCCTGGTGCCGGTGCTGGCACCAGCCAATCTGCTGGGGGCATTGATCTGGCTGGTGCTGGCACTGGCGCTGTTCAAATACACCTATGCGGTGATCAACCACACCGCCGAGGGGCACTTGAAACCGCCACCCCTGGCCACGGCCTTCACTGGCAGCGATTTCAACATTGTCATTCTGCAATTGCTGGTGTTTGTCTTGCTGGGGGCACTGGTGGCAACCGCCGCCATGCTGGGCGGGCCGATACTGATGCTGCTGGTGCTGGCCTTTGCCGTTCTGGCCCTGCCTGCCAGCATCATGGTGCTGGCCATGGAGCGTTCGGTGGGCGCGGCGGTCAACCCGCTGAATCTGGCGGTGCTGATTGCCCGCATCGGCAGCCCCTATTTCCTGCTGTACGGTTACCTGATCCTGCTGACCGTGGCCTCCGGCGCTGCCCAGGATTTCGCGGTGACCCACTTCCCGCGCTGGGCCGCACAACCGTTAAGCGGTTTCCTGAACAGTACCTTCACCCTGATGCTGTTTCACATGCTGGGTTACCTGTTGTTCCAGTACCAGGAGGAGCTGGGTTTTGCCTCGGACATTCAGGATGACGACGAAAACAACGCCGACAACCGCCAGCGTGACCGCAGCACCCGCTTTGACGCGGATCTGGACATGAATCTGAAAGACGGCCATTACGAACGGGTGCAGTCACTGCTGGAAAGCACTCTGAAACAGGACCGGAACAACCCCAAACGGCTGGAACAGCTGTACAAGTTGCTGACGGCCCGGGACGACAGAGCCGCGCTCTACCGGTACCACCCAAGGCTGCTGGCCTGGCTGGCCGACCAGAATGACGGCGACGAGCTGAACCGCTTGCTAGGTCGGTTATTAACGGTGCAAAACGATTTCCAGCTGGACGACCCGGAACTGACCGTGCACTGCGCCAGTGCGCTGTATCACGCCGGCCACCACCGCTCCGCCCTGCGCCTGTTACGGGATTTCCACAAACGGTTTCCGGACAGCGAGCAGTTGGCACCGGCTTACCTGCTGGCCGCCCGTTCACTGGCCAACGGTCTGCAGCAGTGGGACAAGGCGAAAGCCTTCCTGATGTTTATTAAAAAACGCTGTCCGCAGCATCCGATCCAACAACAGATCGATATCTGGCTGGCCCAGGCGGAACAGCAACAGCCGCTGAAAGGCCCGAAAGCCAGCTTTCATACTGGCGAGTGATCACCGCCCCCCAGCAATTGGCGATAGTGGCGGGCCTTGGGTGTCATTTGTCGTTTTTCGAATTCGGCGATCATCAACCGGCAGGCTTCTTCCATGACTTCCGTTGACGCGCTCCGGCGCAGTCGGTCGAAGGCTTTTTCGGCGGTTTTCATGTCCTGGCCTTTCAGGCTGGCAAACAGAACCCGGTTGTGGTCATCCGCCGCCAGCGGCTGGTAGCTCTCACCCTTGTCCAGGTATTCGCGCCAGACCGCGACCATCTGCTCCGGTTGCCGGCTGGCCAGCAGCTGGTCCATATACTCTCTTGCCCGTTGCCGGTAAGCCGGCTGGTCCGGGCGCAACTTGGCCAGATGGTACAGATGTTCCAACAGTACCGGCCTGTCCGGGTACTGCTCTCGCAGCGCTTCGAATTGATGGCGAGCCTGGTCAAACTCCAGATGGGCCAGGCTGTTCATGGCCCGGGCGTAGTCATCGGTAAAGCGGGCGTCCTGTTCTTCGGGCTCCGGCTCGAAAAACTCCTGCTTCACCTGTAGCCAGCTTTTGCCGAACAGCCACACCAGCGCGGCGCCTGCCAGCAACCCGCCGGCGTGGGCCATGTAGGCAATGCCAGTGGCGCTGGCAAACCAGTAATCGTAGATTTCCTTGCCCAGCCAGACCGGCAAAATAGCCAGCGCCGGTGCCCGGAAATAGTTGAAATAGACACCCAGGAATACGAAAAAGCGGATTTTCTGCAAGCCGTAGATGGCCACGTACATGCCCATCAGCCCGGAGATGGAGCCGGAAGCGCCCACCAATGGTGTGTAGCTGCCGGCGGAAAAACCCGTGAACACCAAACCAGACAAGACACCGCAAAGCAGATAGGCCAGCAGGTAACGGCCCGGGCCCAGGGCCTTTTCCACCGTGAACCCCAGCAAAAACAGGAACACCAGGTTGCCGATGATGTGTCCCCAGCCACCGTGCAGGAACTGGTAGGTCACCAGTTCATAGAGAGACAGCTCTGCCGGTATCAGCCCCATCTGGTAGGCGCTGATCCGGCTCAGCCACTGTTCCTCAATACCGCTACGGTATTCCCGCCAGTAGCGCCGGTCCGCCGGACTCCAGATCAGCTCCGCGTTATCTTGCAGGTATCGGTAGAATTCCCGGTCGGTCAGCAGCGTGACCGCCTGCCAGAGCCGCTCGTTATCACGGCGCAGAGATTCAAACTGCTCCAGGTCCCGCACCCGGCCGGTGCTGTCCTCAAACCGGATTTGCCGCTCCAGGTAGTCTTCATAGGCGGGGGCTTCGAGCGCCAGCAGGTCGGTGTCCAGATACTGCTCCAGCGCCACCCGCATTTTGCGGTCGTCATCGCCCTGGTAGAACAGGAAAACCAGCAGGCACGCCATCATCAACCCCAGGGTGACCCAGGGTGGCTTGCGCCAGTTAACCGAATTCTCCGCGGGGATGATCAGCATGCTATCCGTGTACCTGCCAGACGTTCCATAGCAACAGGATAGCCACCACCAGGATCGACAGCCAGGTCAGCAGTATGCCGATCATGCGCGCCTTGTGCGGACCGCCTCGGCCATTGATCATGCCCCAGGCATGCAGAATGCGACCCACCACCAGTGCCATGCCAGACCAGTAAATCAGGGTTGCGGGCACGCCATTGATTTCCGCCAGCCCCAGCATCAACAGGCCCAGTGGTGCGTGCTCGATCAGGTTGGCATGTGCGCGCACCGAGGCTTCAAAATCCGGGTCATTGTTCACGCCCAGACCCTGGCGGTATTTCAGTCGGTATTTGACCACATGGGCCGACAGAACCAGCAATAACAGGCCGGTAACGGCGGCGAAAACGGCGGTAATCGGAGCAACCATGCATCTATCCTGATCGTTGGTTAAAGTTTACGAGTGAGCGGCCATATCGGCCAGCGCTTCCGTCATTTGCTGGTGACAGCGGGCCATCAACGCGGAGACATCCTCCGGACCCAGATCGGCAGTTTCCACCGGTGGCAATATACGCACCGGCACCGGTTTCCGACGACCACTCAGGCCCTGTGATTCTCCCTGATAAGGTGCCGCACACACCAGGGTAATCGGCGCGCCGGCGGCAATCGCCGTGTGAAAGGCCCCTTTCTTGAACTTGCCCAGACCGCGACCCCGGCTGCGGGTGCCCTCGGGGAACACCCAGATGCTCTTGCGTTCACGCACGATGGCATCGGTGGTGGCACGCATGGCCGCGACCGCTTTTTGCGAGCGCCTGCGATCGAGAATGATGTTGCCGCCCAGCCAGAACACCTGCCCGAAAAACGGTGTCCAGACCAGCGACACCTTACCCACGGTGACCGTGCGTGGTGGCAGCAGATCCGCCATGATGAACAGGTCGTCGTTCTGCTGGTGATTGGCGATCACCACGGTCGGGCGATCCCACGGCATGTTTTCCGCGCCTTCCAATGGCCGCTTCATGCCCAGCAAAAAGCGCCCGGTTTTCGCCACCACCAAACCGAGCAGGCGGTTGTTATCGGGATTGAAGGGTCGCGCCAGGTATGGCACCAGTGCCACCATGCAAATCAGGGGAACACTGGCCCATGCCAGCATTTTTCTCAACACTGCCATACTGCTTTTCTCATACCTGAAAATTTGGCGTACAAGTGTACGCTAAACCGCCCCCTCAGCAATACCGGCGCGAACACGCTATGATGCAGCAAACTCCATCTTGGCAAGGATTTCATTGTGCGCAACGAATTGGCCTCTCTGGACGTTCACCCATTACGGCAAGACCTGTATCAGGAGCTGCATTCCCGGCCCTTTCAGGTAATCCCCACACACGCCCGGATTACCCACATGGCGATGGTCACCACGCCGGAACAGCGCGCCCGGCAGTTCATGCATTTGCAGAAACTGCACCGGCTGATGGGCGAGCCCTGGCCCGAGCGGGAAGTGAGCTGTTATGAACACAACCTGGGCGATTTACAGATTCGCCGGGAAGTTCACACCGAGTTCACCACCTACACCTTCATCAATCTGGCGACATCCAGCACAGCACCGTTTGCCGAAACCGGCCTTAGCCCCCTGCCCGAAGGCTGGCTGGAAGAACTGGAAGGCACCGTGGTGGCGGCCTTTCACATTGAGGTCAGGCCGTCGTCGGAGGACGTACGCAGCGAACTGGCGTTCATGCGCCGGCATTTCGAGGGCATGCGACTGGTGGGCAGCAGTCCACTGGAAGGCGCGGCCCGAATACTCGGTTCCTTCCAGCTGCACAGCGACGATTTCGGGCGCTTCATGGTGCTCAATCACAAGATGTCCAACAGCCAGCTGGGCCGGCTGGTACAGCGGCTGATGGAAATCGAGACCTACCGGCTGATGTCATTGCTGGCCCTGCCCCTGGCCCGGGAACTGACGCCAACACTGAACGACATGGACCAGACCCTGTCCAACCTGACCCAGGCCCTGGCGGACAACGAATCGGTCAACGAACAGGAACTGCTGGCTAATCTCACCAACATTGCCGCCCGCATCGAGGCTTTCCGGGCCCGCTCCACTTTTCGCTTTGCCGCCACCCGGGCCTACTACCGGCTGGTTCTGACCCGTCTGGACGAGTTACGGGAAAACGAGGTGTCCGGGCACCTGACCTTCAGCGAATTCATGACCCGCCGTCTCACCCCGGCGGTTAAAACCTGCGAATCGGTCGCCGAACGGCTGGAAGATCTGTCCCGGCGGGTCGACCGGGCCTCGGAGATGATTCGAACCCGCACCGATCTGGCCATCCAGAGCCAGAACCAGCAACTGCTCAGTTCCATGGACCGGCGCTCGCGCATTCAGCTGATGATGCAGCACACGGTGGAAGGCTTCTCGGTGGTGGCCATTTCCTATTACCTGATCAGCCTGCTGAAGATGGGCATGGATGCCCTGCAGGAAGCCGGCATCGGCTTCAACAAACCGGTGGTGCTGGGCATCGCCATCCCGCTGGTGATGGCGGGGGTATTCTGGGGCATCCGGCGGGTGCACCACCGCTTTATCAGCATGGCCCGGCGCCACTGATCAATCAGCTGAAACGCGGGTCGCCGGCGTGCTGGCGATAGAACTGCTGGGCTGTGCGGCCATTGCGAACGCCCTTGCCGGTGGCAAAGCGAACCGCTTCAATGTGCAGCTGCTGACGGTCATCCACCTCGGGAAACAGGGCATCGATAGCCTGCAGGTAAACGTCTTTTGGAAAAGGGTAAAACGACAGCTGCAGGCCAAAGCGATCCGCCAGCGAGACCTGCTCTTCGATGGCCTCCGCCGGATGCAGTTCGCCGCCACGCACTTCGCTGGCCACGTTGTCGGCCATGAACTCCGGCATGAGATGCCTGCGGTTGGAGGTGGCATACACCCGCACGTTTTCCGGCGGCAGCTCCAGCGAGCCTTCCAGCACGCTTTTTAGCGCCTTGTAACCAGACTCTCCCACATCGAACGACAGATCATCGCAATAAATCACGAAGCGGAACGGCTGCTCGCAGATGTCATCCACGATTTCCGGCAGATTGACCAGCTCGTCCTTGTCCACCTCGATCATACGCAGCCCCTGCTCCCGGTAGCGGTTCAGCAGAGCCTTGATCAGCGATGACTTACCGGTTCCCCGGGAACCCCACAACAGCGCGTTGTTGGAAGGCTCACCGGCCAGAAAGCGCTCGGTGTTGCGGGCTAGCGCCTGCTGCTGGCGATCAATGCCGGTGAGCTGCTCCCAGCGGATCGGGTCCAGCCGGCGGATGGCCCGCAAACCGGAACGGTGCCGGCGCCAGAGCGCGGCGGGTGAGGTATTCCAATCAATCGGGGTGTCGGTCACAAGTACGGCTCCTGTTCAGCTGACACAAACAATTTCCACGAAACGCATCCAAATTCTGGCCATATTTGACTGTCTGCGGGTAGTATCTGCAACTACAATGGAAAACCCGACTACACGGAAGCTCTCTTTTGTCCAAGCGCCCGTCTGTTACCGGCAGCCTTGTTTCTGCCCGCCGTCTGTTCTCCGCCGCCCTGGCGTTGTTGCTGTTTTGTCTGGTCATCGCTCTGCCTGCCCGGGCTCAAACCCCGCCCACGCAGACCGTCACGATTGGCGTGGTGGCCGACAACGAACCCTACATTTTTCGAGGGGCGCAATCCCGCCGGCTTTTCCATTGACGTGCTGCGCCTGATCGAACAGCGCGGCAACCTGCATTTCGACATTCGCGCAGGCAGCTGGCCGGATATCTACGCCGCTTTCCTGCGCGGCGACCTGGACGCCATCGACGGCATTTCCTGGCGCCCGGACCGGGCCGAAACCATCCTGTTTACCGAACCCTACCACACCCGCGAGATTTACCTGCTGCAGGACAGCGAACAGCCTGTGCCGCGTATCCGCCGGCTGGAGGATCTGAACGGCCTGAAAGTGGGCATGGTGCAGGACATTTTTCACCGAGCCCTACCACAACATTCCGAACGTGGTTTTCACCCGGAACGAACAACTGACCTACCGCACTCTGGACGATCTGGACGGCTACCGCGTCGCCCTGGGTTCCGGCATTTATTACGAAGACGTGGTCCGCAACCGCCTGGGTGAGCAGGCCATCGTGCCTTTCGTGAACCAGCAAGCCATGTTCCGGGCACTGGCCGATGGCAAGGTTGATGTGGTGCTGACCGCCCTGCATTCCGGCAATTACTGGATCCGCGAGCTGGGCATCAGCGGCGCCCGCATCGCCGGCGAGCTGCAACTACCGGGCATGGCCGGGGAAGACCTGCGTTTTGGCGTGCGCCCCTCGCTCTCGCCCCTGGCCGACATTCTCAACCAGAGCCTGGCCCGCATGACCCCCACCGAAAAACGGGTGATTGAAAACCGCTGGCTGGGTGCCAGCCTGGCATCCAGCGCCAGCAATACCGGCAAAACTCAATGGAGCCACAACCAGCAGCAGTGGCTGGCGCAACGCCAGCGCGAGATTACCATCTGCACGGACCCGGACTGGATGCCGCTGGAAGGCATCAGAAACGGCCAGCACACCGGCCTGGCGGCAGACGCCCTGGCCCTGTTCAGCGAGCGCGGCGACCTGAATTTCCGCCTGATACCCACCGACAGCTGGCAGGCATCGGTCAAGGCGGCGCGGGAACGCCGCTGCGACATTTTCCCGATGGCCATGGAAACCCCCGAGCGCCGCCAGTACATGGACTTCACCACGCCCTATCTGGAAGTGCCCAACGTGGTACTGGGCCGTATCGGCACTCCCTTCATCCAGCGCCTGGCGGAGCTGAACGGGCAACCGGTGGGCATTGTCGAGGGCTACGCCTATGCCGAGCTGCTGGCACGACGCAATCCATCACTGAACCTGATAACGGTTGGCTCCGAGGAAGAAGGCCTGCGTAAACTGCAGAACGGAGAACTCACCGGTTACATCACCACCCTGGCCACCGCCAGTTATTACATGCAATCACTGGGGCTGGCCGACCTGAAAGTGCTGACCCGCGTGCCGGCCGACTGGGCCATGTCGGTGGCAACCCGCAACGACGAACCCATCCTGCACGGCATCATGCAGCAACTGGTGGCCAGCCTGAACGACGAAGATCGCCGGCAACTGGAAAGCAGCTGGCGCCAGTTCGAAATCAAACAGCAGGTCGACTACACGCTGCTGTGGCAGATTCTGTCAGGCGGTGTACTGGTGACCTTGCTGCTGTTTTACTGGAACCGGAAACTCGGCCGACTGAACCGGGAGCTGGCTTCGGCCAACGCAGCCTTGTCTTACCTGAGCGTGACCGACGCACTCACCGGCCTTGGCAACCGCACCTTCTTTGACCGGGAATTCGAGAAAAGCTTTCAGTGGTGCCAGCGTCATCAGCAGGGCTTTGCCGTGGCCATGGTGGACGCCGATCTGTTCAAGCAAATCAACGACACCCACGGGCACGATGTCGGCGACCAGTGCCTGAAAAACCTGGCCAGGCTGTTGCGTGAGCATTTCCGCCGCGATACCGACCGGCTGTCACGTTTCGGCGGCGAGGAATTCGTTCTGTTCGCCAGCTACCGGGAAGTGGCCGATATCATCGCCCGGCTGGAAGGCTTTCGGGAGGCGGTCGCCGCTTATCACACACAAAAGCAGAAGCCCGAACTGCGCCTGACCGTCAGTATCGGCCTGGCCCATGGCGTGCCCGGCCCCGACAGCGTTCCGGCCGACTACTTGCGGCTGGCCGATCAGGCACTGTACCGGGCCAAGCACAAAGGCCGTAACCGGCTCGAAACCACGCAGGTTGAAGACCGATAATGGCGCCTCAAGGCTCGGGCTCGTCATTTCTCACTCGCAGAAAGCTGGCAAACCTGGGAAGTCCGGTAGCGGTATGCCCCCGGTAGCGAAAGGTGATCACACTGCCAACCGGTGGCGGGCTGGCCCGCTCACGATCGCTGAAGCCAGTGCCAATGCGCATGCGCCGGCCATCCGCCAGCTCCACCACCAACGCGCCCAGTAACCCCCGGTACTTGCCCCGGCCTTCGGTATGCCCCACCACAACTGCCTCGGCATCCCGGTGGCTTTTCACTTTCAATAAATCATCAGACCGGCCGGCCTGGTAAAGACTGTCGATGCGTTTGAGCATCAAGCCCTCGCCACCCTTGTTCTCCACCGTCTTCAGCCTGGCCATCAATGCCTGATGGCTGGCCACCGGCTGCTGACGGACCAGCACCAGCTTGTCCGAACCGGCTTTTTCAACCAGCGCCTTCAATTTCCGGTAACGCTCGTAAAATGGCTGGTTGTCCAGGGGCAGATCAAATACATGGAAGCGCACGTTTCGCCATTCATCCGCTACCGGCCGGAACTTGCGAACGGTACCGGACAACTGGGCAAACCGCTGCCGGCCCGCCCAGAGTTCACCATCCAGCGGTTGATCGGGAAAGTTTTCGGTAAAACCGGCCGGCGCCCGGTAAACGTGCCCGCCCCGGGACACCAGCCGCTCGCCATCCCAATAGGCACGCACTCCGTCCAGCTTCTCGCTGAGCCAGTATTCGGACAGATCAACGCCCGGATGATAGTGATTGGCCAATGGAATGGGAGGTGACTGCCCAAAAGCGGCGGGCGAAAGCGCGGCAGACAGCGCGCCGGCAAGCAATAAGGGCAGCAGCACCCGCAACCGGGCACCGCTGAATCGGCAGTTGGGCATGGTCCTTTGCCTCTGATTTGTCGTCCTGGACTCCCGAAGCGGCGGCACATACCGACCGTCGCTTCGGGCCTTGCATCAGCTGGCCTGTGCGGCCTCGTAGTCACGCACCATGGCGTACAGCTGGTCTTTCAGGTTGAGGCGCACTTTCTTGCGCTCTTCAAGGTACTCGTCCGAAGTGTGCTCTGCACCGGTCTCAATGCGATGCACCTCGTGATCCACTTCGTGGTATTCCTCAAACAGCTTGGCGAAGTGGTTATCCTTCGTTTTCAGCTCATGAATGGTGTCTTTTGAATTCGGCAGTTCATGAAGCAGGTCATGTTTTTCCAGAGACATCGTTGTTTTCTCCTTGGGTCCTGAAGGCTGTCACACCTATACCCTCTCACTGTAGATGGGTCTGTGTCACCCCCGTTTGACCAGGATCAATCCCGGCATGGCATACGCCAAAGGTCGGGCGCCCGGCAATTTGCAGCGGTAAAACGTTTGTCATAGTATGCGCGCATTATTACAACAACAATGTTCAAGAAAGAAGCCAGCCCATGGAAATTACCCAAGCTCTCGAGCAATCGCGCCCGGGCATGATTCGTGATGTCGAAACCGCCATCAGCCAGCGCCAGCTCAACCAGCGCACCCAACAGACCTACCTGCACTGGATCAGCCGCTTTGTGCTGTTTCACGGCCTGAAGGACCCGGACGAACTGGCTCCGGAAGATCAGCAGCAGTTTCTCGATTACCTGAAAAACCAGATCAGCCTGTCCCGGGCCCGCCTGAACCAGGCCAGCCAGGCACTGTCGTTTTTCTTTGAAGATGTGCTGCATAAAGGTGAGCCGGAGGCTGTGGTAGCCGCTTAAACCGGTTGCTCATAACGAATGTCGGTGACAAATACCGTTTTCCACCCCTCCGGCGTTCTCACCGACACCTCGTCGTCCAACCGCTTGCCAATCAGTGCCCGCGCCAGTGGCGAGTTGATGCTCAGGTAGCCCTTGTCCAGGTCAAACTCGTCGGCGCCGACCAGTCGATAGCACTGTTCGTCGCCGTCTTCGTCTTCCACTGTTACCCAGGCCCCGAAAAACACCCGGTCCCGGTCGTCTGGCAGGCGGTCCACCACCGTTAATTCATCCAGTCGCTTGCTGAGGAAACGTACCCGGCGGTCTATTTCCCGCAGCTGCTTCTTGCCGTAAATGTATTCGGCATTTTCCGAGCGATCGCCCAGGGCAGCGGCCTCGCGCACCGCCTGGGTGACTTCCGGGCGTTTGATTTTCCACAAATACTGCAACTCGTCTCGCAGTACCTTTTCGCCTTCGGGTGTAATATAGCGTGGTCGCGGGCCGCTATTGCCGGATGTTTTTGAAACCATAAAAAAACCCCGTGAATGACGGGGTAAGGCTAGCGCTGTGCTGGAGGGTGAGGCAAGCAAATTGACGGCTTGCCCCTGAATCTACAAACTCTATTATCCATACCCGGTATTACATCGCGGTGGCCCGGCAATTACCTTTTTGACAGAACGGAGATGCAAACCAATGAACAAAAAGCAGCTGCAAAGCCTGGCATTGCGGGGTGTGGACGCCCTGGGCTTCACACTGGATGACCTGGGCGTAACCAGCCGCTTCAATCGTCATCAAATCGCCGCCACGCTCCTGCTCTGGCAATGGCGCTGGCAGGGAGAAAAAGACCGGTGGTCAATCCGGGCCCGGCGCTGGCAGCGTTGCGCCGAGCCGGCTTTAAAGAAGCTCCCGGGAATGGGCGGCCGATAAGCAGGCCGCTATTGTTCGTCCTCATCGGACGCATCCTGCCGCGTCGCCTTGATACGCTTGCTGACACCGGTAAACGCCGGTAGCCGCACCATCACCGTCAGCCCGGGCTTTTCCTCGCCGGGCCGGGTGTCGCTCAGCAACACCTGCCCCTGGTGGATTTCCGCCACCGCACTGACCAGACTCAGCCCCAGCCCGTTACCCGGCAGCGAACGGCTCTTGCCCACCCGGTAGAAACGCTGGAACACCTGATCCTTCTCGTCATCCGGGATACCGATGCCGGAGTCCTGCACTTCCAGTACCGCGCAGTCATCCTCGCGGCGCACGAAGATCTCAATGGCGCCGTGCTCGGAGGTGTATTTGATGGCGTTATCGATCAGGTTACTGACCATCTGGAACAGCAGGTCCCGATCACCTTCAATCATCACGCCGGTTTCCAGCGATTGATGAAATGCCTGCTCCTTGTCTTCCGATAACGCCTCGTAGAGTTCGCAGGCATCGGTCACCAGCTCGTCCAGCGCCACCACCTTCATATCCGCCGTATTACCCCGGGTTTCCAGCCGGGCAATTCGCAACAGGGCATTGAATGTGGCCAGCAACTGGTCGGCCTCCGCCACCGCCTGGCCCACGTGCTCCCGGGCTTCGTCGTTATCGACGGTGATCAGCGTGTTTTCCAGCTGGTTGCGCAGGCGGGTCAGGGGCGTGCGCAAATCATGGGCGATGTTATCGGACACATGGCGAATGCCTTCCATCAGATACACAATGCGGTCCAGCATCTGGTTCAGGTTATCCGCCAGCTGGTCAAAATCGTCGTCCGTGCCCCGGGTGGGAATGCGCAGGGACAAATGGCCATTCATGATCCGACGAGAGGTATTATTGATTACCTCGATGCGCCGGGTGGTGCTGCGGCTCATCAGAAAACCGCCGAGCAAGGCCAGCGCCAGAGTAATGCCCATGCCCCAGTTGATGGCACCCTCAATCAGGCGTTTCAGGTTGGTCAGGTCGTCCACATCACGGCCAACCAGCAGCCGCAAACCGCCCTGTACCTCGAAAATGCGGGCACGGGCCAGCCGCTCCGGGCCGCTCCAGCCCAGGTCGTCGTTCAGGGTGAAATTGATCCAGCCGGATTCCGAGGATTGACTGCCTTCCGGCCAGTTTTCCAGGTTACCGGCCAGTTTCAGGGAATCGTCGGTGGTCAGCAGATAGATGGACTTGGCGTTGGGGTCACGGGCAACCCGCTCACGGATAATGGTGATCAGCCCGTTCACCCCGCCACTGCGGTATTGCTCGGCCAGCCCGGCGATTTCCGCTTCGATGGTCTCATCGGTCTGGGCGGTCATGAAACCGGCGGTGCGCCAGTAGATGAACGCCAGCAAAATGAACACGGAGGTGGCGAACACCACCATGTACAGCAGGGCGAGCTGAAACGAGGAGGTTCTGAGCTGGCTAAGCAGTTTCACGCAGCATGTATCCCGCGCCCCGGATCGTCTGCAGCAGAGGGGTGTCGAATTCCTTGTCGATTTTCGCCCGCAGACGACTGATGTGTACGTCAATCACGTTGGTCTGGGGGTCGAAATGATAGTCCCAGACTTTCTCCAGCAGCATGGTACGGGTGACCACCTGGCCGGCATTGCGCATCAGGTATTCCAGCAGGCGGAATTCCCGGGGTTGCACATCGATGTTCTTGCCCGCGCGTTTCACGGTTCTGGCCAGCAGATCCATTTCCAAATCTGCCACTTTTAATACTGTTTCCGTTTCCGGAGTCTGCTTGTTGCGACGAATCAGAGATTCAATCCGCGCCAGCAGCTCGTGGAACGAGAACGGCTTGGTCAGGTAGTCATCACCACCACCACGCAGGCCTTCCACACGGGCATCCACGTCGCCCAGGGCGCTGAGAATGATGACCGGGGTCTGATTACCGGTCGCCCGCACCGTTTTGATGATCGACAACCCGTCCATGCCCGGTAGCATACGGTCCACGATCATGATGTCGTAGTCTTCGCTGGCGGCCATCATCATGCCTTCCTTGCCATCGGCGGCGTGGTCCACCACAAAATCGGATTCACGAAGCCCTTTCAACAGGTAATTTGCTACGTCCTGATCATCTTCGATTACCAGTGCTTTCACCGGTGCGCCTCCTGATACTGTCGTTTACTGGCAACAAGAGTACGGAGATCTGGAAAACCCGGCCAGTTACGATCCTGTAAGAGGCTGTCGCCGTTCACGACGCTTGCCGGGCGGTCTCAAACCATCCCAAAGACGCCTCCGTGTTGGTTGATGGCCGATACTCCGCGCTCATCCAGCCATCGTACCCCAGCCGGTCGAGCTCTGCGAAAACCCGGGCGAAATGAATCTCGCCGGTGCCCGGCTCATGGCGGCCGGGATTGTCGGCAAACTGGATATGGCCAATCCACGGCAGCAGCCGCGCCGCCGTACGCAGAAGATCCCCCTCCATGATCTGCATATGGTACAGATCGTACTGCAGGCGAACATTGTCGGCGCCGACCTCCTCGATCACCTCCATGACCTTGTCCGAGGTATCCAGCAAAAAACCGGGCATATCCACCTTCGAATTAATCGCCTCCAGACACAGGGTAATCCCTTCCTCTGCTAGCCGATTGGCAGCGTAACGCACATTGGCCACCAGGGTTTCCCGGGCGATCAGCCCATCCAGCCCCTCCGGCTGCAGCCCCGCCAGGCAATTCACCTGCCGACACCCCAGTGCCCGGGCATAAGTAATGGCCTGCTCCACCCCCGCACGGAACTCCGCCTCCCGGCCCGGCAGGCAGGCAATGCCCCGCTCACCACCGGCCCAGTCACCCGGCGGCAGGTTGAACAGCACCTGAGTCAGGCCGTTGGCCTCCAAACACTCAGCCAGTTGCTCTGCCGGCCATTCGTAAGGAAACAGATACTCCACCCCGGTAAAACCGGCCTCCCGGGCTTTGGCGAAGCGCTCCAGAAAAGGCACTTCGGTAAACAACATAGACAGATTGGCAGCAAAACGCGGCATGACTTACCCCTTGCTCCCTTTCGCTCTGGGCACGGATGAACCCAGCAAGGCGCCGTTCAGATGCTCCAGCTCCAGCAACAACCCGCTGTGATCCACCTCACTATGACCATTCGCCACCAGTGACTGATAGGCATTGTGCGTCTGCTGCGCCAGCGGCAACGTCAGCCCCTCGGCCCGGGCCTCATCCAGGATCATCCGCAAATCTTTCAGCTGAATTCGCGCCGGCGCCCCCGGGGCAAAATCCCGGTCAATCATCCGCTGGCCATGCAATTCCAGAATCCGACTACCGGCAAAGCCACCCATCAACGCCTCCCGAACCGCCGCCGGGTCCGCACCACCCTCGGCGGCCAGCAACAACGCCTCCGACACCGCGCCGATGGTAATCCCGACAATCGCCTGATTCGCCAGCTTGGCCAACTGCCCGGCCCCCACCGGCCCGATGCGCGTACACTTACCCAGCGCCTCAAACACCGGCAACACTCGCCCAACATCCGCCTCGGCACCCCCGGCCATAATACTCAACCGCGCCTCAGCCGCCCCAAGGGTTCCACCAGATACCGGCGCATCCACATACCCGGCCCCACGCTCGGCCGCCAACCCGGCATGACGCCGCGCCACCGACGGCTGCACCGAACTCATATCAACCACCAACGCCCCGGGCTTCAGTGCCTCGATCGCCCCCTGGGCCACCAACACATCCTCCACCACATCACCGTTCTCCAGCATGGTGATCACGATGTCTGCGTCGGCCACCGCCTCCGCCGGTGTCGAGGCAATGGTCGCCTCGCTGGCAAAGGGCTCACACTTGCTGGCTGTTCGGTTCCACAAGGTCATGGGGAATCCCGCATCCAACAAATTTCTGGTCATGGGCGCTCCCATCAGACCAATGCCGAGGAAAGCGATATGGGGAAGTTGCTTGCTCATTTTTTGGAATCCCACTCAAAAGTCCGAAGAAGGGATTGGGATGGGCTTTCCAAAAATTTGCGGAGCCATGGATGGCGGAGCATAAGCGCCACAGGGATGTGCCGCAGGAGCGCTTTTTGGAAAGCCCATCCCAATCCCTTCCTCCCATAGGTATGAATTGTCGAGGCCAGCACAAATTATACAAACAAAAACGCCACCAACCGGAACCCGGCGGTGGCGTTTATCAAAGCCAGAAGTTTAACCCGAACTCAGGCAACCTCAGCCATCTGCAACTTAATCTTCTTCATGGCATTCTTCTCAAGCTGACGAATCCGCTCAGCCGACACGCCATACTTGTCCGCCAACTCATGCAGCGTTGCCTTCCCCTCGGACAACCAACGCGCCCGCAGAATATCCTGACTGCGCTCGTCCAGCTTCATCAACGCCTGCATCAGCCGACCATTGGAGTCCTCCGACCAGTCCGCATTCTCAAGCTGCACGGCTGGATCACTGCGACGGTCTTCCAGGTAATGCGCCGGCGCCTGATAGAGCGTGTCGTCATCGTCATCCTGTGGACCATCGAACGCTGTATCCTGGGAAGCAAGGCGACCTTCCATCTCGCGCACCACCTTCGGCTCCACGCCCAGATCGTTGGCCACCGCCTCCAGCTCGTTGTGATTCAGCCATTTCAACTGCTTTTTCTGGCTGCGCAAGTTAAAGAACAGCTTGCGCTGGGCCTTGGTTGTAGCCACCTTCACGATGCGCCAGTTGCGCAGAATAAACTCGTGAATCTCGGCCTTGATCCAGTGCACCGCGAACGACACCAGCCGCACGCCATACTCCGGGTTGAACCGCTTCACCGCTTTCATCAGGCCCACGTTCCCTTCCTGGATCAGATCCGCCTGAGCCAGACCATAGCCGGCATAGCTGCGGGCAATGTGAACCACAAAACGCAGATGAGAGAGCACCAGCTGACGGGCGGCCTCTACGTCGCCCTGATAATAAAGCCGCTCGCCCAGATCACGCTCTTCTTCCACCGAGAGCACCGGAATACGGCTTGCTGCCTGGATGTACGCATCAAGATTCGCACCCGGGACCAGCCTGTCTGCCAACTGTAAACTCGTACCCATTCATTAACCTCCGAACCTGACAGCCATTAACTATAGCGTTAAATATTAAGACCGCCAAGAGCTTGAATAGTTCCCGAAACCTTCAGTAAAACTTTATAAATCAACCACCGGAAGAAATTTCGCTGTAGCCGCTATACCTCGCAAATTACGCGGGGAGCAGCAGTATTTTCAATACGGTTTTACCGAAAAGCGGATCACCGCCTCACTGTAAAGGGCATCATCCACCGGCAATATCGCCCGGTTCTATGTCATCCATATGACGCTTGACCGCTACCCAGGCACCCAACCAGCCTAACAGCATGGCGACAACAATCAACGCCAGGGCGCCTTCCAGGCCCGGACCATTGAGGGAAAACTCACTGTTATACAGCCCCGCCAGGCGCTCAACCGGCCCGCTGATCCACCAGAACGTCAGCTGCAGCAGCAACCAGGCAACTACGCCGCCACCCAGGCCAAACCAGGCGCCGGTGTACAAAAACGGCCGGCGCACGAAGGCCTCGGTACCGCCCACCAGCTTGGCCACCAGGATTTCATCCCGACGGTTCTCAATGGCCAGGCGTACCGTGTTGCCGATCACCAGCACCACTGCGGCCCCCAGCAACACCGCCAGCACCCAGGCACTGCGGGTCAGAATATCAGTGATGGCGTTCAGGCGCTGCAGCCAGCCAAGATCCACCTGCACCCGCTCAATGCCATCCATGCCCTCGATAAACGTTACCAACGCTGACACCCCCTGCGCCGAACGGGCAGCGTCTTCCGGGGTAATCAGCAAGGTATGAGGCAAAGGATTGGTGTCCAGAAAGCCCAGCACATCGGCCAGTCCCGAGGAGGCCCGGAAATCCGCCAGCGCCTGTTCACGGTCTATGAGCTGCACCGAAGCCACCCGGCCATCGGCTTCAATCTCGGCAGCCAGCGTTTCGGCCCGGTCGACGGGCACCGCCATGTTCAGATAAGCGGTCACCCGGGCACTGTCCTGCCAGCCGGCACTGACTCCCTGCACACTTCCCAGTAACAGCAACAAGGCCACCGGCAGGGCCAGGGCAATGCCCATCACCGTCCAGGTCATTGCCGTGGCTACCGGTGCGCGCCACAAACGGCGGGCGGCATCCATGGCCACCCGGCGCTGGTAATCAAGATAACGCTTCACCGGTGAAGCCACGGGCGAACGCCCCTGCTGGGCTCCGCGACGGTTGTCCTGGCTCTGGCGCGAATCAGTGGCCACGACCACCTCCAGTTACCAGCTGCCCCTGCTCCAGCGTGAGCCGGCGCCGGTTCATTGAATCGATCAGCGCAATGTCGTGGCTGGCAATCAATACGGTCACACCCACCTGACTGAACTGGGTAAACAGATGCATGATGTCGGCTGACAGCTCCGGGTCCAGGTTACCGGTGGGCTCATCCGCCAGCAGCACCGGCGGTTTGTTGACCACCGCCCGGGCAATCCCCACCCGCTGCTGCTCGCCACCGGACAACTGCATCGGGTTCATTTTTTCCTTTTTCAGCAGCCCCACCTTATCCAGAGCGGCCCGCACGCGCCGGCCGATGTCCGTGGGCGCCACGCCCATGACTTCCAGGGGCATGGCCACGTTGTCGAACACCGTGCGGTCGAACAACAGCTGGTGATTCTGAAAGACCACGCCGATATGGCGCCGAATGTACGGGATTTGCCGTTTCGGCAGGCGGTTCAGTTGCTGGCCGCCCACCACCACTTCACCAGCGGTAGGGCGTTCCATCACCATTAACAATTTAAGCAAGGTACTTTTGCCGGCACCGGAATGGCCGGTCAGAAAAGCCAGTTCACCCCGGTCAAGCTCGAAACTGACCTGGCGCAGCGCGGTATGGTCGCTGTCGTAGCGCTTGGTGACCTGGCGAAACTCGATCATGAACTGAACTTCCGTGAAAGCGGCTTAATCGTCAAAAAGAGCATCCACGAAGGTTTCGGCATCAAAGCTGCGCAGATCATCCACCTGTTCGCCCACGCCAATGTAGCGAATGGGCAGCTGCAACTGGCGGGCAATGGCGAAAACGATGCCGCCCTTGGCGGTGCCGTCGAGCTTGGTCAGCGTGATACCAGACACGCCCACCGCCTGCTGGAACACCTGGGCCTGGCTCAGGGCGTTCTGACCGGTGCCGGCATCCAGCACCAGCATGACTTCGTGGGGTGCCGAGTCGTCCAGCTTTTTCATGACCCGGACCACCTTCTCCAGCTCGTTCATCAGATTGTCCTTGTTTTGCAGCCGGCCGGCTGTGTCGGCAATCACGATGTCGGTACCCCGGGACTGGGCAGACTGGATGGCGTCGAAAATCACCGAGGCACTGTCGGCACCGGTGTGCTGGGCCACCACAGGCACGTCGTTACGCTCACCCCACACCTGCAGCTGTTCAACAGCGGCCGCGCGGAAGGTGTCCCCTGCCGCCAGCATCACCGATTTGCCCTCGCTCTGGAATTTTTTGGTGAGCTTGCCGATGGTGGTGGTCTTGCCCACGCCATTCACGCCCACCATCAGAATCACGTAGGGCTGCTTGCTGGAGTCAATTTCCAGCGGCGTTGTCACGCCGGAAAGCAGCCCCTGCAATTCTTCACGCAGGGCTTTTTTCAGGGTGTCGCCGTCTTTCAGCTGGTTGCGCTCGAGCTTGTCGGTGAGCGAGTCGATGATCTCGGTGGTGGCGGTTACGCCCACATCGGCCATCAACAGGGAGGTTTCAATCTCTTCCAGCAGGTCTTCATCAATCTTCTTACCGACCGAGAACAGATCGGCCATGCCGCCGGTCAGGCTGGCGCGGGTTTTCCCCAGGCCTTTCTTGATGCGCTCGAACACACTGAGCTGCGGCTCTGGCTCTGGCTCTGGCTCTGGCTCTGGCTCTGGCTCTGGCTCTGGCTCTGGCTCTGGCTCTGGCTCTGGCTCTGGCTCTGGCTCTGGCTCTGGCTCTGGAGCAGTTTGCGCCTCTTCTGGTGCGGGTTCTGCTACCGGCTGTTCCAGTTCAGCGGGTGCCTCGGCGGGCTGTTCTGCCTGCTCGGCTGGTTCTGGCGTGGGCTCTGCCCGTTCCGCCGCCGGTTTCGGCTCGGCCGGCGCCGGCCCCCTGGCCACCTCTGGTTTACGCTGCGGCACCGGTTTCGGGCGCGGCGCCCGTTTGGCGTTACCGGCGATGTCTACCACAAAGAACAGGACAAGAAGGGCCAAAAGGCCGATTGAAATCCATTCTGCCGTCATAGTCTTACCGTCTGTCTGAAAATGGGCGGGGCAAATAAGCCCGACATTCTAGCAGACTGATTCATTTACTGCCGACAAGAAGCCAACGGCAGCCCTTTCCCTTGCTCCAAAACTTTCGGGTACCATTAACGAACTTTTGCATAACGTTTTTCACCAGACACGGAACCCAGCATGGCTCGACGCAAACCATCCGGCCAATCGCGCCGCCCGGGCAACCCCCGCTCCTCCGCCGGCAGGCATCCGGAGTCGGGCGAGTTGCGTATTATTGGCGGTGACTGGCGCAGCCGTAAGCTGCGTTTTCCCGCCGTTGGCGGTGTGCGCCCAAGCCCGGCCCGCACGCGTGAAACCCTGTTCAACTGGCTGGCCATGCCCCTGCCCGGCGCCCGCTGCCTGGATCTGTTTGCCGGCTCCGGGGCGCTAGGCCTGGAAGCCCTGTCCCGGGGAGCGGCAAGCGTCACCCTGGTGGACCACACGCAGGCCCTGGCCCGCGCCCTGCAGGATAACCTGCGGTTACTGGATTGCACCGCCGGCGAAGTGGTTTGCCAGGACGTACAGCAATTTCTGGCGCACCGGCCAGCCGAGCCGTTCGACATACTGTTCATGGACCCGCCATTCCGGCAGGGCTGGCTGGACACCTTGCTGCCCTTGATCGAACAGCAGCAATGGCTGAAACCCGGCGGCTGGGTGTATATCGAACACGAAAGGGAACTGACAGGCATGAAGGTGCCGGAAAGCTGGCAGCTGTACCGGCAGAAAACCGCGGGCCAGGTCACCTACAATCTGTATCGCACAACTCCGGAGGCTTAGTGCCCGAACTTCCCGAAGTAGAAACCACACGCCAGGGCATTGCGCCCCACTGTGAGGGCCAGACCGTCACCCGCGTGACCGTGCGCGATTCACGCCTGCGCTGGCCGGTGCCCGACACCCTTTCCAGCCAATTACAGGGCCAGGTCATCCGCACCGTTGACCGGCGCGCCAAATACCTGCTGCTGAACCTGGACGCCGGCACCGTGATCGTTCACCTGGGCATGTCGGGCAGTTTGCGAGTAATCACTGACCAGAGCCCGGCCCTGAAGCACGACCACGTGGAGCTCGGCCTTGCCAACGGCCGCCTGCTGCGTTTCAACGACCCCCGGCGCTTTGGCTGCTGGCTGTGGAGCGACAACCCCGCCGAGCATCCGCTGCTGAAGCACCTGGGGCCGGAACCACTGTCCGAAGTCTTTAACGGCCGCTGGTTGTATCAATTGTCACGGGGCAAACAAACACCGGTGAAAAACTTCATCATGGACAATCATGTGGTGGTGGGCGTTGGCAACATCTACGCCAACGAGGCTCTGTTCAAGGCCGGCATTCACCCCAAGCGCAAGGCCGGGCGCATCAGCCTGGACCGCTACCACCTGCTGGCCGAAGCCATCCGCGAAACCCTGTCAGCCGCCATTCTTATGGGTGGCACAACCCTGCGGGATTTTGTCAACAGCGACGGCAAGCCTGGCTACTTTGCCCAGTCCCTGCTGGTCTATGGCCGGGGCGGGGCAGCCTGCCCGGAGTGCGACTCCGCCCTGAAAGAGGTTCGCATGAACAACCGCAGCAGCGTTTACTGCCCGCGCTGCCAACGCTGAGCAGTTTTTCTCCGGAACCGTGACACCGGTCAGACGAAAAACCGTTTGAAATTGAGACAATATGATTCATAGTTAATGCAGGACAAGGAGAGACTGAACATGACTCGCAAGATTTCCCACATTCTGATCGCCACCCTGGCCACGTGTCTGCTGGCCTTTTCTTCCGCCAGCCACGCTCAGGCGGTGGATGAAAGCCCCTCTGCCCTGGCCATGACCACCGACGCATTGATTCTGCGCCCGGTACTGCTCGCCACCACCATTGTTGGCAGTGCGGTTTACGTGGTTTCCGTACCGTTTGCCGCGCTTGGCGGTAACGCCAAGGAAGCCGGCCGGGTACTGGTTGGCGAACCGGCCAAAGCTACCTTCGTGCGGTGCCTTGGCTGCACCCGCACCGGCCGCAAGGCACCAACGGTGGAACAGACCCAGGACTGACACCGGCTCTGACGGGTCCGTATTATCCCGTCTTGCCTGCGGCAGCAAACTGAGGCAGCCTGAAGCAAATTCTTTCAGGCTGCTTTTGTTATGGTTGATTGGTCAACGCTGAACACCGTGTTCCTCGACATGGACGGCACCTTGCTGGATCTGCATTTCGACAATCATTTCTGGCTGGAACACCTGCCCAAACGCTACGCTGAGCACTACGACCTGCACCCGCAACAGGCCAAAGACACCCTGGTTCCGATGATCATGGCCGAGCGCGGCTCGCTTAACTGGTATTGCACCGATTACTGGAGCGACCGCTTGTCACTGGACATCACCGGACTGAAGGCCGAGGTGGGAGACCGGATTGGTTACCGACCGCACGTGCCTGAGTTTCTGCAGTCGCTGCGCCAGGCGGGCATGAAATCGGTCATTGTCACCAACTGCCATCCGGACCCGCTGGCTCTGAAACTGCAACGCACCGGTCTGGACCGGCACGTGGACGAGATTGTCTCGAGCCACGATCTGAACAAACCAAAAGAAGACCGGGAATTCTGGCAGGCACTGTCGGTTCGCACACCTTACCAGCACGAACGCACGCTGATGGTGGACGACAGTTTCCCGGTATTGGAGAGCGCCCGATCCGCCGGCATTGGCCAATGCCTGGCGGTTCTCGCCCCGGACAGCCAGCAACCGGCCCGGGATCCACACACCGAGATCCCCGGCATTCACCACTTCGATGAAATTCTGCCGGGCCTGCGAGGGCTGGGAGCCACGCCAGGCAGCAAACCGCTTCAAAATACAACCGGGTATTATGACAAGCAGTAACAACGACACAAAAATCCGCCTGGACAAGTGGTTGTGGGCGGCCCGCTTTTACAAAACCCGCTCGCTGGCCAAAGAAGCGATCGAAGGCGGTAAAGTGCATTACAATGGCCAGCGCAGCAAACCGGGCAAAGTGGTGGAAACCGGCGCCAAACTGACCCTACGGCTGGGCTGGCAAGAGAAGGTGGTCATTGTCGATGACCTCAGCGACAAGCGTCGGGGCGCTCCCGAGGCACAAAAGCTCTACCACGAAACCGAAGACAGCATGAAACGCCGCGAAGAACTGGCCTGGCAACGCAAAACCATGCAGGCCGCCCAGCTACCTCCGGCGCGCCGCCCGACCAAGAAAGCTCGCCGGGATATCCGGCGATTCCGTGAACAAAATGGCCTCTAGAGCAGGAGAACACATGGCATCCCGAGATCAGTTCCAGCGTTTTATTTTTGAACACAGCCAGGTTCGGGGTGCCTGGGTGCAACTGGGCGAGAGCTATCAGACCATCATCAACCAGGCCCCCTACCCGGAATCGGTCCGTCAGCTACTGGGCGAATCGCTCTCAGCCAGCGTATTGCTCAGCAGCACCCTGAAGTTTCACGGCTCGCTGTCACTGCAGGCCGTCGGCGAAGGCCCCCTGACCACACTGATGGCCGAGTGCAGCCATAAACGTAATATTCGCGGTATTGCCCGGTTCGAGGAACAGGCCATCAGCGGCGGAAAGAACCTGAACGAGTTGTTGGGTCAGGGGCGCATGGCCATCACCATTACCCCGGACCAGGGCCAGCGCTATCAGGGCGTAGTACCTCGGGAAGCCGACAGCCTCGCCGGCTGCCTGGAAGAGTATTTCGAGCGTTCGGAACAGATCGACACCCGTTTATTCCTGTTTGCCAATGAAGACAACGCAGCAGGGTTGCTGCTGCAGCGTCTGCCAGGCGACACCGAAGAAGACGAAGATCTGTGGAACCGGGTCGAGCACCTGGCGGCGACCGTAAAAGCCGATGAACTGCTGGAACTGGACAGCGAAACCCTGCTGCATCGCCTGTTCCACGAAGAAACCGTGCGATTGTTTGACCCCGAGCCAGTGGCCTTCCACTGCAGCTGCTCAAGGGAACGCACGCTGGCCGCCCTGGAATCCATTGGCCGGGAAGAGTGCTACAGCATTCTCGATGAACAGGGCAGCATTACCATGGACTGCCAGTTCTGCCATGCAAACTATCGGTTCGATAGAAACGACATTGACCATCTATTCACCGGACATACGTTACACTGACTTTTTACTATTCACCCGCGCTTCTGGCATAATAGCGCGCCTGAATCAAGACATCCCGAGGGCGAGGTCGAAGTGAGCAACACTTATACTGATCTGAGTACAGCACAACTGGTCGAACAGGCTCTGGCACGGAACGAAGGCCAGCTTGCCTCCAATGGTTCTCTGGTAGTAACTACCGGCGACCGCACCGGCCGGTCTCCCATGGACCGCTACATCGTCGAAGAGCCCAGCACCGCCGACGATATTCACTGGGGTCCGATCAACCGCCCGTTTGACGCCGACAAGTTCGACGCACTCTGGGACCGGGTTGAAGCCTATATCGCTGAACAGGATTCGTTTGTTTCTCACGTCCACGTCGGCTCTGACCCCGAGCACTACCTGCCGGTGAAAATGACCACTGAAACCGCCTGGCAGAATCTGTTCGGCCAGAACCTGTTTATCCGCCCGGAAAGCTACAATCCCTCCGACAAGCAGGAATGGCAGATCCTCAACGCCGCCAACTTCGAGTGTGTGCCCGAGCGTGACGGCACCAACTCCAACGGCACGGTGATGATCAACTTTGCCAAGCGCAAGGTGCTGCTGGCCGGCATGCACTACGCCGGTGAAATGAAAAAGGCCATGTTCTCGGTTCAGAACTTCCTGCTGCCGGAAAAAGACGTGCTGCCGATGCACTGCTCGGACAACGTCAGCGAAACGGGGGAGCCCTGCCTGTTTTTCGGCCTGCCCGGCACCGGAAAGACCACTCTTTCGGCCGATCCGCACCGCTACCTGATGGGTGACGACGGGCACGGCGGGGGCCCGGGCACCGTGTTCAACAT
>JABXHG010000574.1 GCA_013393545.1 Alteromonadaceae bacterium | reverse complement strand
GACCGTTGAGAGTGCGTGAGTACTGGTACTTCATGTTGAATTCATTGGCGAAGACGAGGTCCGAAGTGACAACGGGAACTGGTTGATAAAACTAGTCGGCGATGTCGTGGTTTATGAAGAGGGCTTCCACACTTTCCAACACCGGCTTTAAGGTGTGGTGTTCTTGCCCTTCGCCGAAAGCCTGGGCATCGATGATGATCTGGTGTTTCTTGTCCACCGTGGCCACGCCGTTGTAGCCCTGGATCGTGCCCTTGCTGGTGGTCATCTTGCCGCTTTCGTTATCGGTAATGTTGCTCTTCACTTCCTTGCGTCGTTTCCCCTGGCCCATCCTTGGGCTGCTCGTCTTTAGGAAACGGTCTACTTTCGTCATCGCTTCATCCAGCGACAGTATGGTGTTGGCGCGGCGAATGTCTCGATCCAGTTCCGCTTCGGTTTCTGCCTCATCCCGGGCGTGGTGTTCAAGCAGATGGTGGCGAATCAGCCGTTTCAGCTTGTCCCTCTTTTCGCCCAGCTCTTTAAAGGTGCCCGACCATTCTTTGGCAGCATCCGAAGACATTTTGCAGCCGTCGATGGCGAACAACTCATTACCCAGCAACCCTTGTTCATGGCACACCAACAACACCTGCTCGAACAGTTCTTCAATCTCATCTGCATGTTGGCTGACGAACTTGGCCAAGGTGGTGAAGTGGGGAACCGTGTCGCAGGAAAGCGCTTTAAAGATGATGTTGGTCTCGCAACACCACTGGATCTCACGGCTGGAGGTGATGCCCTTGGAGTAAGCGAACAGGATGATCTTTAACAGAATCGCTGGATCGTAGGCCAATCGGCCCGTGTCGTCGTTGCGATACTTTGGGTGAAACACCGACAGATCCAGCTTGTGTTCAATCAGGTAATGAACCGCGTGTTCAAAGGTGCCGGGCTGAAGCTGTTCCTGATAGTTAATCACGACCATCGCATCCTGATCGTAGTTGTAGTGCTTGAAGCGGGGCTTGGGTTTCGTCATTCGACCACTCCTTGTCCGTTTACCTGATCCTATCAAAATCTGAGCCGAATTCGGGGTTTTTATACAGCCTCAACGCTTTTGTTCAGCGGCAGCTTTTGCGCAGCGAAGCGGAGAAAAAGCTGTCCGGTGGAGGGCCGCCAGGCCCGGAACGAACTGGAACTATTTGTTACGTGCTAACTGCTCCACCTCTTGTACAAAATCAACAACCTGCTGTCTGCTTGCCCCACGAAATGGCAGATAACAGACTGCCGTCTTAAAGATGATTAGCGCGTATCCGTGACCGATCTCCGAGCCCACGAATTGTGAAGGCCTCCAACTTTTACAACCCTCATCAGAGTTTTTTTGTATGAGGCCGTCCTCAATGCTGTACTGATACTTCGTGCCCCGACTCAGCACGATTTCGCTGAGGCCTGCGCTATGAAAGCCACTTACTCTATTGGTAAAAACGTACCAAATAACCAAGCCTATTGCCGCCAAAATTCCGGTTGCAGTCAGACCTCCAAACAAAAGCGAAGTTGCGCTATTCAAGATTATTGGCAAAGAGGCTGACCAAAGTAAGGCAGTCGTTATCAAAAAACCATATCTCCAAGCCGGAGCCTTTCTGACCTTTAAAGACCCCTCTTCGTTTTTTTCTAACGGGTCTAGCTCGATTTCCAACATACTCACACGTAACGCCAATATTCAGCGGCGACCTTTACGCAGCGAAGCGGAGAAAAGGGCGTCCGGTGGAGGCCCATCTGGGCCGGAACGAACTGGAATGACTGGTTATACCTAATCCTCGGTTTTAGCCATAAATACCGCATCTTGCCCGTATGCGGATAAACCTCTCTTAATCGACTCACCTGCATGCACAACTTTGAAGCCATGACTCATCCAATACGATGACGCTCCTTGGATAGCAACCAAGAATATCCGTTTGTACCCCCTGTGCTTTGCGGAAGCTAGCACAGTGTTAAGCATGTGTTTCGCAGCGCCGACCTTACGGACGGTAGGAGTAACCGCCATATCATGGATGCACAAGCTATCCGCACTTGGAGGCACGGGATACTCAGCGCCATCCAGGTCGGGTATTTCACCGAACACCCATGGAAAAGATACAACATAGCCTACTACCAGCTCCCCCTGTACTGCCGTGAAACAAAAATCAGGGGAGGCAGAGAGCTTTGCGGAGAACGAATCTACAGATTCAAGAATGCTCTCGCTGTAGCACTCCCGCTGTATGCGAGAAACCTCCGGGAGGTCAAACTGTGACATTTTTCGGATTTTCACGTTGGCACACATCCCGACCCATTTAGGTATAACTGCGTAATTCAAAGACAAATGACTTCTATCCCACACGCGCCTATCTTCACGCCCGCCAGACAACCATTTGCCATTTTTTCCTTTTTATCATAACCCTACCATTCCCCGAACAGTAGCGCCCTCGGAGATAGGCGTCAATTGTCGGGTTTGCCTCAGATCATCTGGGCGCCTATTCTCCCAGACCACTTTCAATAACCTTTATTTTTCAATGACATGCAAATCTTCCAGAAAGAAGCCATCGCATTTTTACGACAGTTGTCGCATATCTCCGGCCTTATAGTGCAATTTGCGGGGTTACTGCTGGGTTAATACGGGGTGGGAAAAGGCGAGGTAGCGGAGCCAAGCCCAAAACCGCTCAGCTCCGAAGAGATATGGCGAGGCGTCAGTGTTCCATTTTGGAATGATCCATGGTCATCCCGCCGTCCATCGGCTGCACCCGCAACTCCACATCCATTGGCCCGGCGCCTTCAAACTCCAGCGTTACTGGCACGGGCTCGCCTTCGGTTATGGGGCTGTTCAGTTGCTCCAGCATCAGGTGGTAGCTCATGGGTTTGAGTTTTACCGTTTCCCCGGCGGGGATGGCCAGGCCGCCTTTTACGGTTTGCATGCGCATGATGTCGCCGTCCATCACGGTTTCATGGATGGAAACGTGGCCGGCCTTGGGGGTTTGGGCGCCAACCAGCCGAACGTCTTCATCGGTATGGTTGCTGATTTTCATGTAACCCACACCCATTGGGGTGCCCGGGGGCGTTGGACGGGTCCAGGGATCTGTAACGCCAACCGCCCCTTGGTTGGCGGCCAGCGCCATGGGCGCCAGAGTGCTGCAGGCCAAAGCGAAAGCGCAGGCCAGGGAGTTCATTCGTTTCATGTTCAGTCACCAGGTGCTTGTTTCTTGGTCTTTTCTTTTACGAATCATCGGCCCAACTCTGCTTCTTGCATAGCGGCAAATTGTCGCAGAAAAGCCCAAAACCTCACCGGTTCCAGTTGGTGCCTCCCCGGCGCAACGCCTTACTCTGCCGTCAGGCCTTTTTCACAAACTCCGATTTCAACTTCATAGCACCGACACCATCAATCTTGCAATCAATATCGTGATCGCCATCCACCAGGCGAATGCTCTTCACCTTGGTGCCCACCTTCACAACCAGGCTGGAACCTTTCACCTTCAGGTCCTTGATCACGGTTACCGAATCGCCGTCCTGAAGCTCATTACCGTTAGCATCACGAACCACCGGGCCGGCCTCGGCTTTCGCCTGCTCGGCTTCGGTCCATTCATGGCCGCACTCGGGGCACACCAGCTGAACGCCGTCTTCGTAAGTGTATTCGGAGCTGCACTGAGGGCAAGGAGGGAGCTGAGACATTATCATTTCCTGTTAATAGAGTGTGAACGGAATTATACCACTTCCCGCACATTGATTTCTCAGCAGCTCTCCCACCAATTCGCGGCGTTTTGCGCCTTGGTGAAGAGGCAGTACGGGTACGGCTTCCAAAAAATTTCGAAGGCCATGGATGGCCTGAGAGAAGCGCACACGGATGTGCCCGTAGCGGTTTTTTGGAAGCCGTACCCGTACCTGCCAGACTCCAAAAATCAAACTCCAAGGAGCAGCCGAGGCAAGCATCGGTTAAACTCCAAAGCACGAAAACGAACTGAAGGAACCCCCAAATGCCTATCTGGGTCGACGCCGACGCCTGCCCCGTACCAATCAAGGAAATTCTCTGCCGCGCCGCCCCCCGCTGGCAGGTTGAAACCACCTTCATCGCCAACCACGCCATCAACCTGCCGCCCAGCCCGTTCATCAAGCGCCGGCAGGTACCCCAGGGCTTTGACGTAGCGGACAACGACATCATGGAACAGATGACCAAAGGCGACCTGGTGATCACTCAGGACATCCCCCTGGCCGCCGAAGCCATCGAAAAAGGCGCGGATGTATTCAATCCTCGCGGGCAGGCCTTTACCAAAGAGAACATTCGCCAGCGGCTAGCCATGCGCAACTTTCTGGAAGAAATGCGTAATGCCGGCCAGGTGACCGGCGGCCCGGCTCCGTTCAGCCAGACCGACCGAAAGGAATTTGCGGATAAGCTGGACCGCTGGCTGCAGCGAAACGCACGCAAGTGATAATGATTTAGTTTTAAACAGAGGACGAATCCGCTACCCTTGCCGGTTTTCAACACATAGTGTCCCGTCATAAGGAAGCGGATCATGTCTTCAAACCGCCAGCACACCAGCAGCTTTGCCGCCCTGGGTCGCATGCTCCGGTACGCGCGGGGTTATCGCCGTCGGATCATTGCGGCCACCACCTGTTCCATCATCAACAAACTATTCGATATTGCGCCGGAAATCCTGATCGGCGTGGCCATCGATGTGGTGGTGAACCAAGAAGAAAGTTTTGTGGCCGGGCTGGGTTTTGAGACCGCCCAGGAGCAGATCACCGTGCTGGCCGCCCTCACCTTCTTTATCTGGGCCGGGGAGTCGCTGTTTGAATACCTGTTCCAGATACTCTGGCGCAATCTGGCCCAGCGCCTGCAATCCGACCTGCGCCAGGACGCCTACGAGCACGCCCAGCGCCTGGACATGAGTTTTTTCGAGTCCACCAGTTCTGGCCAGCTGGTGGCCACCATGAACGACGACGGCAACCAGCTGGAGCGCGTCCTGGATGGCGGCGCCAACGCCATGATCCAAGTGGGTGTCACCGTGTTGGCCGTGGGTGCGGTATTCTTCGTGCTGTCGCCGCTGATTGCCTTGCTGGCCTTCACACCCATTCCGTTGATTATCTGGGGCGCGTTCTACTTCCAGCGCAAGGCCGGGCCGCTGTACGCCGATGTGCGTGAGAAAGTGGGCGATCTCTCCAGCCGGCTGGCCAATAACCTGGGCGGCATTGCCACCATCAAAAGCTTCACCGCCGAGCAGCGCGAAGCCAGCCGCCTGAAGCAGGCCAGCGAGGCCTATGTTGACGCCAACGCCCGCGCCATTCGCATCAGCTCCGCCTTCATACCGGTAATCCGCATGGCCATCCTGGCCGGCTTTCTGGCTACCTTCACCGTGGGCGGCATGATGGCCCTGGAAGGTTCCCTGAACGTGGGCGCCTACGGCGTGCTGGTGTTCCTGACCCAGCGCCTGCTGTGGCCTCTGACCGGCCTGGCGGAAGTGATTGATCTGTTCGAACGGGCCATGGCCAGTACCCGCCGCATCCTCGACCTGCTGGCCGAGCCGGTGAATGTACACGACCAGGCTGGAACCTCGCTGGCCCAGCCGGTGCGTGGCGAAGTCAGCTTCAACAACATCGAATTCCGCTACGGCAGCAGCGGTGCCGGCGTGCACGGCATCAGCCTGGACGTGCCGGCCGGCCATACGCTCGCCCTGGTGGGCGCCACCGGCTCCGGCAAATCCACTTTGATCAAGCTGCTGCTGCGCTTCTACGACCCGGCGCGGGGTGAGATCCGCATCGACGGCCAGCCCATCCGCGAGGTCAGCCTGAAGTCCCTGCGCGACGCCATTGGCCTGGTCAGCCAGGATGTGTACCTGTTCGAAGGGAGCATTCGCGACAACCTGGCCTATGGCAAGCCTGACGCCAGTGATGAAGAAATCATCGAGGCGGCGAAAACCGCCGAGGCCTGGTCGTTCATCAGTGCCCTGCCAGAGGGGCTGGATACCGCCGTGGGCGAACGTGGAATACGGCTTTCCGGTGGCCAACGCCAACGCCTTTCCCTGGCCCGGGCCCTGTTGAAAGACCCGCCGATCCTGGTTCTGGATGAAGCCACCAGCGCCGTGGATAACGAAACCGAGGCGGCCATCCAACGCTCGCTCAGCCGGATTGGCCACAACCGCACGGTGATCATGATTGCCCACCGGCTGTCCACCATCGTGGAGGCGGACACCATTGCGGTGGTGGAGAATGGCCGGGTGATCGAACAAGGCAATCACCAGGCCCTGCTGGAGCGCCAGGGCGCCTACCATGCCCAGTGGCAGGTACAAACCGGCCAGGTACCGGCACACACTGGATATTGATAGTAATTCTTGTTTAGATTAACATGCCGGCTCTTGACCATGGGGAGTCTGCATGTCGGCATTTTTCGAAGTTTCCAACCTCGGGGTTCGTATTGGCGACACCCCGATCCTTCACGACGTAAACCTGGGGTTCACCGAGGGTGAAGTAACCGCCCTGCTGGGCCACAACGGCTCAGGCAAATCCACACTGCTGAAAGTGCTGGCGCGGCATCAGCCACCCACAATCGGTCACGCCCGGCTTCTGGGCAAGTCCTTCCAGCAAACGGGCGCCCGGGAATTCGCCCGAACAGTGGGCTACCTGCCCCAGCACCCGCCCGCCACCGATGGGCTGACCGTACGTGAACTGGTGGCCCTGGGCCGCTACCCCTGGCGCGGACCACTGGGGCGCTATAGCGCCGAAGACCACCAGTTGATCGACCAGGCCATTGCCGACACCGGCCTGGAAGCCTTCACACACCGCTCCGTGGACACCCTCTCCGGCGGCGAACGACAGCGGGCCTGGATTGCCATGCTCCTGGCGCAACAAACCCGCTGCCTGCTGCTGGACGAACCCATCTCCGCGCTGGATGTGAAACACCAGGTGGAAACCCTGCGCCTGGTGCACCGGCTGGCCGAAAGCCGGGAGCTGACGGTGATTGTCGTGTTGCACGATGTGGATCTGGCCGCCCGTTTCTGCGACCGGCTGGTGGCGCTGAAGGCGGGCCGGCTGATTGCCGATGGTCGCCCAAGCGAGATCATGAAAGAAGGCACCCTGGAGGCTATTTACAGCGTGCCCATGGGCGTGATGGAACGGGCTCCCGGCCAGTGGGTTTCCTATGTTCACTAAGCTCGGCCCGGTTATCGCCCTGGTGCTGGCCATGGTGTCGCTGGCGGCCCCGGCAACGGCGGAAACCTGGCACCATGAAAACGGCACGCTGACTCTGGATCAGCCTCCCACGCGGATCATCACCCTGAACTGGGCAGCTACCGAAGCGGCCTTGTTGTTGGGCGTGACTCCGGTGGGCGTTGCAGACCTTCAGGGCTATCACCACTGGGTCCGGCAACCGACACTGCCCGAGGAAGGCGTGGCCAATGTGGGCACGCGAGTCGCCCCGAGCCTGGAGGCCATCGCCGAACTAAAGCCGGACCTCATCGTCACCAGCGCCGAGATGGCCCCTGCCGCAAACCTGCTGGAACGCATCGCCCCCACCTACGTGATCAGTGTCTACCGGCCGGAAACCCATTCGTTCGAGCAGGCCCGTAAAATGCTGCTGACCCTCGGTGAAATGCTCGATCGCCGCGAGCGAGCCGAGTCGGTGCTGACCGACATCGAGCAGACCCTGGAGTACGAACGTGCCCGCCTGGAAGAAGCTGATTTGCAGGGGCGCCCCGTGGCCCTGGTGAATTTCCTGGATGCCCGCCACGTTCGTGTTCACGCCCCCAACGGTCTTTACCAGACCGCGCTGGATGCGCTCGGGCTGGACAACGCCTGGCCTCACGACGGCAATTTCTGGGGCTTCTCGGTGGTCGGCCTGGAGGCACTGGCAAATTACAAGGATGCCCGCCTGGTGGCGATCTCTCCAACCCCACCGGGTCTGCGGGAAACCCTGGCCGACAGCCCCTTCTGGACTTACCTGCCCGCCGCACAGCGCAGACAGGTGTACCAGATTGACCCGGTGTGGCCCTTTGGCGGCACCTATCAGGTTAAGCGCCTGGCCAGCTATCTGACCGACGCCCTGCTCGCCGGAGGCTCTGACAATGTCGAGTAATATCGCCACCTCCCCGATGCAGGGGCCATCCATGCCGGCCCGCCTGCCATTAATGGCCGGCATTCTCTGGGCGGCGGCCATACTGGCCAGTTCAGCACCCTGGCTGGGGCAACTGTCACCCCTGGCATTGCTGGAAGCCTTCACCGGTTTTAATCCGGACAGCTACGCTTCGGTTATGGCCCACTTCAGCTGGGCGCCCCGGGTGGCCATGGCGGTTCTGATCGGCGCGGCCCTGGGGCTGGCCGGGGCCGTGACTCAACAGATCCTGGGCAACCCACTCGCCTCGCCTACCACCCTGGGTGTGGCCGCCGGCAGCCAGTTCGGCGTGACGGTTGCCTCACTACTCTTCCCCGGCCTGCTGGCCTGGAGTGCGGATATCCCCGCCATTCTGGGTGGCCTACTAGCCATTGCCATGGTTATTGCCCTGACCTGGCGGCTGGGTTTTTCGCCGGTTACAGTGATTCTGGCCGGGCTGGTGATCACCTTCTTCCTGGGTGCCACCAACATGGCGTTCCTGCTGCTCAAGGGCGAATGGCTGGGCAACCTGTTCATCTGGGGCGCCGGCTCCCTGGTGCAGAACAACTGGCAGCCGTTCCACGATCTCTGGCCCCGGGTCATCCTGCTTGCCGCGCTGATGCTGCTGTTGATGCGCCCCCTGCAACTACTGCAACTGGGTGAAACGTCGGCCCGCTCACTGGGCGCGAAGGTGGCCTGGGTGCGCGCACTGGCACTGTTACTGGTGGTATTGCTGAGCGCGACGGTGGTCAGCCGGGTGGGCGTGATTGCCTTTGTCGGCCTGGCCGCACCCGTGCTGGCACGGTTGCTGGGCGCCCGCACCCTGGGTGAAAAACTCGTCTGGAGCCCGCTGCTGGGTGCGGGGCTGCTGTTGCTGGCCGACACCCTGGCCCATTGGGCCTCCACCTGGGGTGACGGTTCCCTGATTCCCACCGGCACCACCACGGCCTTGATTGGAGGGCCAATCATCCTGCTGGCCCTGCAGGGCTTCCGCAATACCCACCACATGCCGGGACAGGCCTCCAACCCACCCGGTTTCCTGCCCAAACGCCGGGCCACCGGCGTCATTGCCGGTGTGTTGCTGGTGCTGTTGGCGGTCACAGTGGTGGTCTCCATGGGCTGGTCGCCCGGGCTTGAAGGCTGGAACTGGACAGCCATTGCCAACTGGGACGATGCCTGGGTCTGGCGCGGGCCGCGCATGCTCGCGGCCATCCTCGCCGGCGTTGCCCTGGGACTGGCCGGCACGCTGATCCAGCGAATGACCGGCAACCCCATGGGCAGCCCGGAAATGCTGGGCATCAGTGGGGGCGCGGCCCTGGTGATGGTTGTCGTGGTGCTTTCCGGTATCGAGGCGGGGCGCACCGTACAGATACTGGCCGCCACCCTGGGTGCCGCCGGGGCATTGGGGCTACTGATTCTGCTGGCCCGCAAGCACCGGTTCGCCGGCAACCAGCTGCTGCTGGGCGGGCTGGCCCTGTATGTGTTCATGGACGCCGGTCTGCGCCTGGTGATGGCCGCCGGCGGCACCCAGGCCTCGAAACTGCTGAACTGGATGTACGGCTCCACTTGGCTAATCTCGGAAACCGAAGCCTTCAGCCTGATGGCCGTGATCTTTGCCATCAGCGCCGTGCTGGCTGTAATTGTCCGGCCGCTGACCATCCTGCCGCTGGGCGATGTGTCCGCCTCTTCCCTGGGCCTGCCGGTGGCCCGGGTGCGACTGGCCCTGCTGCTGCTTGCCGCCCTGCTGACCGCCGCGGCAACTGTGGTCATTGGGCCACTGAGTTTTGTCGGGCTGATTGCCCCACACCTGGCTCGGGTACTGGGCCAGCAAACCGTTGGCCGCCAGTTGATTGTGGCTGGACTTGTGGGCGGCGTGCTGCTGGCCCTGGCCGATTACCTGTCGCGCATCGTGGTGTACCCGAATCAGTTGCCGGCCGGGCTGCTGGCGGCGCTGGTTGGCGGGCTTTATTTCCTCTGGGGGCTGAGCCGTCATGGCAAGGCCTGAGCCAGCACCCACACAACAAGGTTGGGCCCAGCGTTACGGCGAACTGTTACAGGCCTCGGAGCTGGACCGGGAAACCGTGCTGGCCGGGGCACTGCAGGCCGCCAGCCAGGAACGACGAGGCCTGTTCTCCCTGGCACAGTGCCTTGAAACGCCGGAACTGCTGGCAAGCCAGATTCAGGCCGACTATCCCGGGGCCGGCAACCAACGCGACGTTCGCACTTACGCTTCCGTACTTCAGCAGGATCTCGCCCTAAATGTGATCGCTCCGCTGACCCTGCGCCTGTTCCGCCACGAACAGGCTCCTCTGCCAGACCCAACCCGTATCTTCCTGGGCCCGACAGACCAGCCCGGCCAGACCACCTCACGGTGGTTCCTGACCCCGGGCCAGCAACCGGTCAACGAGGCGGATTTCATTGAGGGAATGGCCGACTACACCCGCCAATGGTACCCGGTATTCCGGCAACAACTGGGCGTGAGCCCGGGGGCCTACTGGAGCAATGTGGGGCTGGGCCTGGGCGCACCCTTCTCGGTGGTCTGGAACCTGGCGGAACCAGCGGCGTTGTGTGAGCTGGCGCAGCAGTGGTTGGAACAATTCAATAACGAGGCCGACCGCTTTATTGACTGGATACCGGCGGTGTTCGGTGAGCAGGAAACCGCCCTACCCCAGCGCAAGGGCTGCTGCCTGAAATATCGGTTGCCGGGAGGTAAGTACTGTGGGACGTGCGGGGTGTATAGGAAGGAGCGACTGCGTTCACTCAGCCAACAAAACCAGAACCCAGCACCAGGGCAATGGCAACCAGGCCAATAGACAAGCCTGCACCCGCGGCTACTTTGAGCCCTTCTACCAGTTCCTGTTCCGGCGTCATCGTGATACCTCCAGATTATTCATGTGAGCATTCAAGGCGGGCATCCCTGCCCGTATTGGGTCAGCCCTTTGGTTAGTAATTCCAGGAAACCGCAAGGCTGGCGTTGGCGGGCTCGCCGTAATACCCCTGAGCAGAGCTGCCAAACTTTTTCAGGCTCTCGATGTATTTCTCATCCGTGACGTTATGAATATTCAACGTGGCGTTCCAGTTACGAGCAAAATCGTAGCTTGCCATCAGGTCAACCACAGCGTAGCTATCCTGCTTCGTAACAATGGTTTCACCGGCGTTGGGGCCAGTCGTGACAGTTCCCTGATTCTGGCTGATTTCGGATTGCCAGCGAATCTCACTACCAAGCTTCAGCCCCTCGATGCCCGGCACCTTCCAGGTTCCACGCAATTGAGCCAGATGCTCCGGCACAAAGGTTTTGTCGGGATCTCCATCAGCATTTTCAATATCCACGAAGGTGTAGCCGGCAAACAACTGAATGCTTTCCGTCACATCACCTACCAGCTCCAGCTCGATACCCTGGCTTTCCTGGCCATCCACGGCGCGATAGTAGTTGTCCTGGGAGCCAGGAAAGGTGCCCACAGATTCAGCCACATTTTTCTGCTCCACCTGGAAAAGCGCCACGGTAGTCTGGATGCGGTCATCATTGAACTCACTCTTTAAGCCCAATTCATAATTCACCCCATCGATGGGGTCCAGACGACTGCGGTTGATATCAACCTCGGTTTGCGGCTGAAAGATTTCGGTGTAGCTGGCATAGACTGAATGGTCGTCATTGACGTCGAAAATCAGACCAGCATAAGGTGTTTTCACCGCGTCATAACTGCTTTCTTTAGTGGCGCCATAGCTCTCACCCTCATTGTCCAGCCATGTCATGCGAAGGCCTGTGATGGCCGTCAACTGGTTAGTCAGGCTCCAGCGAGCGGCGGCGTAGGTAGCCGTTTCCCGATCAGTCCAGTCCGAACCACCAACGCCCGCATCAAAGGCCGGACGAGCATGGTTGCCGTCCCACTCATTCAACGGTGGCAGCGGATCGCCTATCCCCTGCCCATAACGGGACTCATCCACCGTTTCAGAGCGCGACCAGGTGGCGCCCAGCACCAGCTCGTGAGTACGACCAGCAAGTTCAAACGGGCCATTGGCGTGTGCATCAACCACCCATTGCTCCACATTGAGATCATATTGGCTTGGATAAGCCAACAATCCTTCACCAGTTGCAGGATCAGGCGTCCCATACTGATAAAACAGCTCGGAATCACTGTCACTTTCAAGGCGTAATACGCTGCCCTGAGCTTCCCAGCCACCAGTCAGTTTCTGATTTAATTCCACGAAACTGTTGTGGTTGGTGTTATTCCAATAGGACCAGTCTGATGCCGTGCTGGTTGAGCGCGAGAAGTCCGTTGCAGTACCGTCGGTATAAAACAACGGCAAGGCGCCCCAAAGCGGGCTATCGGCATCAGAGGTTTGTGTCGCGTGGCCGATCGTCAACAACGTTGTATCGGTCAGGTCCGCTTCCAGCACCCCGTAAAACATTTCCTTCTGGTTGCTGTAACGGTCCAGATAGGAATTCTTGTCTTCATAACCGGCAACCACACGGCCTCGCACTTTGCCTGACTCAGAAACCGAGCCCGACACATCACCCACAATGCGTTTTTTGTCCCAGGAGCCGCCCGTAACCGCCACTGACGCGTTAGTTTCCTCAGTCGGACGTTTGCGAATAAAATTAACCGTAGCCGCAGGGTTGCCCGAACCGGTCATCAGGCCGTTTGCTCCCCGTAATACTTCCACACGGTCGTAGAACGCTGTATCCAGCTCACCCTGCACGTTGTCGTAGACGGCCGGCAGCCCTACTCCGTCATATTGGAAGTTATTGATATCAAACCCGCGAGCGGTGTAATAGGTGCGGTCGGTCTCAACCGACTCAACCGTTACGCCGGTGGTGCCTTCAAGTACATCGTTTATGTCGTTTTGGGCAAAATCGTCCATCTGTTCGCGGGTAACCACCGTCACGGCCTGCGGTGTTTCCCGATGCCCCAGGTCCATTTTAAGGGAAGTAGATGTGCCTTCAGCCGCGTAGCTCTGGGTAAATTCCGAAGCTACCGTCTCCCGCTCTGCTGACACATCAAGGGGTTGCAATTTGGTGGGTTCACTTCCCTGAGCCCAGGACATGGCAGGTACTGATGCGCAAATAATTGCGGAAACCAGGACTTTGCGTCGAAAGTTGAATTCGGCGCTCTGAGGCATTTTCTTCTCCAGCATTTAGTTGGTTTTGCAAACAGCACGCAAACTGTAATGATAATGGTTTGCACTTGCAATTCGTTTTTACTATTTACTTATAACTGCCCGGAGAGGTTCTGTTGCTTCCCTCTGCTATGCTTTAAGCAGTAACCGGTACCGCTGCCCAAGAGTGAGGTTTCCCGTGCAACCAGCGCTTACATTGATCGCAGGGCTGCTGTTAGTCAGCTCCCCTGCCTTGGCAAACGATGAATGGAAATCAGAAAAGGCAGACTTTCACCTACAAACCATCGCCACCAACCTCGAACACCCCTGGAGCCTGGCGTTTCTGCCCAATGGCAACCAACTGGTCACCGAAAGAACGGGCCAGCTGCGTCTGATTCGTGATGGAAAGCTTCAGAAAGAGCCCGTCCGGGGCTTGCCCGATTTGGCGGTATCAGGCCAGGGCGGCTTGCTGGACGTGGTATTGCACCCGGAATTTTCAGACAACCGCCAGCTTTTCCTGAGCTACGCCCACAAAACCCGCGAAGGCCTGACCACCCGCGTTGCACGGGCGGTGTTTGATGGTGAAACGCTGAGCGATGTAAACGTCATCTTCGAAGCCCTGCCCCGCTCCCGCGCCGGCCGCCACTTTGGCAGCCGGCTGGAATTTGATCACGATGGCTACCTCTACATCTCCGTTGGCGACCGGGGCGACATGGACCGTGCCCAGGACCGGCAAGACGACGCCGGCGGCGTACACCGCATCACCACTGATGGCGAGCCGGCACCCGGCAACCCGTTTCTGAATAAACGTTCGGCCAACGATACCCTTTACACCTGGGGTAACCGGAATATTCAGGGCATGACCATCCACCCGAAAACCGGCGACATCTGGACTCACGAACACGGCCCCAGAGGCGGCGACGAAATCAACATCCTCGAAGCCGGCGCCAACTACGGCTGGCCGAAAGTAACCTATGGCATCGACTACTCCGGCCTGCCCATCACCAGCAAAACCACCATGGAAGGCATCAAAGACCCACTGCACTACTGGGACCCATCCATCGCCCCCTCCGGCATGGCCTTCTACACCGGCGAGCTGTTCCCCGAGTGGCAAGGCGACCTGTTCGTAGGTGCTCTGGTTATGCGCAAACTGGTGCGCCTGAGCATAGCGAATGGCGATGTGGTAGAAGAGGAAGACCTGCTGACAGACCTGGATGAACGCATCCGCGATGTGCGAATGGGGCCGGATGGCGCGCTATGGTTACTGACGGATTCGCCAAGAGGGAAGGTTTATCGGATAGTGCCGGCGCAATAAGACTTAAAACTGCGACATGCGGAGGTCTAGCAGTGAGTTTAAACACGGAGTCAGGGAGGCTCTTCCAAAAATTTTGAGGGCCAGGGATGGCCCGAAATAAGCGCACAGGGAATGTGCTTGTAGCGGTTTTTGGAAGAGCCTCCCTGACTCCGTGGCCCCCAGATCAGTGGGGGTCATTCGTCCGCTCAGTCTTCTCAAATTGCGGCAACTCATCGGTAATCTCAAACCAGTCCGACTTCGAACCCACAAACACATGCTGAGCCGCCTTCTGCCCAACGGGCCCATCCAGCGCCCCAACCCGCAACCTCAAAATACCGGGAATCGCATCCACCCGGCTGTAAAGCTGGCTACCACACCGGCTACAAAACGCCCGATACTTACCCGGCCGGGACTCAAATTCAGTAATCAGCTCCTCGCCTGCGACAAACCGAAAGCGCACCTTCTGCGCCGGAGCGCTGGCCGAAAAGGCACTGCCGTGGGCTCGCCGACACTGGCTGCAATGGCACAAGGCAATCGGCCCCAGAGGCCCCTCGTACTCAAAACGAATGTCACCGCACAGACACTGGCCGGTTCTCATGATGATTCCTCTTACAAAGTATTTAAATTCAACAACCTGATCATACCCGCACCGGAACACAGAAACATCTTCCACAAAAAACCTTTACAAACCAGACAGCTGTAACTAGTTTTTAATGTGCAGTGTAGAGTATTGCCGTGGTGTTACCATTACGGTTAGGCTATGTTTGAAAGACCACCCCAAAGGACGTCAACCATGCTGCCCCAGCGCCCCTGTAAGCGGCTTTACCGGAAAGCCAGCATTGCCCCCACGGTACTGAAGGCGCTGGTGCTGGCAATGTCCTGCACACTGGCCACGCCGGGCACCGCCCAGGAAACCTCGCCAGACACCTTTGCCAGCGCCCACCTATGGGCCTCAAACATCCGCGATGTAGCCGCAGACTCACTCAGCACAGACGAAGGTCTGGGCGTGGCCGCCGTACCGCTTGATGGCCCGGGGATCGACCAGTATGTAAACGCTGACCGACTGATGAGCCCCGGCTCCATCATGAAGCTCGTCACCACCTACGCAGCACTGGAACTGCTGGGGCCCAATCACCGCTGGACCACCGAGTTTCTAACCGACGGCACCATTAACGGCAACACGCTGGACGGCAACCTGTACACCCGTTTCAGTGGCGACCCGAAACTGACCCTGGAACGGCTCTGGAGTACCCTACGCGAACTGAAGGCCATGGGCATCACCCGCATTAACGGTGACCTGGTGCTGGACGGCACCCACTTTCAGGTAGAGGGCTTCCCGCCATTCGACGACACTGGCAACAACCCCTACCGGCCATTTCTGGTGGAGCCTTCCGCCTACCTGACAAACCTGAACCTGCTGCATTTCCAGGTTCGCTCGGATGAACGAGGCACCCAGGCGTGGGTTACTCCAAACCTGGCCGAAGTCACCATCGACAACCGCATTACCGCCACCGCCGAAGGGCCCTGCCCGGCCCGCCGTCGTTTTAACTGGACACCGATCTTTCATGGCGACAACCAGGTCACCGTGAAAGTGACCGGCGAACTGCCCCAGGGCTGCCGCACCACCACCTATTTGTCGCTGCTGCCCCATGAGCAGTATTCCGCTTCGCTGATCCGCTCCGTGCTGGCGGAAACCGGCGTCACCGTAAGCGGTGGCAATCGCCTGGCCGCAACACCGGACAACGCACGCCTGATGATGCAAACCACCTCGCCGGATCTGGTCACCATGGTACGAGACATCAACAAGTGGAGCAGCAATGTCATGGCCCGCCAGATGTTGCTGGCCATTGGCGCTGAAAAGCGTGAACAGAATCAGCAGGATGACCGGGTCGCCGGTATTGAAGCAATCTACAGCTGGCTGGAAAGCAAGGGCATCAACACCGCCGGCATGGTAATCGACAACGGCTCCGGGCTCACCCGTCATGGCCGGATCACTGCCCGCCAGGGCGTAAAAATCCTGCAACAGGCCTGGGCCAGCCCTTATGCTTCCGATTTGATGGCGTCACTACCCATCATCGCCATGGACGGAACCATGGCCCGCCGCCTGAAAAATACCGGGCTGGACGGCAAGGGCCGTATCAAAACCGGATTGCTGGCCAATGTCCGCTCCATCGCCGGCTTCACCCGCGACGAGAACAACACCACCTGGGCGATCGTCGGCATGGTCAACAACGACCCGGCGTGGAATGGCAAAGCGGTACTCGACCAGGTTCTGCACTCATTGCATTACCGACCACCCACCGGCACCACGATTTCCCAATCGGACAACCTGGACCAACGCAGCACAACCATCCAGTGAGCACGAAAGGCAGGCCTCAGCCTGACTTGAACACCTTCTCCATGGTTTTATCCGCCAGCTTGCCGGCCATGGGCGCTACAAACGTCACTATCGGAAACGCGACGGCCCAGGCGATGGCAAATGCCGGCCCCCAGCGCATTAAAAAACCCTCCGCCAGGCCGGTGTTGATCAGCGTGATAATGCCAGACATCAGCAGCGACATAATCCCGGACATGTAAAACGAGAACACGAAGCGCCGCAGCTGCGTTACCTTGAATGTGGACATATTCCCTCCCGGCATGGATCAACCACCCACGCCATCCATTTTTGAAAGCAATTCGTACCGATAAAAAGAACCGCACCCGGAAACAGCGAGACATCATAATAAGCATGCAACGGGTTTCCATACGGCTTTTTACCGAGAGAGATCATTATGGCCGCCGCACGCTTCTGTAAATCCGCGATTATCGTCCTGCTTCTGACCACATTTCTGGCAGGCTGCAGCTCCACCAAAACCGCCTATCGCTTTGCAGACTGGGGTATCGTCTGGTGGGTGGAAGACTACTAATGGGTAACAAAGTAGCCGAACACTTAAATATATCGACTGAAAAATACCGAAAACTCGTTATTTCAACGATAAATCAATAGGTTAAGTTCGTAGATAATCTTTCGGGAATTGCGTTGACCGGTGTTCGGATACAAAGTTTCGCATTAGTATGTCACCCTGACATCCGAACAGAGTTCGCGTCTGGATACCGATCTGGCCAGTCTCAAGCGATGGCATTGTTCAGCCGAACTGCCCCGTTACACCGGCTGGCTGACACAGCTGGAAGCTGACCTGATGGCCGGCGTGCCAGACCGCGACACCGTGCGCTATCACCAGCAACGGTTGCTGGCGTTCATACCTCAGTTGATGAGCCAGGCGACACCGGTTGCCGTCAATCTGCTGGAAGACCTTTCCGACCGGCAAGTCAGGGAGCTGGCGAGTAACATGGCGGAAAACCAGCGCGAGCTCGAACAGGAAATGCTGGCAGGCAGCCCGGAACAGACAGCCAAGGCCCGGGCACAACGCACTCGGGAACGGCTGGAAAACTGGCTAGGAGCATTGAACAACGACCAGCAGGCCATCGTAACCAGCTGGTCCGCCAATCGCGGGCGGCAAACGGAAATCTGGCTGCAGGGCCGGCAAAACTGGCAAGAGGCCCTGAATGACGCTCTCCAGGGGCGCGATGAGCCCGGTTTTGCCGCACGCATTGAAGATTTGCTGGTCAATTACGAACAGGCCCGGGGCCCGGCTTATCAGGCCATGTCGGCAGAAAGCCAGGCCGCGATGGCCGAGCTATTGCACGATGTGCTGGTAGCGGGCGATACCGGCCACCGCGAGCACCTGGTGAACCGGGTTCAGGGCCTGAATGGCGATTTCAGTGAACTGGCGTGCCTGTAGCACATACGCTGGCGTAACTGGCTCAGTATGCACCCACCAGCATCAGGAAGCCGAAAAAGCCCGCCCCGGTCAGCCCCAATGACAGGCTGACAATACCCAGCCCCCACCAAACGGCAGCGGCGTCAGACAGTGCCATGTCATGCCCCCGAACCGTTCGATAGAACGCCCAGGGGCCCAGCACGAAGGCGCCAACAACCGCGAACACCAGACCAACCGCAATACCGGCGAAAGTCCAGGTAGCCAGCACCGTTGCCTTGTCAGACAACGACTCCGTCACGCCCCTGGCCTGCAAAAATTTCTTGCAGAAAAACCAAAGCAGTGCGAACAGGGCGGCCACGAATACGAGGCCGCCAATCAGGGTAATCAGGCGATAAAACACACAGTTATCCCGTGGTCAGGAAGGGTTAATCGGGCCAGACAGGTTCGGGCAAACACTCGAACCCGGGTTTGGCAAACAAAAAGCCCTGGAACAGGGTAATGCCCTGCGAGCGTAACCAGTAGTATTCCTCCGGCGTTTCCACGCCTTCGGCCACAATCTTGCCACCCAATTGGCGCATCATGGTAATAATACCAGCCACGACTGCCTGTTTGTTCGGCTCATTGTGTATGTTTCGAACCAGCGCCATGTCCAGCTTCAACAGATTCGGCGGGCTGGCCATCATGATGTTGAAACGGGAGTAGCCTGCACCGAAGTCATCAATGGCCGTGCTGAAGCCCATCTCCTGGTACGCCTCAATGATGGACGTCAGGTGTCCCACCGACGACAGGTTTTCACCCTCGGTCAGCTCAAAAATAATCTTGCTGGTATCGAAGTTATAATTCTTGGCAGCCGCCAAAGTGGTGCGAATGCAATATTCTGCCCGGTACACGGCGTTGGGCATGAAGTTTATGCTCAGCATCGACTGCATATTCAGCTTCGAGGCCAGCTTCACCGCTTTCACCCGGCATATCTGGTCAAATGAATAGCGGTTTCGCTCGTTCACCTGGGAAAGCACCGACATGGCGCCTTGCCCTTCGGTACCCCGAACCAGAGCCTCATAGGCATAAACGGACTTCTGCGTCGCATCCACGATCGGCTGAAACGCAAAGCTGAAAGAGAAGTCCAGCCCTTCACCACAAGCGCACTGGCCACAGTGGGATTCGTCAAATAATATTTCGGGTTTGTCCACAAAGGCTCCGTAAGATGGGTCTGTCTTGAGTCTAGACAGAAGCATAAAGAAAACCGACAGGCTCCACTATAGTTATCATCCGCGAAGATTGGCAACACTCGTTAACTATCATACGTATAGGTAACTGGCATCTGCGCTGGCGAAGTCTACACTGGGGTTTGGCCGCTATTACCCAAACTCGCAAATGGAGATTACTGAATGGCCGAAACCATGCGCATTGCCATCACGCCCGGAGACGGCGTTGGTCCTGAAGTTATCGCTGAAGCTGTCCGTTGTCTGGAAGTGCTGCGGGAAAAGCATCACCTCAAACTCGAGTGGACTCGTTATCCCTGGCCCTCCCATGCCTGGCATGAGGAGCACGGCGAAGTCTGGCCCCAGGATGCACTGGAGCAACTGCGTAATTATCAGGCTATTCTGCTGGGCGCCCTGGGAGATCCCGGCCCCATGAACGACCCCGACCGCCACTTGCTCCCCGACAGCGTGTCGCTGGCTCCGCTGCTGGAAATGCGCAAGGGCTTTGACCAATGGGTGTGCGAACGCCCGGCCCGCCTGCTACCCGGCGCGCGGCAATACCTCAAGGACGAACGAGCCAAAGACATCGACATGCTGGTGATTCGGGAAAACAGCGAAGGGGAATATGTCAGCCAGGGTGGCCGGCTACGCAAGGGCACGGCGGACGAAGTGGCCACCCAGATGGAAGTATTCACCCGCAAGGCCACCGAACGGATCATCCGTTACGGCTTCGAGCAGGCCCGCATTCGTGCCGCAAACCGCCTGCAGGAAGGCCGTACCCGCAGCTTCCGCACGCTTGATGGCCGCAGCTGCGAAAGCCAGGTGTGCATCATCACCAAGCGCAACGCCCTGCGCCACTGGGGGGACATGTATACCGAGGTATTTGAGGAAATCAGCAAGGAATACCCGGATGTCGCCACCCACCACGAGCTGGTGGATGCCGCCTGCATGAAGTTCGTACAGAGCCCCTGGGCGTTCGACGTGGTGGTAGCAAGTAACCTGCAGGGCGACATCCTGACCGACCTGGCAGCGGTATTGTCCGGCGGCATGGGCGTGGCGCCCTCCTGCAACCTGAACCCGACCGATCCAAACATGCCGTCCATGTTCGAACCCACCCACGGCAGTGCGCCGGACATCGCAGGCCAGGGCATCGCCGACCCAACCGCCATGCTGTTCACTACCGCCCGAATGCTCGAGTGGCTGGGCCGCAAAGACCCGGCCATGGCCACCGCCGGCCAGGAACTGTTTGATGCCGTTGCGGCGGACCTGGCTGAGTCCGGTGAGCAACAGCGGGCCTGCCGGGAAATCGGCACGGCTGTGTGTGACCGCCTTAAGTAAGCAGCTTTACATTTCCAAAAAGCTCAAAAAAGGGAGTGGCCGCGGCCACTCCCTTTTTGCGTTCTGCCTGCACGGTTTACTACGTGCGCTCAGGCTCTACTCAGCCATGACAAATTCCAGCCGGCCCGGCGCCACGCGAATGTCCATCGGCACCATGCCGAACATGCGCTGCGTCGTGTCGCTTTCATCGAGCCGGTACACCGGCATGGTCTCCAGCATTTGCGCCACCACCCGCATCACCGAATCCGTGACCGGTGCCAGATCACCCTTGAAGAACGGCGAATCAATGGAGCTTTCCAGCAGATTCAGTCGCCGGATATACACCGCCTTTTCCTCACTGTCGTACACTGGCGCGCCTTCCAGCTTAAGGGCGATATCGACCGGCAGTTTGGTCATCAACGCATTCAGCGCCACCTGACCACGCAAATCAATCACCGCCACATCCCGGCTGTCCGGGCCCAGGGTAATGTCGGCATCACTCAGGCTCAGACTGAGCGGCGAACCGCTGTTGAGTTGCTGGCGGTCAAAATCGGCCACCGCATCCTGCAAGTGCCGCTCTATTTGCGCCTGTGAAATGGAATAGGGAGAAAAGCTGGCGCAGCCACTGGCCAGCAAAACACTGACCAGCAAAAGCAGGCCCGTTAATCGTTTCGTTATCATGGTTCGGGTATCTCGAAGGATCGGTCTTCAGTTCAGCCGCAGTTGCGGCTATTCGTTTTCTGCCCTGGCTTCCACCTGGGGCGTGCCATCCGCACTGATCACCACCGAAATCAGTATCGGATTGCAGCATACCTGGCAATCTTCCACGTACTCCTGCTCCTCTACTGAAGGGTCAACGCTGATATCCAGCATTTCCCAACAGTAGGGGCATTGGATCATGACCGAATCAAGAGCTGGCATAACGCATCAGAACTGCTGTTTGGCCATCCACGGAATGATGCGGTCAAACGCCTCTTCAATCCGCTCACAACTGGTGGCGAAACTGAACCGAAGCGCGTTACCGCAGTCATCCCCGAAGGCATCGCCGGGCACCGCACAAACGCCAGTCTCCTTGAGCATGCGCAACGCCAGATCCGAGCCGTCCACATGAGGCGGCAGGTTCGGAAAGGCGTAGAACGCGCCGCCCGGTTTGTAGCCGGTCAGGTGCGGCGTCTGGTCAACCAGCTCGACGATGCGGTCCCGACGCTGGCGATAAATATCCACCATATCATTCACGCATTTCTGGTCGGCCGTGAGTGCCGCCACGCCGGCAAACTGGGCCGGCGTATTGGCCACCGAGGTGGTAAACATGTGGTACCGGCGCAGTGACTTGATCGCCGCCTGACTGGAGATCACCCAACCTACCCGCAGGCCCGCCATGCTGTAGGTTTTTGAGAAACTGCTGATGCACATGACGTTGTCCAGGTCCATGGAGCAATTCAGCACACTGGCGAACTCGTCGTCATCAAAAATCATGTGGTCGTACACTTCGTCGGCGTACACCTGGATGCCCCGGTACGCGCACTCTTCCATGATGGTTTCCACGGTGCTGCGCGGGTACACGGCACCGGTGGGGTTGTTCGGGTTGTTCAGAATCAACGCAAAGGTGCGCGAGCCCATGGCACGGATCACATCGTCCGGGTCCAGCTGGTGATTGTTCTCCGCGCGGGTGGGAATGTACTTCACCTCACCGCCGTTCATGCGGATCAACGGCGCATACAGCAGGAACGAGGGATCGGTCACCAGGAACTGGCGGCCCGGCGCCGAGGTGGCCGAAATGGCCAGGTACAGGGCCTCGGTGGCACCACTGGTGATCAGGATGTTCTCCGGGCTCAGCTCCCGGTTGTAACGCTTGCCGTAGTACTCCGCCAGAGCATTGAGCAGCTCCGGCAGGCCAGCATCCATGGTGTAACCGGTCTGGCCCGCGTTCAGCGCATCCACGTAAGCGTCGATGATGTGCTTGGGCGTGGGCAGGTCCGGCTGCCCGATCGAGAGATGGATAACATCGCTCATGTCCGCCGCCATGTTCACCAACCGGCGAATACCAGACACCGGAATGGCCTGCATGGCAGGGTTCCAGCTGGCCTTCGCTTTGCGATACTTCATTTTCCGCGGCCCGGTGCGGCCGGTGTCCTTGTTGACGGCCTCTGCCATACACACCTCCTGAATACAGGCTAAATTGTTGAATACCCCTGCAGGTTAGCCAGTAAAGATCGCCGGAGCAAGCAGGCTTGACCCACAACCAGCGTGCAACCAGACTGTAGATAAGTTCCGCTGACGCAACCATTTTTTCCGGAGGACCGATGACAGTATCCGATAAGCCTGTTATCACCGTACTGACTGCACCGGGTGAAGACGCACCACCCGGTATCGAAGAGGTGAAAGCACGCGGCGAAGTACGCTTCGCCTGGGACGAGCAAACCCTGCGTGACACCCTGCCCGGCACCGATGTGATGATGGTGACCGACTTCCGCACCGAGGCATTTGAAGCCGCCTGGCCAGCCGCCGACCGCCTGCAGTGGATTCACGCCACCAGCGCTGGCGTCGACGCCCTGATGTTCCCCGGCCTGATTGAAAGTGACGTAACGGTAACCAACGCCCGGGGTATTTTCGACCGGGGCATCGCCGAGTACGTAGCTTGCACCATGCTCATGTTTGCCAAGGATTTCCCGCAAAACATCCGGCTACAGCAAAAGCACCAGTGGAAACACCGCGATACCGAGCTGGTTCATAAAAAACGGGTACTGGTTGTGGGTGCCGGCTCCATCGGCCACCAGATCGCCCGACTGGCAAGGGGCATCGGCATGGAACCCCACGGCATTGCCCGCAAGGCCAAGGATGACGACCCGGATTTCGAGGCCATTCACAGCAACGACGACCTGTTCGAGCAACTGCCATTGGCGGATTTTGTGGTCATCGCCGCCCCACTGACGCCCCAAACCGAAGGCCTGTTTGACCAGAAAGCCTTCAAGGCCATGAAAAACACCGCCCGGCTAATCAACATCGGTCGCGGCCCGATCGTGAAGACCGACGATCTGATCAGCGCTCTGGATAATGGCGAAATAGCCGGCGCCGGCCTGGACGTGTTCGAAGAAGAACCCGTACCCGAAGACCACCCGCTGTGGGACTATGAAAATGTGACCATGAGTGCCCACATGGCCGGGGACTTCATTGGCTGGAAGCGCGCGCTGACCGACCAGTTCCTGGAGAACTTCGACCTGTGGGCGCAGGGAAAGGATCGCTTTAATTTGGTAGACAAGAAGCTGGGGTATGCCAGTAAATGAGGAGAGGGCTAGCACCATAGCCTGAACAAGCGAGCGGGTAGGGCTTTCCAAAACCGTGCGGAGCCATGGGTGAAGAGCGAACGCTCTTCACGGGCTGGCCAAGGATGGCCTGCCCTGGACCTTCAGCGCGACGCAGGAGCAATTAGCGCTGAAGGGCGGAGCTCGAGCGCTACAGGGATGTATTAACAGCGTGTTTTGGAAAGCCCTACCCGCTTGCTTGGGCACTTGCTTAATTGCTTTTATCAGCCCCCGGACAAAGACTGATCCGCCGGATCAATCTCCATCTGCTGAATCGCAATCACCGCCTGAGTGCGGTTACGTACACCCAGCTTGCGGAACACCGCCGTGATATGCGCCTTGATGGTCGCCTCAGACACATCCAGATCGTAGGCAATCTGCTTGTTCAACAAACCTTCCGCCAGCATCCCCAGTACACGGAACTGCTGCGGTGTGAGTGACGCCAGCCGGTCGGAAAAATCGGTCGCCTCTGCCTGCATGCGCTCGATCTTCTCGGCGATGCCGTCCGGCAACCAGACATCCCCTTCCAACACCGCCTGAATCGCCAGCGTAATCGTGGGCAGCGGAGCGGATTTGGGAATGAAACCAGAGGCGCCATAATCAATGGAACGGCGCATTACCTGCAAATCCTCGGAACCGGATACCACCACTACCGGCAGGCCGGGATACTGGCCACGCATGAACACCAGCCCCGAGAAACCGTGGGCACCGGGCATGGTCAGATCCAGAAGAATAAGGTCGGCGTCCGGGTGGGATTCCACTGCCGCCTGCAATGACTTGATGCTGTCGACTTCCACCGTGCTGGCATCCGGCACTGCCTGAGTCACCGCCTGCTTCAATGCTGCCCGGAACAGCGGATGATCATCAGCAATGATGATTGTTTGTGTCATTCAACAGATTCCTTACAAGTTGTTGCCAGCGATTGTACGCAAAACCCGGCGCAACCCCAAATCCGCTATGAAGCGGTCAAGATTGGCCGGTTCCACGCCGGTAAAGTGCACCTTGACCACCGCGCCCTTGTCGGCGGTGGCCCGGTTTGCCATGGCGACAAAGCCGGCCCTGGCCAGCAGATCATCCACCCGGCGGGCAATGGCCGGGCCTGAATCCACCCAGTGCCGGACCTGCGGCAGCGCGGCCTGCAACCAGGGCAACAGCAAGGGGTAATGGGTACAGCCGAGCACCACAGTATCTACCCCCGCGTCACGCAAGGGGCGCAGTACCCGATAAACATCGTCTTGCGGGGGCGTCTTGCCCGCCACCCGGTCTTCAGCCCAGCGCACCAGCTCCGGCAGCCCCAACCGAACCACTTCGCAGTCCTTCGCGAACCTGTCGATCAGCTCGTCCAGATAGGGTCGTTGAATCGTCGCCGGGGTGGCTAACACACCAATTCTGTGGTTTTCCGTGCTGGCCGCGGCCGGTTTTACCGCCGGCACCACGCCCACCACTGGCACATCGGTTTGCGCCCGCAGCGCGGGCAAGGCCACGGTGCTGGCGGTATTGCAGGCCACTACGATCACATCACACGGGGTTTCTTCCAGCGCCCGGCCAATCAAGTGGCAACAGCGCTCCACCACCACCGGCTCGGCCAGATCGCCGTAGGGAAATCTGGCATTGTCGGCCAGGTACACCAGTTCGGCATCTGGCCGGTATTGGTGGATACAACGGGCAACGCTGAGCCCGCCCACGCCGGAATCGAACACCAGTACCCGGGGCAGGCGTTCAACCATCACGGCCCTGCCCTCCCACGCCGGCAATTTCCGCTTTCATGGCGGCAATCAACCGCCCGGCAATGGTGGCCGGCGGCGGCACCGGTGGATGATCATCAACGCTGAACCAACCGGCATCCGCCAGTTCGTCTTCCTGCAGGTGCAGCTCACCGGCCTTGTAATCGGCAAAGAATCCGACCATCAGCTGGTGAGGAAAAGGCCAGGGCTGGGAAGCGCGATAACGAATGTTTTCCACTTCCAGACCGGTTTCTTCCATAACTTCCCGCGCCACTGCCTGTTCCAGGCTCTCGCCCGGTTCAACAAACCCGGCAATCAGGCTGTAGAAATTACGAGTCACCCGGGACGATTTGGCCAGCAGAAAACGCTCGTTCCGGCGAATCACGGTAATAATGCAGGGCGCAATGCGCGGGTACCAGGGCATGGCACAACGCTCGCACCAGCGTGCCCGCTCTCTGGGATGCGGCCCGGTGGGCTCGCCGCAGCGACCGCAAAAACGGTGATCCTGCCACCACTGCCAGACCTGAAATGCGGTATTCAGCAGCTCCGACGGCGCCCCCGTGCGCTCCAGCAACGCCTCTCGCAGCGTGATCAGTTCCACCCCCGGCACTCCGGAATCCGGCAGGCCGGTGACAAACAGATTCTCTCCCGCCCAGGTTCCCATGAATAAGGCCTGCGGCCGGCTGCCCCCCATCTCCGGGCCTCCCCAGCGCAAAAACCAGTCATCCCCGGGCTTGAGCAGGTTATTGCCGGCAAACGCCAGCACCCGATCGCCTTCGGCGGGCGACTGTTCCGACCACCCGGGCTGCCAGAGAGAGTTATGATCCGTTGTCATGGCCGTCTGTTGTCCGTTAAAGCGTTGAAATCCGATGTGCGGTCGCACGGTCACAAGCTGTCAATGTATCACACCTGCCGGAAAGCGGCCGACACTTTGCCCTCCTGCCCCAACCGGTTAGACTTGCCCTCTGTTCCCCCACCGGAGTAACCGTTCATGCGACTTTACCAGGGCATTCGTCGCCTGATCCTGTCTTTTTTCCGCAAGATCCTGTTTTTATGGGTGCGCACTCGGGTCAGTGGCAACAGCCCGCAAGCCCTGGGCCTGAATCCGGAAAAGCCCGTGTGTTACGTGCTGCAGTACCGCTCGCTGTCTGCCCGGCTGGTGCTGGAACAAGAGGTTATCCGGGCCGGGCTGCCTGGCGCCCACCACCAGCAACCCGGTGAACAGGCGCCGGAACGTTCGTTTTTCTGCCTGTATAAGCGTATTGGTGGCCTGTTCCGGGGCCGCCGGCAAAAGCCGGTAGCCACCGGCGAGTTCAACGCATTGGTCCAATTCGGCCTGGAGCACCCAAACACCGACGTGCAAATTGTGCCGGTATCACTGTTCTGGGGCCGCTCGCCGGACAAGGAGAAATCCCTGGTCAAGCTGTTGCTGTCTGACACCTGGTCGGTGGCCGGCCGGCTGCAGAAATTCCTGATCATTCTGGTGCACGGGCGCAATACCTACGTGCAATTCGATACCCCCCTGTCACTGCAGGAGGTGGTAACCGAGTACCGGGATCACGAGGCCAAAGCCAACCGCAAACTGGCCCGCCTGCTGCGTACCCATTTCCGGCGTACCCGCCGGGCGGTGCTGGGCCCGGACCTGTCCCACCGTCGCACGCTGGTGGAAGGGCTGGTCCGCACCCAGGCGGTCAGGGACGCCATCAGGACCACGGCGGAAGAACAAAACCTGCCGCCAGAAAAAGTGCGCATAAAAGCCTACAAATACGCCGACGAGATTGCCGCCAGTATGTCGGTGGTCACCATACGAGTGATGGAACGGCTGCTGTCCTGGCTGTGGAACCGTTTGTACAAAGGCATTGATGTTCACAATATCGAAGTGGCCCGGGAAGCTGCCCGGGACAGTGCCGTGGTCTATGTCCCCTGCCACCGCTCGCACATCGATTACCTGTTGCTGTCTTACGTACTCTACGAAAACGGCCTGATGCCGCCTCACATCGCTGCTGGTATCAACCTGAACATGCCTATCGTCGGGCCGATCCTGCGCCGAGGCGGGGCCTTTTTCATGCGCCGTAGTTTTCGAGACAACCCGCTGTACGCTACCGTGTTCAATGAATACATGCACCAGATGTTCACCCGGGGCTACTCGGTGGAATATTTTGTTGAAGGCGGCCGCTCGCGCACCGGGCGCATGCTGAAGCCACGCCCGGGCATGCTGGCAATGACCGTGCGCAGTTTTCTGCGGGACCACCGCAAGCCCATTGTGTTTGTGCCGGTGTACATCGGTTACGAGAAGGTTATGGAAGGCCGCTCATACCTGGGCGAGCTAAGAGGCAAGAAGAAACAAAAAGAGAGCGTGCTGGGGCTGGCGAAAACAGCCCGCAAACTGGGCAGCTCTTTCGGCAAGGTGTCGCTGAACTTTGGCGAGCCCATCGCCCTCGGCGAGGTGCTGGACCAGCAACAGCCGGGCTGGCGCGAGGAAAGTTACCCGGAAGACTACCGTCCGCAATGGTTACCAAACGTGGTTAACCACCTGGCCGATAACGTTGCCAGCCGTATTAACGCGGCAGTGGCGGTCAATCCCATTGGCCTGACCGCCACCGCCCTGTTGGGCACCGAGCGCATGGCCATGGACGAAGGCCAGCTGATCCGGCTGATGGATCAGTACGCCGCCCTTTTACGCGCCTACCCTTATGCCGAAACGGTGACCCTGCCGGACGGTTCCGGCCGCGACTGGCTGGCCTACTGTGAAGGCATGAGGCTGGTTTTGCGCCAACCGCAAAAACTCGGCGATATCATTGCACTGGAAGGCAGCAACGCCATCCTGATGACCTACTACCGCAACAATATCCAGCATCTGTTCGCGCTGCCGGCGCTGATCGCCAGCCTGTTCGAGAACGAGGACAGCCTGCGGCGCGACAAAATCGCTTTCCTGGCCTCCGTCGCCTACCCATACCTGCAGTCGGAGCTGTTCCTGCACTACCCGGCGGAAAACATCGAGTCGGTTATTGATCAATGGATTGATGTACTGATTGCCCAAGAGCTGCTGGTACAGCTGCCCGACAACCACATCGGCCGCCCGGACGAAGGCACCGATGCAATGCTCCGCCTGCGCATTCTGGCCCGCTTTATCATCCAGACCCTGGAGCGTTACCACATTGTGCTGGGCATTCTGCGCAAGTACGGTTCCGGCAAGCTGACTGCCGAAGAACTGGAAGAACAAAGCACGCTGCTGGCCGAACGCATGTCGATCCTGTTCGGGCTGAACGCGCCGGAGTTTTTCGACAAGACCCTGTTCCGCAACTTCATCGCCAACATGCAGAAAAACAGGGTGCTGGAAGCCGACCCGAATGGCCTGCTGTGTTACGGCGAAGGCCTGCAGCAGGTGGCCGAAGACGCCCGGCTGGTGCTGAGTGTGGAAAAGCGTCAGGCCATCCAGCAGATCACCATGATGAACGCATAACTGTTGCGGGGATAGGAGGAGCGAAAGGCCCTGATCAACGGCTTACGCCGGCAGGGCCTTGATTGGGTAGATGTCGTAGCGGCTGCTTTTGCCTTCCACCCGCGTTGCAGGCTCCGGCCCGGTAATTTCCGGTGCCTTGCGCGGGCGCTTGACCACCACCCGGTAACGAGCGGAGGCGAGAGCGGCGGCCAGCAGCTCGCCGGCGTCGTCGTCATCGCCCACTACCCGGCGGAACACTTCCATTTCTTTTTTCACCCGAGCGGACTTGTCGCGGTGGGGAAACATCGGGTCCAGGTAGATCACATCCGCCGCATCGCCGTCGGCACCGGCCAACCAGTTAATGGCGTTACCCGGCTGTAGGTGCATGCGGGCAACCACCGGCGCACAATCCGGGTTCAGGGCCGCTCTGGCCAGCCCATCTGCCAGCAAGGCGTGAATCACCGGGTTACGCTCAAACAGGGTTACCTCGCAACCCAGGCCGGCCAGCACAAACGCATCCTGCCCCAGGCCAGCGGTGGCATCCAGCACGTGCAGTGGCGTGCGGGTTTTCTGCAGGCCCACCGCTTTTGCCACCAGCTGCCCGGCGCCGCCGCCATGTTCCCGCCGGTATCCCATTTTACCGGTCACAAACTCGGCCCTGACCGGTCCCGGCGCACCCTTTCCGGTTAATTGCAGGCACAGGCCACGGTCATCGAAAAACAGCAGCAAAGCCGCTTCACGAACTCTTTTCGGCTCGGCGGTGCCCAGCCATTGAAGGCCCAGTTGATCGGCCAGGGAACGGGCCGCCTGTGAGTCGCCCAAAGCAGAGCAGGCAACGGCGAGTTCACCGGCAAGCGCCGGCGGCAGGGGGGAACATGCTTTCAGGGAGGATTCGGTCATCAGACCATGATATCAATGCCGGAGAGCACCGAGCCACCTTCGTACTCCTGACCGGCCGCTGCCACACCGGCAAACGTAGACAATGCCCGTGCCGCCGAGGGCGAGACGTCATCGGCACGAAAACTTTCAAGGCGGGCATCTTCAGCGGCGCGCCGGGCTTCCACGCGGCGAGTGGTGGCCTCCGGTGATTCGCTGGCATTGCCGGTTTGCGGGGCGCCGTCACGGCCCTGGGCAGGTGCTCCGAGATCCTTGCGCGCAGACTCAATGGCCACGGACATGGGCGCTGCCGCCGACGTGCGGGCCATATCGGTACGCTCACGCGCCGGCGTATTGTTGCCGGACTGGATCTGAGAATAATTTGCAGGGTTTAAACCGCCAATCATGGCTGATCACCGCAGAGAAAAAGAAACGTCAGAGGCATTATGGAAGAAGTTGGCGCGGATGAAAAGTGAACAGGTTCACGCCAGCCGGCGCGTGTCTGCTTAACCCCGGCCCGGCAGCTTTTGCCAGGTCACTTCATCGCGCACGTATACCGGCTGGGCCTGCTCGGCACTGACTGTTTCACCGCGCTGAAACGCGATTTCCGCCAGACGGGCCACTTGCGCCGCACGGGGTACCAACGTTTCATCACGGCCAACGAACTGGCCGGTTACCGGCGCAGGCATGGCCTCGTGGAACCGCCAGCCCGCCCCGGCACCAAACCAGCGGCGTGGAGAACTCTCCCCAGCTTCTGGCAAGGCAACCGCTTCGGGTGCGCAGACGCGCTCCGGGCCGATGGCCACGGGCAGGCCATCATGGCACTCAAAGGTGCCCCAGTAGACCTCACCCATCCGGGCGTCGAACGCCACGGCAATGCCATCACCGTTTTCCAGGGAATGCTGTTCAATCGCCAACAAGGCCACTGCGGCGAGGGAAGACACCGGCACCACCGGTAATGCCAGCCCCCAGGCAAGGCCCTGTACCACCCCGGTTGCAATGCGCAAGCCGGTAAATGAGCCCGGGCCCCGGGCAAACGCCAGAGCGTCAAGATCAGCGGGCGTCAGTTGCTGTTCAGCCAACAGTTCCTTGATCATCGGCATCAGCAGGCGGGTGTGGCCGCGCGGGGCCACTTCGAAGCGCTCTACAAGCTGACCATCAAGCCAGAGCGCGGCAGAGCAGCCTTCCGAAGACGTATCCAGTGCCAATAACTTCACAGAACTCATGCCTCCGGGGCTGCTGCTTCTCAGGGGAGATTACTTGAGCTGGGACAGGATCTGGTCGCGGATGCTGTCCATGCTGCCCACGCCTTCAACCCGCACGTATTTCGGGGCATCAGACGGCGCCTTGCCGGCCCAATCCTGATAGAAATCCACCAGCGGCGCGGTCTGGTCATGATAAACCTGCAGGCGCTTGCGTACCGTTTCTTCCTTGTCGTCTTCACGCTGAACCAGCGGCTCACCGGTTTCGTCGTCTTTGCCCTCGGCCTTGGGCGGGTCATATTTCACGTGGTAAATGCGACCACTGCCCTCGTGTACACGACGACCGGACAGACGGCTGACGATCTCATCGTCATCGACGGAAATTTCCACCACGTAATCAATGGCGATGCCACGTTCCTTCAGGGCTTCAGCCTGAGGAATGGTGCGCGGGAAGCCGTCCAGCAGGAAGCCATTTTCACAATCCGGCTGCTGGATACGCTCTTCGATCAGGGCAATGATGATGTCGTCGGAAACCAGGCCACCGCTGGCCATCACTTCCTTGACCTGTTTACCCAGCTCGGTTCCGGCCTTAATGGCGGCACGCAGCATATCGCCGGTGGAAATCTGAGGAATGGCAAACCGCTCGGTGATGAACTGGGCTTGCGTGCCCTTGCCCGCGCCCGGCGCGCCTAACATGATAATTCGCATATACCTTGTGCTCCCATTGTCTTGTATATCTTTGGAAAAGCTACGACAAAGACCAATATCTTTGCGGCAGCCTCTCAGCAACTCGCAATGACCGTTGGCGCACCGAACCAAAAACGGGTGGGCATTATACCGAAGTCGTAGCCAACTGAGAAAGCCCAAGTCTGAATCATTGAATCGCCGGCAAGGCGAACAGACCGGTTAGCGGGAAATGGAGGATGCCAGATCATCAAGGTCGGCAGCAACCCGGGCCATCTCGTCCCGGGCGCGGTCAAGGGCGCTGGCGGGCAGCCCCAGCGCCCCGGCGAGGGAGTCGATATCATCCGGATTGAACTCATCGCCAATACCCTGCTCCTTCAACAGACCGTTGGCCAGCTGAACAAGCCAGACATAGTGCTCGTGCTCCCCCCGGTAACCAAGGTGCTGGTGCATGCCGGCAGCCTTGATGACCGGCCCGGGCAGCTGCCATAGCCGGTGCAGGATGCCACCAATGGCTCCATGGCCGACAGTCAGGATATCCTGATGACGACCCTGCCCGAACACCTCCTGCTCGAGCGTCATCATACTGGCCTCGGGGTTGTCCTCCCGGAGCCACGCCAGGGTCTCGTAGTCATCGGGGAACAAATGGCCCACCAGCAACAACCCGAAGTTATGCAGCAGCCCGCACAGATAGGCCAGACCTTTATCCTGACCGGAAGCCTCTGCCAGGCTCCGGGTCAGGAACGCACAGTAAAGCGAATGGCGCCAGAAATTGTCCATGCCCAGGGTACCCTCGCGGGGCACATCAAAAGCACGCACAGAGGCGATACCCAAAGCAATATGAGCCACACGGTCGAAGCCGAGTACCCGGGTAACAGCCTCCTGTACCGAGTACAGGTTGCCCTGATAGTTAAACAGAGCGGAGCGGGCATAGCGCATGATTTGCGCGGTCATGCTGGGGTCCAGCTCAATCAGCTCCGCCAGATCTCTTGCCGTCGAGTCGTTGTCGGCGGTCAAACGCAGGATGCGAAGCGCCAGCGCCGGCATTGGCGGCAAACGGTACAAATTTTGTAGCCGGCGCGCCACACCATCCAGAGTGAAATCTTCGGGATAAGTGGCGGTAGAGTCACTAGACAGTGCCAAAATACAAGCTCCCTTTGATGATTGGCTTTGCTTATCCGGTGTTACGCATGCCGGCGGCAATGCCTGCCATGGTTACTTTCAGAGCCCGCTCAACCACATCGGGCACTTCGCCCTTGCCCTCGCCTTGACGGTCCCGGCGCAGCAATTCCGCCTGCAGGTAATGCAGTGGGTCCGTGTAAGGGTTGCGCACTTTCATGGAATGGGCGAATACCGGCTCGGCTTCCAGCAGGGTCTGCTGCTGCTTGAGCTCCAGCAAGCGGCTGATGCAACTGCGCAGCCGTTCCCGCAGGCTGGCGCCCAACACCCGCAGTTTTTCGTCATCCACCAGAGTCTGCTCGTAATAGTTGACGATGCGCAGGTCCGCCTTGGCCAGGACCATTTCCAGCATGTCCACGTAGGTGCGGAAAAACGGCCAGCCTTCCATCATTTCCCGCAGTTCCGGCAGGCGCTCGTCACGGGCGGCGGCCTCCAGTGCTTCGTCGCTGCCCAGCCAGGCAGGCAGCATCATGCGCATCTGGGTCCAGGCGAAAATCCAGGGAATCGCCCGCAAACTTTCCACGCCTCCGCTGGGTTTACGTCGCGCCGGCCGGCTGCCAAGCGCCAGCTTGCCCAGAGCGGTTTCCGGGGTCACCTGGCGGAAATAAGGCACAAAATCCGGGTGTTCCCGCACCACATCCCGATAGGATTTCAACGATTTCTCGGTCAGCCAATCCATCATCTCCCGCCAGCTGTCCTTCGGAGCGGGCGGCGGTGCCAGAGTGGCTTCGATCACCGCCGTGCTGTACAGCGTGAGGCTCTGCACCGCCAGCCGTGGCAAACCAAACTTGAAGCGGATCATTTCGCCCTGTTCGGTAATCCGGAAACTGCCGTTCACCGAGCCCGGCGGCTGGGAAAGAATCGCCCGGTTGGCTGGCCCGCCGCCACGGCCCACGGTGCCACCACGACCGTGGAACAGGGTCAGGTGTACGCCGTACCGCCCGGCAATTTCCGTTAGCTGTTCCTGGGCCCGGTACTGCGCCCAGGCCGCCATCAGCTGGCCAGCATCCTTGGAAGAGTCGGAATAGCCGATCATGACTTCCTGGCGGTCCTGGCAGTAATCCCGGTACCAGTCGATATCAAACAGCGCGGTCATGCTCTCGGGCGCGCCCTGCAGGTCGTCCAGAGTTTCGAACAGGGGCACCACGCGCATGGGAAAGCTCATGCCCGCTTCCCGCAGCAGCAGAATCACGCTCAACACGTCCGAAGGCTTGCTGGCCATGGAGATCACGTAGGAACCCAGTGCCTCCGGCGTTTGCTCCGCCACCACTTCGCAGGTCGCCAGCACTTCCCGCACCGGCTCGGACGGCTGCCAGTTGCGGGGTACCAGCGGCCGGCGGCTGTCCAGCTCGCGGATCAGGAATTGCTGACGCTCCTGCTCGGACCAGGACAGATAATCGCCCAGCCCCAGGTAGTCCACCATCTCCGACACCGCCTCGGCGTGGCGTGACGCCTCCTGGCGGATATCCAGCCGAATCAGCGGCAGACCAAAGGTATGGGCACGGCGAATGGTATCCAGCAGCGGGCCGTTGGCAATGGCTTCCAGGCCGCACTCCACCAGCGAGCGATAACACAGTTCCAGCGGCTCAACCAGATCGTCTTTCTCGAACAGAATGCCGTAGGCGTCGGCGTTTTCGTCACGCATACGGGCCAGTGCCCAGTCACGGGTGCGGAGCAGCCGGGCTTTCAGTTCACCCAGCACCTCCCGGTAAGGTTCCGGGGCATCGCCCACCGCCTGGCGCAGCTCGTCGCTGGCCTGCCACATGGACAACTCGTTGCGCAACGCCTGTACATCGGCCAGGTACAACTCGGCGGCTTTCCAGCGCCCAAGCAGGAACACTTCGCGGCTCACCTCGTGGGTCACGTTGGGGTTGCCGTCCCGGTCACCGCCCATCCAGGAGGCAATACGGATGGGCGAAGCCTGCAGCGGCAGGCCGTGACCGGTGGCATCGTCCAGAGAAACATCCAAATTGCGCAGGAACTGGGGCAGCGCGTGCCACAGGCTGTTTTCGATCACGGCGAAGCCCCATTTGGCTTCGTCCACCGCTGTCGGGCGTTGATGGCGAATCTCGTCGGTGTGCCAGGCCTCGTTGATCAGCCGGGTCAGGCGGGCGATGATGTCCTCGCGCTCTGCCGGCAGCAAGTCCTCGTGGTCCAGCCGGGCGAGGCAATCGGACATCTCGTCGTATTTAAGGATCAGGGTACGCCGGGCCACTTCGGTGGGATGGGCGGTCAGAACGAATTCGATGCGTAGGTCCGCCACCCGTTTGTGCAGTTCCTGTGGATCAACGCCACCCTGTTGCAGCCGGTCGAACACTTCGCTCAGGGATTCCACCACCAGGTCGGACGAATGGCCCTGTTTGCGGCGAATACCGTGATACTGCTCGGCCAGGTTGGCCAGGTTCAGAAACTGGTTAAAGGCTCGGGTAACAGGCAGCAGTTCGTCGTCATCCAGCTGACGAAGCAGGGTTGCCAGGCGCTGGCCGGAACCGCTTTCGTTGTTGCGGTCGGCTTTCGCCGCCGCCCGGATTTCCTCGATCCGCTCATAGCAGTCCATGCCGGGGAAGCGCTGGATGCTGTGGCCCAGCAGCTCACCGAGCATGCGTACGTTTTCGCGCAGATCTGGATGCAGTTCGGTCACGGCGATGTCCTTCTGAATTGACGGATGCAAAGTAAACTTACGATACTAAGTCTAGGCGATGAAAGTCCATCGCGAATACGCATCCGGACGGGAGACCGACATGACAGTCAGCGAGTTACCTCAACAATGGGCCAGTGAAAGAAGCGATGTGGAACGACCACACCGGTACAATCTGCGGTTGCCGATGGAAGATGCGGCGCGCATTGCGGCGCTGGCCGAGCTTTATCCCGAGCGCAGCGAAGGCGAGATTCTGAATGATCTGGTGGCGGCCGCCCTGGATGATCTGCTCAGCCAGGGCGATCTGAATGAACGGCTGAAAGCCGGTAACTGATCAGGCCGGCGACTGAGGGCGGTTCTTCAGTCGCTGCATGTGCTTTTTACTGAGGGCCACGAATTGCGGGGTCAGGCCCTCGTCCTCATAGATCTCAAAGCCGTCTTCATCGTAAGCGACTACCTTGTCGCCCTGCTTGTAGGGCAGTCCGGTTTCCAGGTCGTCCAGGGCGGCGGTCAACAGATCACGCATCAGCTCCTGCGGCGATTTCAACGGATACAACTCCACCAGCCGCTGCACCAGCTGATGATGCTCTTCAGACAGGGACACAAACGTGGGTTCGCGGGTTAAACGGCCCCGACCATGCTTGTCCCAGTGATCCACCAGTTCGCGGATTTTCATACCCAGATTTCCCCTTTGTTTCCGTTTTGCATCAATAAGCTTACACACTCTCAAGTGTCGGCCCAATCAGGCATTTAGTCAAAGCCGCCAGACACTCCCGTCAGCGTTTTTCCACACCCTTGACTTGTTGCCAGATGGTATCCAGTGCTTCCAGGGTCTCATCGTCCAGGTCCCGGCCCTCTTCGGCCAGCACCTTTTCGATGGCCCTGAAGCGCGCCTCGAACTTGTGGTTGGTACGGTTCAACGCCTGCTCGGGCGTCACCTTCATGAACCGCGCCAGATTCACGCAGACAAACAGCAAATCGCCCAGCTCATCTTCCACCGCATCCCGCTCACCGGTACCGGCTTCGGCCGCCTGCCAGGCTTCCTTCAGCTCGTCGATTTCCTCGTGCAGTTTGTCAAACACCGGTTCCACATTCGGCCAGTCGAAGCCGTGGCGGGCCGCCCGGCGCTGGAGCTTGTCGGCCCGGGCCATGGCCGGCAGGGTGCGGGCAATGCCGTCCAGCCGGCTTTCCGGCCCGTCATCGTCGGCTTTCTCCGCACGCTCTTCGGCCTTGATACGCTCCCAACTTTCCTTGATCCAGGCTTCGTCCGGGCGGTTTTCCGGGTCGACACGGCTCTCCAGGGTACCCTCGGGGAACACGTGGGGATGACGCCGTACCAGCTTGCGCACCAGATGGTCCACCACCCCATCGAAATCGAAATATTCCTGCTCCCGCCCCATTTGGGCGTAGAAAATCACCTGGAACAGCAGGTCCCCCAGTTCGTCCTTGAGGTGCGAGTAGTCTTCCTGTTCGATGGCGTCCGCCACCTCGTAGGCCTCTTCAATGGTATGGGGCACGATGGTCTTGAAGGTTTGCTTGGTATCCCACGGACAGCCGGTGTCCGGCTCCCGCAGGCGGGCCATCAGGTACTTGAGGTCTTCGATGGAATAGCTCATCCGCGCTTTCGCCTCACGTCGATGATATTCGGCAGATTACGAATCTGCGCCAGCAGGCGGGCCAACTGCTCCAGGCTCGAGATTTCCACGGTAATTCGGATGTGGGCGGTGTTCTCGTCTTTGTTGGTCAGGGTATTGAGCGACAAAACGTCACTGCGCGAAGACGACAGCAGTTGGGTGATGTCCCGCAACAGGCCGGACCGATCATAGGCCTCGATGTCGATGTCCACCGGGTACACCGCCGCCGGCGTGCCGCCCCAGTTCACCTCGATGATGCGGTTGGGTTCGAACTCGCACAGGTTCAGGAAGGTCAGGCAGTCCTGACGGTGCACGGTCACGCCCCGCCCCACCGTGATGTAACCGCCAATGGGGTCGCCCGGCAGCGGCTTGCAGCACTTGGCCACCTGAGTCTTGAGCTTGCCCACGCCCTGGATCTGAATGTCGGACTCGGTGTCGTAAGCCGTTTTCCGGGGCGCACTGATTTTCAGATCCAGCTGTTCGGATTTCGGCACCAACAACTGTTGCGCCACGTTGGCCACGTGAGTCGGGCGCAAATCTCCGGCACCAACGGCGGCGAACATGTCGTCGGTGGAGTGGTAATTCACTTTTTTCGCCAGCTCCGACAACTCCACGTCGTACAACGACAGGCGTTTGAATTCGTCTTCCAGGATGGCGCGACCGTCGGCAACGTTGCGATCCCGGTCCTGCTGCTTGAACCAGTGGGTGACCTTGGCCCGGGCCCGGGAGGTCTGGATATAACCCAGGCTGGGATTCAGCCAGTCCCGGCTGGGTGCCTGGTTGTTGGAAGTCAGAATGAACACCTGATCGCCGGTTTTCAGCGGGTAGGTCAGCGGCACAATACGGCTGTTGACCCGTGCGCCCCGGCAGGCGTGGCCGATTTCCGTGTGAACGCGGTAGGCGAAATCCACCGGCGTGGCACCCTGGGGTAAATCCACCACGTGGCCATCCGGGGTGAACACATACACCCGATCGGAGGCCACGTCGCTTTTCAGATGATCGGCCAGGCCGGACAAATCGCCCAGCTCTTCCTGCCATTCCAGTACCTGGCGCAGCCAGTTGATCTTGGCGTCATAGCCAGAGGATTTGTTGTTGGTGTCGGTGCCCTTGTACAACCAGTGGGCACACACGCCCAGCTCAGCTTCCTCGTGCATGGCCTCGGTGCGAATCTGCACTTCCATCACCTTGCCTTCCGGGCCGATCACTGCGGTGTGCAGGGACTGGTAGCCGTTTTCTTTCGGGTTGGCGATGTAGTCGTCGAACTCGTTGGGAATGTGGCGCCAAAGCGTGTGCACAATGCCGAGTGCCGCGTAGCAGTCCTTCACCTCGGGCACCAGCACGCGAACCGCGCGTACGTCGTAGACCTGAGAGAAATCAATGCCCTTGCGGCGCATTTTGCGCCAGATGCTGTAGATGTGCTTGGCCCGGCCGTTCAGCTCGGCTTTGATGCCGGAGGCGGTCAGCTCGGTTTGCAGGGTTTCGATCACCCGTTTGATGTAACGGTCCCGGTCCAGACGCTTCTCGTCCAGCAGTTTGGCAATTTTCTTGTAGGCAGTGGCGTGCAGGTAGCGGAACGACAGGTCTTCCAGCTCCCACTTGATGTGGCCAATGCCCAGCCGGTGCGCCAACGGCGCGTAGATGTCGAACACTTCCCGGGCCACGCGCATACGCTTTTCTTCCGGCGCGTCTTTCACCGCCCGGATGGCAGAGGTTCGCTCCGCCAGCTTGATCAGCGCCACCCGGACGTCATCCACCATGGTGACCAACATCTTGCGCACGTTATCCAGCTGGCCTTCGCTCTGGCCCAGCACGTTGCCCTTAAGCGGATGATGAACGGATGAAATCGCCGCCATCTGCTGCACGCCGTTGATCAGCCCAGCCACTTCATCGCCAAACTCCTTGCGAATGGTTTCCAGCGGCACACGCTCCTCACGCACGCAACGATAAAGTACGGCCGCCACCAGGCTGGCCCGATCCATGCGCAGTTCCGCCAGCACCTGAGCCATTTCCAAACCGGTGAAAAAACTGCTGGCACCCGGCGCCCACTGACGGTCTTCCCGGTAGGCTTTCAGATCAATCACCGCGGCTTTTTCGCAGGCCCGGCGCAACTGGTCAGGGTTGTCCAGGTGGGTTTGTCCGGCAATGTGGGCGACCCATTGGTCGATGTCCACCTCGCCGTTGCCGGCAAGCGCGTAATCTTCCCTTACTTTAACCATGGCAGATACTTAGTCAGTGATCAGTGACTATCCCGCTCGAAAAGCGCAATAGATTCAACGTGGGTAGTGTGCGGGAACATATCCATCACACCCGCCCGCACCAGCCGGTAACCGTTGCGAGCCAGAACGCCTGCATCCCGCGCCAGCGTGGCCGGGTTGCACGACACATAAACGATGCGGCTGGCGCCAAACGCGGTCAGGTACTTGCAAATGTCCTCGGCACCGGACCGGGGCGGATCGATCAGGATCTTGTCGAAGCCTTCTTTCGCCCAGCCCTGGCCGGTGAAATCGCCATGCAGGTCGGCACCAAAGAACTCAACATTGTCCAGATTGTTCAGGCGTGCATTCTCCCGCCCCCGCACCACCATGGCGTCGTCGCCTTCCACCCCCACGACGTGGCCGCCCTTGCGGGCCAGTGGCAGGGTGAAATTGCCCAGACCACAGAACAAGTCCAGCACTCGCTCACCCGGCTGCACATCCAGCCACTCGGCTGCACGGTGCACCATGTCCCGGTTAATACCGGCATTCACCTGGGTAAAGTCCATGGGGTGGAACTGCATGGTCAGGTCGAATTCTTCCATGCGGTAACTGAGCCGCTCGGTATCGCGCCCGTCGGAGTCCGGCCAGATCCGGTGGACGGTATCCGGGCCTTTCGGCTGCAGATAGACATGCAAGTCATGGGCCTGGCCGAAGTGGATCAGTTTTTCCCGGTCTTCGGGTACCAGATCATCCATATTGCGGAACACCATGGCAGCCGCGTCGTCGCCACAGCCCACTTCCACCTGCGGAATGCGATTGAACGCGGCCAGGTCGTGCAACAGTTCCCGCAGGGGGATAATCCGTTCGCCAATGCGCGGGTCCAGAACAATGCACTTGTCGATATCGGTCAGAAAGCTATTGCGCTTCTCGCGGAAACCGACCAGCACCGATTCCCGGGCCTTCACGTAACGCACGCCCAAGCGGGCCTTGCGCCGATAACCCAGACTGTCGGGCGAGCGCATGGGCTCGACCCAATGCTCCGGCTCAATGCCCCCGAAATGGGCAAAATGCTCGCGCAAGGTGTTTTCCTTGAACCGGATCTGGGCATCCGGGCTCATGTGTTGCAGGCTGCAACCACCGCACAAGTCGGCAAATTCGCAGGGCGGCTGCTGGCGCTCCGGCGCGGCTTCCAGCACCTCGAGTGTGCGCAGCTCGTCAAACCGGCTACGGGAGCCAACCATCTTTGCCATCACCGTTTCGCCGGGCAGCGCGCCGTCTACAAACTGGGTTTTGCCCTCGGCCCGGGCAATGCCCCGGCCATCGTGGCTCAGGGTTTCAACTTCACAACGCACAGGCTCCTTGGGCAAAGCCTTGCGGCGACGCTTGCTCATAATCGTTCTCTTGTCGGTTTTCGGTTCAGGCGCTGTGGAATACGCCAGTAGACAGGTATCGATCGCCACGGTCACAGATAATCGCGACGATCACCGCATTTTCAACCTCGCGGGACAGCTTCAGGGCGGCGGCAATGGAACCGCCGGAGGACACACCGCAGAAAATACCTTCCTGCGATGCCAGCGCACGCATGGTGTCCTCCGCCTCCTGCTGGCTGATATCCACAACCTGGTCCACCCGGCTGGCGTCGTAGATTTTCGGCAGATACTCTTCCGGCCACCGGCGGATGCCAGGGATGGAAGCGCCGTCTTCGGGCTGCAAACCAATAATGCGAATGTCCGGGTTACGCTCTTTAAGGTAACGGGACACCCCCATAATCGTTCCAGTGGTCCCCATGGAGCTAATGAAGTGAGTCACCCGGCCTTCCGTCTGTTCCCAGATCTCCGGCCCGGTAGTGCGGTAATGAGCCAACGGGTTGTCCAGATTACCGAACTGGTCCAGAACCTTGCCCTGGCCCTCGGCCTGCATTCGCAACGCCAGATCCCGTGCGCCTTCCATGCCCTCAGTCTGACTAACCCCGATAATCTCGGCGCCATAGGCCCGCATGGAGGCACGGCGCTCCTCGCTCATGTTCTCTGGCATGATCAGCTTCATGCGATACCCCTTGATGGCCGCCGCCATCGCCAGGGCAATCCCGGTGTTACCGGAGGTGGCTTCTATCAAGGTATCGCCCGGGCTGATTTCGCCCCGGCGTTCTGCTTCCTGAATCATGCTCAGAGCCGGACGGTCTTTTACCGAACCGGCCGGGTTATTACCTTCCAGCTTTGCCAGAATCACATTGCTGGTATCACCCGGCAAACGTTGCAGACGAACCAGTGGCGTGTGCCCGACATAATCTTCAATAGTAGGAAAACTCATGCTCTGACCCTGTGATACACTTTGGCACGAATCATACTCGTTATAGCCGCTTTGTCCCAATACGGCTTGTCGCTAACACCATGACCGACGGCTATAACTTTTAGGCTTATTGTAGTGTATGAGCCAGTGAGCAGAGAGGCCTTTCCAGAACCGTGCGAAGCCATGGAAGGCGGAGCTCGAGCGGGACATGGATGTCTTTACAGCGTGTTTTGGAAAGGCCTCTCTGCTTGCTGGCGAATAGGTATACAGGAAGGATGACAGGAAGGTCCATGCGACATTGGGGCATTCGCAAAAAGGTATTGGTGGTCACGCTGGTACCCACTTTGTTGACGACAGTGCTGCTGGGGCTGTTCTTCACCTACAGCTGGGTCAACAACATTGAATCCCTGCTGCAGGACCGGGGCGAATCCCTGTCCCGCCAGCTGGCCGCCGGCTCCGAATACGGCCTGTTCACCGCCAACCGCTCCCTGTTGACCAATCTCTCCAACTCACTGTTGGAAGAACAGGACGTTCGTTCCATCACCTTTTTTACCCGCGACGGCGAACGCCTGTTACACGCCGGCCGAGGGCGCGATGCCACCGAAGACAAACCGCCTCTGGATCCGGAACGGGCCCGGCGCATCAGCAAGGGCGACAGCACCCGGTTTATCACCCCGGTTCATCTACAAGACCTGATGGTGGACTCCATTCTCGACCCGGATGCCCGGGAACAGGCCGCCGGCCTACGAGAACCACTAGGCTGGGCGAGCGTGGAAATGTCTCACGTGCGCACGGAAAAAGAGACCTACAAGGCACTGCTCATTTCCTTGCTGCTGATTCTCGGAGGAATCCTCCTGAGCATGGCCATCTCTGTGCGCCTGAGCAAGGCTTTCACCGATCCTGTTTTTCAACTGAATGAGGCAGTGGCCCGGCTCAAGGAAGGCAAGCTGGACACCCGGGTCTACACCGGTGCCGGCCCGGAATTCGAACAGCTTGAATCCGGCCTTAACGAGATGGCCTCGGAGCTGCGGCAGGCCCAGGCAGAGATGCAGCAGAATATTGATCAGGCCACCGGCGACTTGCGACAGACCCTGGAAACCATCGAAATACAGAACATCGAGTTGGACCTCGCCCGAAAACAGGCTCTGGACGCCAGCCGGATCAAATCCGAGTTTCTGGCCAACATGTCCCATGAAATCCGAACACCGCTGAACGGCATCATCGGCTTCACGGAGCTATTGCTGAAAAGCCCGATGCCCCGCCAGCACCGGGATCATCTCAACACGATCCGAAAATCCTCGGAAATCCTGCTAACCATCATCAACGACATCCTGGATTTCTCCAAGATCGAGGCCGGTAAACTGATTCTTGACCGCGTGCCATTTCAGCTGCGGGACATTGTCGAGGAAGTCATGGTCATGCTGGCCCCCGAGGCCCACGGCAAGAATCTCGACCTTGTAGCGCTCGTTTATCAAGACGTCCCGGACAGCATTATGGGTGATCCGCTAAGGGTCAAACAGGTCATCACCAACCTGATCAACAACGCCATCAAGTTTACCCAGACCGGAGAGGTTGTGCTGCGAGCCAGCCTGGAGGCGGAAGATCCGGAAAAAAATCAGGTCACCCTTCGTTTAAGCGTGACCGATTCCGGTGTGGGCCTTTCGCGGGCTCAACAGCATTCACTGTTCAATGCCTTTAGTCAGGCCGATCCGTCAACCGCACGGCAATATGGCGGCACTGGCCTGGGCCTGGCGATATCCAAACGACTGGTCGAAGAAATGGGCGGTGAAATTGGTCTGGAGAGCGAACTGGGCAAAGGCTCCACGTTCTGGTTCACGCTGAATCCGGAGCTTTCCAACATCGCCAATGAATTGCCAGCTCGCGATGCATTGAAGGGCGAGAGGGTCATTTATCTGGAGCACCAGCAAACCACCGGGCTGGCCATGGAACACATGTTGCGCAGCTGGGGCGTGACCGTGGAACGGGCGGGCACACCGGCAGAATTACTGGAGTACGTAGACGAGGCCCAGAAGAACAACCGGGGCTATGCTCTGGCCATGGTAGGGATCACACCCCACCTGCTGCGCTCCAATCAGTATCGCGGCCTGCTGCACACCCTCGAAGTGGATTATGACTGCAGGACTCTGCTGCTGACCCCAACGCTCGATACTCAGGATACCCCGTTCTCCGGTATCGCCAGTAGCCACCTGACCAAACCGGTGCGACGAGAAACCCTTTACCACGAACTGCTGTTGCTGATTCACGGAATATATTCGGAAAACGACGCCCCCACGGACCAACCGGGCAGTGGATTATCCAGACGGCGGGCTCCCACTTGCCCAAGGATTCTGGCGGTGGATGACAATGCCGCCAACCTTAAACTGGTACTGACCCTGCTTGAGGAAAGCCGAGTACCGGCTGATGGCGCCACCAGCGGTTTTGAGGCCCTGGGACTGGTTCGCAAACAAGCCTACGATCTGGTTTTGATGGATCTGCAAATGCCAGGGATGGATGGCGTGGAAGCCACGGCCCGCATTCGCGAGCTGGATACCGATACCCATCATACCTGTATCATTGCCCTTACTGCCCACGCCATGGCCAGCGAACAAGCCAAGCTGCGCGAGCAGGGGTTCGATGGTTACATGCCCAAGCCAATCAGTAGCCGGCAATTACGCGATTTGGTGGTCGATCATACTGGCTACCAATCACCGGCCGAGCCAGGCGAGGAACCGGTCGAAGAAGTACGCGACACCCGAAGCGTAACGCACAGACCATCGAGCCGGAGCCGGCAACACGAATGCGTTAGCATCAAAGAGAGCATCGAGCTTGCCGCCGGCAAGGCAGATCTGGCGGAAGAACTGTTCAGCATGTTGATCGAACAGCTAAGCAGTGACCGCCAGCAGATAGAAGAGCTTTGGCAAAAAAACGACCTTGCCAATTTATTGGAGTGTGTGCATAAACTACATGGTGCCACACGCTATTGCGGCGTACCGGAATTAAGAGGCGCCACCTACCAGTTCGAAACCGCCCTTAAATGCGAGAGCCCCACCATGGCGCAACATCAACAGCAGCTGATTGCCGCAATGGACCGTTTGCAAAACTGGAGCGAACAGACAGACTGGCAACCCCTGTTCCGGGAACACCGGGTTGCGCCATCGTCACAGACCTGATCAGGATCTGGCACGATCCAGAATGGCCCGCATATCCTGAACCGCTTCTTTCAAGCCGGTAAACAACGCCCGGGCAATAATTGCATGGCCGATGTTCAGTTCGTTGATACCGGCAATTGCGGCCACCGCCTCGGTGTTGTGGTAATGCAGGCCATGGCCGGCGTTGACCACCAGCCCGCGCTTGTGGGCGTAGCTCACGGCGTCTTCCAGAACCCGCAGTGAACGGGCCAGCGCCTCGGGGGTCTCCGCCTCTGCGTATTCGCCAGTGTGCAGTTCGATCACTGGCGCACCACAGCGCACGGCAGCATCAATCTGCGCCGGATCGGGGTCGATGAACAGGGAAACTTCGGTACCGATTTTTGCCAGACGATCACAGGCACGGGCCACCCGCTCTTCCTGGCCATCCACGTCCAGACCGCCTTCGGTGGTCAGCTCTTCGCGCTTTTCCGGCACCAGACACACGCACTGCGGGCGCACCTGTTCCGCGAACGCCAGCATGTCGTCGGTGACCGCCATTTCCAGGTTCATTTTGGTTTGCAGAGTCTCGCGCAGCAACAGTACGTCGCGGTCCTGAATATGCCGACGGTCTTCCCGGGGGTGAACGGTGATACCGTCGGCACCGGCTTCCTCGGCAAGCATGGCAGCCTGCACCGGGTCCGGATACCGGGTGCCCCGGGCCTGGCGCAGCGTGGCCACGTGGTCAATGTTGACACCTAACAGCACTCTGTCGGTCATGGTTTACTCCCTGACGATGAAACGGAATGGCTAAACAGTGAACGGCTGTGCAGTGGCCGGCCCTGCAACAGATAATCGATGAGCACCCGCATCACCCGTTTGGCGGTTTTACGGGCGCCTTCCGGCGCCAGATCCCCGGCAGCCAGCGACAGCAGACTGTCGCCAGGCAATTGCCTTAACCGGGCATCCCGATTGGTCGGGCAAACAATCCCCTGAGCGGGGTCGTAACCATAACAGCCCTGAGGTTGAACATATTCGCCGGTGTCGGTGGTCCGATCCCAGGCGAAATCGTAACCGAGTGCGCCGGCAAAGGCTTGTTCGAATTGCCTTAATACCGGTTCCACATCGCCATCGCCAGGCAAAGCCGCCAGCGCCTGCAGGGCATCGATATAACTGGCAAACAAGACTGGATGGGGATCGGCCTCGGGCAGGATGCGTTGAAGTAATTCGTTGATATACAGGCCACTGTACAAGGCGCGGGTGCGGGTTGGCAGCTCGGCGGGGCGGACATCCAGCTGCACCAGGGTTTTCAGGTCACTGCGCCCGCGCCAATCCACCAGCAACGGCTGAAATGGCTGCAACTGCGCCTTGAGCGGGCTGCGGGCACCGGTTGCCCCACGGGCCACCACGGCCATGCGGCCATGGTTAAGGGTGAACAAATCCACCAGCAGTGACGATTCCCGCCAGGGGCGACGGTGAATCACGTAAGCGGGCTCTTGCTGCACCGCCGTGTCCATGCCCGCCTCAGGAATCGTTCATGCCCAGGCTTTTCAAGGCCCGGTCACTGTCGGCCCAGCCGCGTTTAACCTTCACCCACAGGCGCAGCATTACCTTGCTGTCGAACAGGCGTTCCATATCAGCCCGGGCTTCCTGGCCAATGCGGCGCAGGCGTTCGCCCTTATCACCGATCAGAATCTTCTTCTGCCCCTCACGCTCCACCAGGATCAACGCGGAGATATGAAGGGTCTTGCCCTGGTGCTTAAATTCCTCAATTTCCACGGCCACGGAATACGGTAGTTCGGCCCCCAGCTGGCGGGTGATTTTCTCCCGCACCATCTCGGCCGCCATGAACCGCTCGCTGCGGTCAGTCACCTGGTCATCCGGGTAGAAATGCACGCTTTCCGGCAGAAAACGCCCGACCGCCTGCTCCAGCGGCTCCAGGTTGGTTTCCTTTAACGCCGACAGTGGAATGATTTCGGCAAACTCGCGCTTTTTCGACAGCATGTCCAGGTGCGGCAACAGCAGTTCCCGCTTCTCCAGCCTGTCTACCTTGTTGACTGCCAGAATCACCGGGCACTTCAAACGTTTAAGCTTGTCCAGCACCATTTCATCGGCGCTGGTCCAGTTCAGCTGGTCCACCACGAACACCACCACGTCCACATCAATCAGAGCCGACGAGGCAGCCTTGTTCATGGCGCGGTTCAGAGCCCGAGGCTCATCTTCGTGCATGCCCGGGGTGTCCACGTAAATCGCCTGCACCGGTCCCTCGGTCTTGATACCCAGCACCTGATGGCGGGTGGTCTGGGGCTTGCGGGAGGTAATGCTGAGCTTCTGGCCCAGAATGTGGTTCAGCAACGTGGATTTGCCCACGTTCGGCCGGCCTACGATGGCGACAAAACCGCAGCGGCTGTCCGGATCTTCCGGGCGCATCAAATCGTGCATCATTCAGTCTCCACGCCCAACTGTTTGAGCGCATTGCGGGCGGCTTCCTGTTCGGCAATACGTCGGCTGCTGCCGGTACCGCTGGTTTTACGATCCAGCGAGGGCAACGCACAGGATACATGGAAGGTCTGGTTATGGGCCTGACCATCCACCGAGATCACGTCGTAGTTGGGCAACGGGAATTGACGGGACTGCAGGTATTCCTGCAGGCGGGTTTTCGGATCTTTCTGGGTGTCCTGGATATCCAGGCGCTTGAGGCGCTGCTCAAACCAGCGCAGCACTTGCTCCCGGCAGGTGTAGAAATCGCTGTCCAGATAGATGGCACCAATGATCGACTCGATGGCATCCGCCAGGATGGATTCCCGCCGAAAGCCACCGCTTTTCAGCTCACCGGAGCCCAGCCGAAGATACTGACCAAGCTTGAACTCGCGGCCAATTTCGGCCAACGTTACGCCCTTCACCATGCGCGCGCGCAACCGGCTGAGCTGGCCTTCACGGGCTTTTTCGAAGTGCTGGTACAGGTGCTCGGCAATGACCATATTGACGATGGAATCGCCCAGAAACTCCAGGCGCTCGTTGTTCTGGTTGCCGAAACTGCGGTGGGTCAGCGCCAGCAACAGCCTATCGGGTTGCTTGAACTGATAGCCGATGCGGCGCTGGAGTTCGTCAAGATCTGGTTGTGAATTCACTGGCCCTTCAACTCGTATTCATGCTGGAAGTGAACAACACTGTCCACATTGGCAAAAAGATTGTTGCGAACTTCGTAGTCCACGTTGATCACGACATATTCGCCGTTTTTATCGACCGAGATGTGCTTGGCATCAAAGCCACGAACGTTGTTCACACTCAGCCGTTTGTTAATCAGCCGGCGCACTTCCGCCGGCCCCATCCGTGAAAGGCCTTCCGTGCCTTCCAGGCTTTCAAGCGCCTCCTGGATGGTGATGTCGTCGATATAGGCGGGGCCGAGTTTGATAGCCAGGGTCAACAAGGCACCAAAAAACAGCGCCACAATGACCATCGCCAGCGCTCCGCCCTGCTGCCGTGTACCCGCCGGATAATCGGTTTTCATGATCGCTTCACTCCTTAAAGTACCCAATCACTCAATGGTGCCTACCCGTTCAAAAGATGGCAGACTGGTCAGCGATTGCCAGTGCATCCAGATGGCAAAGGCCTTGCCCACCACCATGTCGTCCGGCACCGTGCCCCAGAAACGGCTGTCGTTACTGTTATCCCGGTTATCGCCCATCACGAAGTAGTGGCCCTCGGGCACCACCCATTCGCCCTCGCCGGAGCCGGACACACGACCCATGCTCAGATACAGATCGTGCTCGACGCCGCCAATCCGTTCACGCCAGCGCTCCATGGGCGGCAGGCGGGCAACAAATTCCCGGGGTACCGGTTCGCCGTTGACGAAAAGCTGCTTGTCGCGATAACGAATGTGATCTCCCGGCAAACCGATTACCCGCTTGATGTAATTGGTAACACCATCTTCAGGATAGCGGAAGACCATGACATCGCCGCGTTCGGGGTCGCCAATGTCGACAATCTTGGTACCGGCCACCGGCAGGCGAAGGCCATAGGCGTATTTGTTTACCAGAATGAAATCGCCCACTTCCAGAGTGGGCAGCATGGAACCGGAGGGAATCTGGAAAGGCTCAATCAGGAAGGAGCGCAATACCAGCACAATCGCCAGTACCGGAAAGAACGACCGGCTGACATCCACCAGCCAGGGTTCTTTGGGTTCCTCCGCCGGCTCGCCGGCATCCGGTGTTGCACCTGCCGCCGCCAGACGGCGCTTGCGCAGGAACAGCTTGTCGGCCAGCCAGACCACGCCGGTGGCAAACGTCAGCACCACCAGTACCAGCGGGAAATTGATATCCATTCCGGTATCTTGTCCTATTTATCGACCTGTAACACGGCGAGGAACGCTTCCTGGGGCACATCCACGTTGCCCAGCTGTTTCATGCGTTTCTTGCCCTCTTTCTGCTTCTGCAGCAGTTTTTTCTTACGGCTAACGTCGCCGCCGTAGCACTTTTCGTTCACGTTCTTTCGCATCGCCTTGACCTTGACCCGCGCCACCACCTGATTGCCGATGGCCTCCTGAATGGCAATATCGAACATCTGTCGTGTAATCAGCTCTTTCATCTTTTCGATCAGCTTACTGCCTTTCTAGTTTGCCTGATCCTTTTGACCTATCTGCGCCATAGCATC
>JABXHG010000573.1 GCA_013393545.1 Alteromonadaceae bacterium | reverse complement strand
CAGCGCCGAATGCGTGGAAACGCGCTTGGCGATATCGCGTGCCAGGTCGTCGTGGGGTTTGTTCCAGCGCCGCCCTGTGGGCATCACGATCAGCTTCAGGGTTTTGCCCAGTGCGCGGTTGGGAAGGTTATCGAAGATTTCGACAAACGCCTGTTCGACACGCTGGAGCAAAAAGCGGCAGCTGAAGTGCAGCAGCGTTGCTTCGCCTTCTACCTTGTCGCCGGCTTCCCACTGCTTGAGCACCATCGAGGCCAGATACAGGTTGGCAAGCACGTCGCCCAAACGGGCAGAGAGCATTTCGCGCTTTTTCAGCGCCGAGCCAAGGCTTGCCATGGCGGCGTCAGCGCACAGGCCAAAACCTGCGGAAAGTCGCGCGATATCCTGGGCGTAAACGTCGGCCGGCGCACTGAACGGTACGGCAGGCTTGCCCAGCCCGAATCCGAGGGTAAAGGCGCGTGCGGCGTTGCCGAAAATCAGCCCGATATGACCGAAGAACGCCTTGTCGAACGCTTTGGCATCGTTTTTATCTTTTGCCGCCAGCTCGTCCAGCACGTAAGGATGGCAGCGGATCGCGCCCTGACCGAAGATCATCAGGTTACGGGTCATGATGTTGGCGCCTTCGACAGTAATCGACACCGCCGAGCCGCTGTAACCAATGCCCAGGTAGTTGCGCGGGCCGAGGGTGACGGTCTTGCCGCCGTGCACGTCCATGGCGTCGGTCATGATGCCGCGCTGGAATTCGGTCAGGTGGTATTTGAGGATGGCTGAAGGCACCGCCGGTTTTTCACCGTTATCAATCATGTTGGCCGTGTGATTAACCGCCGACTGGGCAATGTAAGTCTTGCCAGCAATGCGGGCCAGCGGCTCCTGCACACCTTCCATGTCCGCCACCGGCGTGTTGAACTGCCGGCGGATGCGGGTGAATCCGCCAGCGGTGCCGGTGGCGAAGGCAGCAGCACCGGCCGCGCCGGAAGGCAGAGTGATGCAGCGGCCCACCGACAGGCATTCAACCAGCATGCGCCAGCCCTCTCCGGCCATTTCCTGACCACCGATGATGTAATCCAGCGGGATAAACACGTCTTTGCCCTTGATCGGGCCGTTCAGGAACGGCGAGCCGATCGGGCAGTGCCGGCGGCCGATTTCCATGCCCTCGGTGTTGCGGGGGATCAAGGCACAGGTGATGCCGTAATCTTTGGTATCGCCCAGCAGGCCGTCCGGGTCGAACATACGGAAGGCCAGGCCCACCACCGTGGCCACCGGCGCCAGAGTGATCCAGCGTTTTTCGAAGTTCAGGCGCAGACCCAGCACTTCCTCGCCGTCCACTTCCTGCTTGCAGACAATGCCAGTGTCTGGCAACGAGGTGGCATCGGAGCCCGCGCGCGGACCGGTCAGGCCGAAGCAGGGAATTTCCCGGCCATCAGCCAGGCGCGGCAGGTAATGATTCTTCTGTTCTTCGGTGCCGTACTTGACCAGTAGTTCGCCGGGACCGAGGGAGTTGGGCACGCCCACGGTCACCATCAGCATTTCGTTGGTGGCCAGTTTCTGCAGTACGGCAGTTTGAGCCTTGGCAGAGAATGCCAGGCCCCCGTATTCCTTCGGGATAATCATGCCGAAGAATTTTTCTTTCTTCAGGAAATCCCACAACTCGTGGGGCAAGTCCGCCTGTTCGACGGCGATGTCCCAGGCGTTACACATGGAAATGGCCTGGGTGCACTGGTTGTCGACAAAGGCCTGCTCTTCATCGCTCAGCCCGGTATGACGGTTGATCAGCAGGTTGTGCCAGTCCGGCCGGCCGGTGAACAGCTCGCCGTCCCAGCCTACCGTACCGGCTTCCAGGGCCACCTTCTCGGTGTCGGAGACTTTTGGCGCCACCTTCTTGAACATGGCAAACACCCGGGGGGTCAGCCATTTGCTGCGGAACTGTGGCAACCCGGCGGCGGCAGTGACAATCGCACCGGCAAATAACAAAAGGGCCAGCCAGCCGGAAGCCATGAACAGGGCCAGTACGCCAACACCGGCCATTACACCGATGGCGGCCTTGGCACCGGATTCCCGGCGCAGTACGAACAACAGTCCGGCCAGGGCTACAAGAAACAGGATCAACGTCATTGCCAACTCTCTCTGTCTTCTTCCGTGGATGAAAGCCTCCGGTTACCCCGGAGACTTCTGACTATAGCTGCTTACGGGCCCAGGACTCCAACAGATGTCCATAAGCACAACAGAAAGCCACCGATCAGGAGGTGACAATCACCCGGATACCCTCCAGCGCCAGACTGGCATGGTTAACCGCGTCCCGCGCCGCGTCCAGCTGGCCATTGAGGAAATCCAGCTCTTCCTGACGGATGGCGGGATTCACCCTACTCAACGCCTGCAGACGATTGATTTCCGGCACGAAGCTGTCTTCCACCCGCGCCAGCGCCTGCTCGCGCAGCGGCTTCAAATGCGGCTCGGCCAGGCCTTCCACATGATCCACCATGGTTTCCACCTCGGCACGGATACGCGGCACGATGGCCTGAGCAGTGCGGCGGCGGATGTTGGAGCACAGCTCGTTGAGCTTATCGTGAGGCAAGGCTGAGGACAGGTCACGGCCATTTACATCCACCACCAGGCGCAGTGGCGATACCGGCAGATAGCGGGTCAGCTGCAGGTTTTCCGGTGCCGGGCAATGCACGGCAAACACCGCTTCCAGCAGCAGACTGCCCGGCGGCAGGGCTTTAACCGACAGATTCGACAGGGCCGCTTTGCCCAGCCCAGAGCTGGCAACCGAGTCCATCACGCCGGACACCATCGGGTGCTCCCAGCTCATAAAGGCCATGTCTTCGCGCTGCAGGGCCTGCTCCCGGTCCCAGGTGACGGTCAGGCCGTCTTCCGGCAGACCGTCCACATGGCCAGCGCGGTACTGCTCGCCCGGTTTGAGAATGTCGGCATGTTCGCTGTGGTCTTCCATGTCCACGCCCAGAATGTCGAAGGCCTGCAGCATGTAGTCCCGCACCTGGGTGGAGTTTTCTTCCTGCTCAATCCGGCCGATCAGCTCGTCGGCCACCTCGCGGCGGCAAGAGTTCAGTTCGATCAGCGCATCCCGGCCGTTGTGCAGCAGGGTTTTCAGCCTTTCGGTTTCCGCCGCGCTGTCTCTGATCATCGCGTCCATCACCGACGCATCGCCATCCAGGGCCTTTTGCCATTGGGATTGCACATGCTCCTGCACGGCGACGCCCACCGAGCAGCTTTCAGCGAAGGCATTCAGGCCTTCCTGGAACCAGCGATACTGGACTTCCTGGCTGGTGCCTTCCAGATAAGGAATGTGAATCCGAATAGCTTCCGTCTGGCCAATGCGATCCAGCCGGCCGATGCGTTGCTCCAGCAAGTCCGGGTTGGCCGGCAGATCAAACAAGACAAGGTGATGGGCGAACTGGAAGTTGCGGCCTTCACTGCCGATTTCCGAACAGATCAGCGCCTGGGCGCCCTGCTCCGTATCGGCGAAATATGCCGCTGCCCGGTCCCGCTCGATCAAGCTCAGATGCTCGTGGAAGGCGGCACTGCGAATGCCGGCGCGCAGTTGCAGGTAATGTTCCAGTGCCATGGCGGTGCTGGCATTGGCGCAAATCACCACGGCCTTGGCCGGGCGCAGACTGGCCAGCTTTTTCTGCAGCCAGGCCACCCGGGGGTCCTCCGCCAGCCATTGCTCTTCGTCCGGCACCGTGGTTTCTGGGTGCAGGCCGTCCAGGCCGTAACGGGTATTTTCGTACAGTGCCGGGCATGGCAGCGGTTCCGGCAGCGGCTGGCGCTCCGGGAACCCCTGAATCGCCGCCCGGGTATTGCGGAACAGCACACGGCCGGTGCCGTGGCGATCCAGCAGGGCATCAATGACGGCTTCGTGATGATCATCCCGGGCCAGCAGTTCGTCCAGATCCTCGCCGATCCAGGTTTTCAGCACGGCCTTGTCATCTTCGGCCACCGTGTCCGGGCTGGCCTGCAAGCGGCGCACCACCTGATTGACCGCCTCGTAATCCTGTTCTTCCTCGCGGAAGGCCTCCAGGTCATGGAAACGGGCCGGGTCCAGCAGGCGCAGGCGGGCAAAGTGGCTGGCCAGCCCCATCTGTTCGGGCGTTGCCGTCAATAACAACAGACCCTGACTGGCGGCGGACAACTGCTCAACCATTTCATATTCCGGGCTGGCCTGCTCCGGCGACCATTCCAGGTGATGGGCCTCATCCACCACCATGATGTCCCAGCCAGCCGCCTCGGCGTCCTTTCGGGCCTTTTCGCTGTTCACCAGAAAATCCTGGCTGCACAACACCAGCTGTTCGGTTTCGAACGGATTAACTGCATCCTCATCGTCACCGAAGATATGGTTCACCAGCGCATCCACATCGTCCTCTTCTTCCTTGAGGGCGTCGTAACGACTCTGGTCGATGATGGAAAAGTGCAGGTTGAAGCGGCGCAGCATCTCCACCAGCCACTGGTGCACCAGCGAATCCGGCACGGCAATCAACACCCGATGGGCCCGACCGGTTTGCAGCTGGTAATGCAGAATCAGGCCGGCCTCAATGGTTTTGCCCAGGCCTACTTCATCGGCCAGCAAAACCCGGGGGGCGTGGCGCCGGGCCACTTCGTGGGCGATGTAGATCTGGTGCGGCAAATGTTGGGTGCGGGCGCCCATCAAACCGTGGGCCGGAGAAGCACGCAGGTGATCCAGGTGTTGAAGGGTCGCCACCCTCAAACGGAAAGCGCCGTTGCGTTCAAACTGGCCAGCAAATAAACGCTGATGGGGTGCGGAGAAGTTCACCGTGCCGGCCAGTTTCACCTCGGAGATGGGCTGGATGTTTTCACCATCGTCGGCGTGGTACATCAGAACACCATCAATATCCTCGACAGCCCGCACGATGTATTTTTCGCCGCCGAAGGTTTCGATCTCCTCGCCCAGCTGATAAACAATACGGGACAGTGGCGCGTTGTCGATGGCATAAGTGCGCTCTTCGTCGGCGGCCGGGAAGCCCAGGGTCACCCGGCGCCCGGAAATGTCGGTAACAATTCCCAGGCCGAGCCCATTATCGTTGTGGCTGACCCAACGCTGGCCAATGACAAATTCCGATGTTTCCAAGAAACCTCCGCTAGCTAACAGATGATTGAGAATTCGAAGCGTTTTCCCGCACCCAGAAGGCGGTTGCCCCGCACACCGCCGCCGGCACCACAAACAGGTTCAGCACCGGCACCATGGCCGCCAGCGCTACCGGCAGGCCGAAACCCATGGCCGACAGCCGAACACCGGCCAACTGCCGACGCAAGGCGGGAAAGCTGACCTTGTGGTTATCCGCAGGATAGTCGACATACTGCAGGGACATCATCCAGCAGTTGAACAGGAACCAGAGCACAGCAGCGACCAGGTTCACTACCGGGATCAGGCCAAGGATAAACAACACCAGGGCCCGGGGCAGGTAATAGGCAATTTTCTGAACTTCGCGCCAGAGCGCGCGGGGAATATCTTTTATGATGGCGGCCCAACTGCCGTCGGTGCTGACTTCCTGACCGGTCAGGTGTTTTTCGGTGAGTTCGGCCAGATAGCCGTAAAAAGGAGAGCCAATCAGGTTGGCAAGAATCACAAAGCCATAGGCCAGCATCAGCAGGATCACCGCCCCGTAGAGCAGCCAGAACAGCCAGTCCAGCGCCTGCAGCCAGGCCCAGTCCGGCAGCCAGCCCATGACCGTCGCAATCAGAATGCCGAACAGCTCGGCCAGGAAGTAGAACAGAAGGCCAAACAGCAGCACGTTCAGCACCAGGGGAATGATGACAAACAGCCGGAGGCCGGGTTGGCGGATCAGCCGGAAACCCTCGGCCAGGTAGCCCAGCCCGCGGAAAAAGTTACCCTTGAGCATCAACAATGACCCTCTGCTGCCATGGAAACAGGCGGCGAAGCATATCACGTCCGGCCTGCTTCGGCAGCCGCCCCGGCCAGGTCGGACCAACAACGATACACAGTCGCCGCGTACGAAATTCGCCACGATCCGTGTACGATATTTCTTACACGAGTGCAGGAAATCTCGGATACTTTGCGTACGCAGCGACGCCGACACGCATTACAAAAAATCCACCTGCATGATTTGCAAGAAAAAACTATCAGGCCAATAGTTTTTCCATAAAAACGAGGGATTTCTGTCACGTTTTTGTCTAATCAGCGTTGCTATAGTTTAGTCATCAGGGACGTCAGGAAAAGGACCGAAAGGAAACACCCGTGCACGGACAGCAGGGGGGGAAGCAAGGACACATGGAAGCCCCGCTTGAGGGAAGCATTGGAGCGTTGGCCCGGACGGCCGACACCAGGGAGAGGATTAAGGATCCGGCAACATGGCGGTTGCCCCTAGCGCAAGGACGCGCCAACCTGTTCCGAAGTCTGAACTGCCCGGGATGGCGATTCAGCACAGTGCAAGGGCAGCCCACGGGTTGCCCTTCATTGTTTCTGCCCCTCTCTTTATACTGCCTGCTCATCCAGAGCAACAGCGACTCCCGAACATGGCCAGTAGACCCGACACCGACGATTACCTGAACCTGTTCCTCAATGACATACCATTGATGGACGTACGGGCCCCCGTCGAATTCAGCAAGGGCAGCTTCCCTTCGGCGATCAATGCGCCGTTGATGAACGACGAGGAACGCCATCGGGTCGGTATCTGCTACAAGGAAAAAGGCCAGGACAAGGCCATCGAACTGGGCCACCAGCTGGTCAGCGGTGATCTCAAGGCCCAGCGCATCGAGGCCTGGACACGCTTCGCCGCCCAACACCCCGAAGGCTATCTGTTCTGTTTCCGGGGCGGACTGCGCTCCCGGCTGACCCAGGAATGGATTCGCGATGCCGGCATCGACTACCCACTGGTCAAGGGTGGCTATAAAGCGCTGCGCCGTTTCCTGATCGACAGCCTGGAAGACATCATCACCGCCGCCAGCTTCCGCATCCTCAGCGGTCGCACCGGTACCGGCAAAACCCGGGTACTGCACCGCCTGCCCAATCCAGTGGACCTGGAAGGCCTGGCCAATCATCGCGGCTCCAGCTTTGGCCGAAAGGTTACGCCCCAGCCCTCACAAATCGATTTTGAAAACCGGCTGGCGGTGTCGATGCTCAAGGCACACCACAAACTCAGCGGCCCCATGGTTCTGGAAGATGAAAGCCGGCTGATCGGCCGCTGCTCACTGCCCGAAAGCCTGCGGGAAAAGATGGGCGAGGCACCGCTAATGATTCTTGAACGGCCCATGACCGAGCGCATCGACATCATCCGGGCTGATTATGTGGAGGACATGCTGGCCGACTACGTAGCCCGCGACGGCTCGGAGGCCGGCTGGCTCAATTTCCGCGACTACTTGCTCAGCGCCCTCGACCGCATCCGCAAACGCCTGGGCGGCGAGCGCCATCAACGCTTGCGTCGGTTGATGGAAGAAGCGTTGGAACACCAGTCAGTAACTGGCTCAACCGAAGCCCACAACGCCTGGATCGAAGCACTTTTGGGGGGTTATTACGACCCCATGTACGATTACCAGCTAAGCCAGAAGCAGGGGCGCATTGTGGTTCGCGGCAACCCGGACGACATCATCGATTACGCCGGCACCGAACACCCGAGCTGATCTGCATAAAAAACTGATCCGTAACACCGGATCTTTGCGCATCTGCTATACATCTTCATACTACGTCGTTTTATTCAACAAGGAGTTCCACAATGGACGATCTCTTCGGTGCCAACGGTCAGGCATCCCAGCTTATGGATCAGGCTATCAGTCTGGTAATGACCTATGCTCCCAAAGTGGTGCTGGCCATCATTACCCTGATTGTCGGCCTGTGGCTGATCAATCGCTTTGTCAAAGTCCTGGACAGCAAGCTGGGCAAGAAAGACCCGACTCTGAACAGCTTCCTGTGTGGCCTGCTCAGCGCTATCCTGAAAATCCTCCTGCTGATCTCTGTGGCCTCCATGGTTGGCATTGCCACCACCTCGTTTGTGGCCATCATTGGTGCCGCCGGTCTGGCCGTTGGCCTGGCCCTGCAGGGCAGCCTGGGCAACTTTGCCGGTGGCGTACTGATTCTTATCTTCAAGCCATTCAAGGTGGCCGACACCATTGAAGCGCAGGGTTTCCTCGGTGCCGTGCGGGAAATCAGCATCCTGTATACCATCGTGGATACCTTCGATAACCGCCGGGTGGTCATTCCCAACGGCAGCCTGTCGAACGCCAGCCTGACCAACGTCAGCTATTACGACACCCGCCGCTGCGACATGACCTTCGGCATCAGCTACAACGACGACATCGACAAGGCCCGCGCTATTATCAAGCGCTGCCTGGATGAAGACGAACGCGTACTGCCGGAGCCGGAACCACGGATTTCCATTGGCTCTCTGGGCGATAACTCCGTCAACTTTATCGTCCGCCCCTGGACCAAAACCGACGACCTGTGGCCGGTTTACTGGGACATGCACGAGAAAATCAAGAAAGCGTTCGATGCGGAAGGTATCACCATTCCGTTCCCACAGCGCGATGTGCATATTTACAAGGAAGAGTGAGACCACCGCTCACGGGATTGACCCCGGTCGCTTGTCTGTTTCGCCGCTTTGCGTAAACTGAGGTAGCCTCTGAGGGCAAGCAGACAGGAACCGGTGGTTATGACCCAGCATTTCGACATTATCATTACAGGCGGCGGCATGGTTGGCGCCGCCCTGGCAACCGGCCTGGGCCAGCAGAGCTACAAGATTGCCCTGATTGACCTGGCCGAACCCGAGCCGTTTGCCCCCCAGTCCAGCCCGGACATCCGCGTTTCGGCGCTCAGTGCCGGCAGCGAAGATTATTTACGTTCGCTGGGCGCCTGGCCCGCCATTCCAGCCATGCGCGCCACGCCCTACCGCCGCCTGGGCGTGTGGGATGCCGCCAACCACCCGATTACCGACCGGCTGCCCGAAGACCTGAATCACGTTGAATTCAACGCCGATGACCTGGGTACCAGTCACCTCGGCCACATCGTGGAAAATTCCGTGACCCGCCTGGCCCTGTGGCAAACCGCACAGCAGCAAGACAATGTCACCCTGCTGACCGGGCAAGGCATTGGCTCGTTGTCGCAAAACGACCAAATGGCAACGATCGGTCTGGAAGATGGCACGCAATTACACGCCCGGCTGGTCATCGGCGCTGATGGCGCCCGCTCGCAACTGCGGGAGCTGGCCGGTATCGGTACCCATCGTGACCAGTATCAGCAGCAGGCCATGGTGATGTCCGTGCGCTACCGGGGCGAGCCGGAAGACATCACCTGGCAGGGTTTTTACCCGTCCGGCCCCCGGGCCTTCCTGCCCCTGCACGGCGCCGGTGAACAGCACCCCGGTGAAACCTGGGCTTCACTGGTGTGGTACGACAGCCCGGCGCGCCACGAAGAGCTCATGGCCATGGATAACCGGGAACTGATGATGGAACTGCGCCATGAGTTCCCGGATTCATTGCCAAAGCTGACCCACATCGATGCCCGGGCCTGCTTCCCCATCGCCCGCCAGCACGCCAACCACTATTACAGCGGGCGCGTGGTGCTGGCTGGCGATGCCGCCCACACCATCAACCCGCTGGCCGGACAGGGCGTAAACCTGGGGTTTCAGGATGCCCAATGTCTGCAAACACTGTTGGAAGAGGCACGGCTGAACGGCACCGACCCCGGCAGCCAATCGCTGCTTGAGCATTACGAACAACAGCGCCGCCCGGCCAACCGGCGCATGATGCTGACCATGGATGTGTTCTACCATCTATTCAGCAATGAAATTCCGCCAGTACACCTGCTGCGCAATCTGGGCCTGGGTGCCGCCCGTGCCCTGCCCTTTGCCCGCAACCGGGTGGCGCGCTATGCCATGGGGCTGGAGGAGCCTCCGGCGTTCAACGCGGCTCAGCTGGCCAGCCGGCTGCCCGGCTTCGATTCCCTGTTTGGCCAGAAGTCCTGAATTTTTCATCTATTTGCAGGAGAGCACATGTCCGACACCATTTTCACCAAGATCATTAACCGGGAGATTCCCGCCGATATCGTCTATGAAGACGACACCGCCCTGGCGTTCCGGGACATCAATCCGCAGGCGCCGGTGCATTTGCTGGTGATTCCGAAAAAGGCGATTGCCACCATCAATGACATCGAAGAAGGTGACCGGGAGCTGGTGGGGCATCTGTACTGGGTGGCCGGCAAGCTGGCGAAAGAGATGGGATTTGCTGAGGATGGCTACCGAACGGTGATGAACTGTGGCGAAAACGCCGGGCAGACCGTGTTCCACATTCACCTGCACCTGCTGGCCGGCAAGCCTTTTGGCTGGCCGCCGTATACTGATCGCGCGAAGCAGGCCTGAGGGCGCCTGAATTCGTGCTGCCAGACGCAACCGGGCCGGTAGAGCTTTACGGGACACGCTCAAGATATCCCTATGCGCTTAGCTTTCGCCATCCCTGGCGAAAGATAGTCCCGTAAAGCTCTACCGGCCCGGTTGCTTAATCTTGTGCGAGCCGCACACACGTTGAAGTGTCCGCTGTGCGGTACCGCCTGGACGGACAATCTTTGGCCATGGATGGCCAAAGCTTAGCGCTCAGGGAAGACTTGAGCGTGTCCGGGAAGGCGGTACCGCACAGCGGCCACCTCCCCCAAAGCTCAAAAGCCGAGAAGGTCAGCCACCAACAATCTTCTCAGCTTCCTCCACAGGCGTATGGCGAACATCCTCGCCCTCCACCATGAAGATCACGTTCTCGGCGATGTTGCAGGCGTGGTCACCCACACGCTCCAGCGCCCGCAGAACCCCCATCACCGACATGCAGCGGGAGATGTTGCGGTTGTCTTCCATCATGAACGTCAGCAGGGTACGGGCCGCAGCCTGGTATTCCTCGTCAACCCGCTTGTCTTCCTTCATGATCTGCAGGGCCAGCACCGAATCCAGACGGGCAAAGGCGTCCAGCGAGTCACGCAGCATGTGTAGCACATGCTCGCTGATGTGGCGCACTTCCACGTAGCCTCTTGGCGCCTGACCTTCTTCGGTCAACTTGTACGCCAGCTTGGCAATTTTCTTGGCTTCGTCGCCCACCCGTTCAAGGTCCGCGACCATTTTAATCACCGAAATCACCAGGCGCAGATCCCGGGCTGTGGGCTGGCGACGGGCGATGATCAGTGTGGCTTCTTCATCCAGTGCCTTTTCCAGTTTATCGACTTCCTTATCCTTTAAGCGGGTCTTCTCAGCCAGATCCGCGTCGCTGTCGATCAGCGATTTGACGGCCTGTTCCACCTGGGCTTCCACCATGCCGCCCATTTTCAGGAACTCGGTTTTCAGCTCGTTCAGTTCACTGTTGAACTTGTGGGAGATGTGATCTCCGTATACATCGTCCTTCTGATCTGTCATTGCAATAGCCTCCAAATACACCGCCGGCGCTTAACCGAAGCGGCCGGTGATGTAAGATTCTGTCAGTTCGTGTTCCGGCGAGGTGAACACTTTGTTGGTATCGTTGACTTCCACCAGGTGGCCCAGATGGAAATAGGCGGTGCGGTGCGAGACCCGGGCCGCCTGCTGCATGGAGTGAGTCACGATCACGATGGTGTAGCTCTCGGACAGCTCGGCGATCAACTCCTCGACCTTGGCGGTGGCGATCGGGTCCAGGGCCGAACAGGGCTCGTCCATCAGCACCACTTCCGGGCTCACGGCAATGGCGCGGGCAATACACAGGCGCTGCTGCTGACCGCCCGACATGCCGGTGGCGGTGGCATCCAACCGGTCTTTCACTTCTTCCCACAGACCGGCCTTGCGCAGGCTGTTTTCCACGATATCGTCCAGGTCCGACTTGCGGTTGGCCAGGCCGTGAATACGCGGGCCGTAGGCTACGTTTTCGTAGATCGACTTGGGGAACGGGTTGGGCTTCTGGAATACCATACCCACCCGGGCGCGCAACTCGACCACGTCACGCTTGGGGTCATAAAGATCCTGACCCTCCAGCTGCAGTGAGCCTTTCACGCTGCAGATATCAATGCTGTCGTTCATGCGGTTCAGGCAACGCAGGAAGGTGGATTTGCCGCAGCCGGACGGGCCGATAAAGGCGATCACCTCGTTACGGGCAATGTCCAGGCTGATGTTCTTGATCGCCCGGTTTTCGCCGTACAGCACTTCGACGTTACGCAGCTGGAATTTGGCGTCGTCGGCAAACGGCTGACCGACGGTCACGCCTTCTTCAATGGTCGCTTCCGCCGGTTTGGTCTCCGGCAGCGGCGTGTTTTCTGTTTCACTCATATCTGCTTCGCTGGTTACGGTTGCATTCATCGTATTCATGGAGATTCTCCTCACCACCGGCGTTCAAGGCGCTTGCGCAACCAGATAGCCAATGCGTTCATTCCGATCAAGAAGGTCAGCAGCACCATAATGGCGGCCGAGGCACGTTCAATAAAGGCCAGCTCCGGGCTGCCTGCCCACAGAAATACCTGTACCGGCAGCACCGTGGCAGAATCGAAGAAGCCGCTCGGGACATCGACAATAAAGGCCACCATACCAATCAGCAGCAACGGCGCGGTTTCGCCCAGCGCCTGCGCCATGCCAATGATCGAGCCTGTCAGCATGCCGGGCATCGCCAGTGGCAGCACGTGGTGCAATACCACCTGCATTTTCGAGGCACCAATGCCCTCTGCCGCCTCACGAATGGACGGCGGCACACTCTTGATGGCCGCCCGACTGGAAATAATGATCGTGGGCAGCGTCATCAGGGTGAGCACCAGGCCACCAACCACCGGCACCGACCGGGGCATCCCAAACAGGTTAATGAACACCGCCAGACCCAACAGACCAAAGATGATGGAAGGCACCGCGGCCAGGTTGTTGATGTTCACTTCAATGAAATCCGTGAGCTTGTTCTGGGGCGCGAACTCTTCCAGGTAGATGGCCGCGGCCACCCCGATCGGGAAGGACAGCGCCAGCGTCACCACCATGGTCAGCAGTGACCCGATCATCGCACCCAGAATACCCGCTTTGGAGGGGTCTCGGGAGTCGCCGTTCTTGAAGAAGGTGTCGTTGAACGAGGTTTCCACCACACCTTTTTCAACAAGCTGGTTTACCCAGTCGCGCTGTTGGTCGGTCAGCTTGATCGAGTAGGCCGAATCACCGGCATGCTTTACAAACACATCCACATCGGTATGCGCCAGAAAAGTCATGGAGCGGCTGGTGTTCAGCCAATCCGGGTTTTCCTTCAGCGCATCGCGCAGGGTGACCGACGCGTAAGGGTTGATCAGGTCCCGCACCGCCGACCGGTCGCTTTCGGAGGCTGACGGAAGCTCTTTCATCAGGGCCTGAATCAGCGGCTCGACGAAATCAGCCATCTTGATCTGGCGCTCATCAGTGGCGTCATCCAGATACATCATTTCGCCATCCAGCTCGACCTCAAGGTTGAGCGTGGTTTTCATAAAGCCGGCCGAGCCCTTGCCGATGATGTCGGCAAACAGGATCACCAGCGCCGACAGGGCAATGGCAATGGCCATAATCCCGTAGGCCCGAAACCGGCGCTCCTTCCGGTAGCGCCGCTTGAGTGACTGGCGGACAAGTTCCGCCTGAGAAGTTTGATCAGTCATACTGTTCCCGATATTTGCGGACAATTTTAAGGGCGACCACGTTCAGCAACAGGGTGGACAGGAACAACATGGCCCCCAGGGCGAACGCCGCCAGTGTCTTGGCACTATCGAATTCCTGGTCCCCGGTCAGCAGGGTGACGATCTGCACGGTCACGGTGGTCACGGTTTCCAGTGGGTTGGCGGTGAGGTTGGCGGCCAAGCCGGCAGCCATCACCACGATCATGGTCTCGCCAATGGCGCGGGACACCGCCAGCAGAATGCCGCCCATAATGCCCGGCAACGCAGCCGGGAAGATGACCTTTTTCATGGTCTCGGACTGGGTGGCGCCCAGAGCCAGAGAGCCGTCGCGCAGGGTTTGCGGCACGGCGTTGATCACATCATCAGAGAGCGATGACACAAACGGGATAATCATGATCCCCATCACCCCGCCGGCGGCCAGAGCACTCTGGGACGAAGCTTCGATACCCAGCGAGGCAGCCAGGTCGCTGATGAAAGGCGCCACGGTAAGTGCGGCAAAAAAGCCATAAACCACGGTGGGAATACCGGCCAGCATTTCCAGCAGCGGTTTGACGGTGCTGCGCACCCGTTTACTGGCGTATTCCGACAGATAGATGGCAGATAAAAGCCCCACCGGCACCGCCACCACCATGGCGATAAAGGAGATCAACAGCGTACCGGTGAACAGCGGAATCATACCGAAGGCGCCCTCGGCCGCCACCTGGTCGGCACGCAGTGCGGTTTGCGGACTCCATTGGGAACCAAAAATGAAGTCGATGAACGAAATCTTCTGGAAGAAGCGGAAGGTCTCGAACGCCACCGAAAAGATAATGCCCACGGTGGTCAGAATGGCCAGCGCTGCGCAGGCGAAGAAAATCCACTTGAGGATGGTTTCCACCTGTGCCCGGGCGTTCAGACGAGGGCGAATCCGCAGCCAACCAAGAAAGCCCGCCAACACCGCCACCGAAATGACCAGCGCATTCATGTACAAACGACTCTGGCCCCTCAAGGCCTGCAGCCTTTCAGCCGCATTGGCGATTGGGCCGTCAACCATCGCCGGAGGCAAGGCACCACTGGCCACGTTGCTGATCTTGCTCAGCAACAAACTGGCGGCGCCTTCACTGTCAGGAATCATGTCGGCGGGCAGTGAACCGATTACCAGCATCTGAATCACTTTACCCTGGAAGGCGACCCAAAGGCCCAGAACCAACAACGCCGGGATGCCACACCAGAGCGCGGCCCGCGCCCCATAATAAAACGGCAGAGACTTGAGATGACGTATCCCGCCCATGGGCATCGCCAACGACCGGGAGCGGGCATAGCCCAGGCCATAGGCGACCACCGCCAGTGCGAGGGTCAGTATGAATAGATTGGCAGGTTGCATGAATTATCCTGTCTGGCACTTCAATTGCGCGGCAAGGCCGCTTTTAAACCACGAAAGGGTGCGAGCCCCAAAAGCCCGCACCCTCGTCAGCAAATCTTTTTCAAGTTGCTGATTTCTTTAGAGCAGTTCGCTCTTCTGCAGGTTCGGCATATTGGCTGCCTTGTCCTGCAGATCCATCAGAGCGTCGCGCGGCGGCACGATCAGGCCAACGCTCTTCAGGTAGCCGTTGCGGCCCATGGCGGCCTGGCTGGCGAACTCTTCCACATACTCGCTGATGCCCGGAACCACACCAACGTGGGCTTTCTTCACGTAGAAGAACAGGGAGCGGGCAACCGGATACTGGTCTGCGGCGATGTTTTCAACAGTCGGCACCATGCCGTTCAGACGGGCAGCCTGCAGGCGATCGGCGTTTTCTTCCAGGAAGCTGTAGCCGAAGATGCCGTACATGCCAGAGTCGCTCATCAGCTTCTGCACGATCAGGTTGTCGTTCTCACCGGCTTCGATGAACGGGCCGTCTTCACGCATGCTGTGACAAACGCCTTCCATGTCATCTTCGCTCATGTCGGCAACCGCCGGCAGGTCTTCACAGCCACCCTGCATGGCAAGCTCAACAAACGCATCACGAGTACCGGAAGTCGGGGGCGGACCCATTACCTGGATAGCCACGTTCGGCAGGCTGGAGTCGATGTCGCTCCACTTGTCGTACGGGTTGGCGATCAGCTCGTTTTCGTTGTCCGGGTTCGGCACTTCCTTGGCCAGAGCCAGGAACAGCTGCTCCAGAGAGATGTCCAGGTTTTCAGCATTGTTGGAGCTGGCGATCACGATGCCGTCAGAACCGATACGGAATTCGGTGATGTCAGTAACGCCGTTGCCCTGGCACATATCGTACTCGGACGGCTTCATGCGGCGGGAGGCGTTGGTGATGTCCGGGTGCTGGGTGCCGATGCCCTGGCAGAACAGCTTCAGACCACCGCCGGAACCGGTGGATTCCAGCTTCGGAGTGGCGAAGTCGGTTTTGGTACCAAAACGCTCGGCTACCACGGTTGCGAACGGGTACACCGTGGAGGAGCCCACGATGCTGATGGTGTCGCGGGCCATGGCCGGGGTCGATACCGCAGCAATGCTGCCGGCGAGGGCGACAGATGTCAGCGCAGCTTTTAGTTTCATCACGTCGAGTCTCCGTTATTTGGTTTAGACGTTGGGTCGGATGTGCTTTACCGATGTCTGCATCCTAAAAGGGGTCTGTGACAGCTTTGTTACAGACCCCGAATAACCAAAATTCGACGTGATATTTTTATCGGCAGTGTCTCAGTGGCCGCCCATCAAGCTGTCAGCGGCATCCGGTTTGTCATGTACCCCGAAGCGGTCAACGATAGTGGCGCTGGCTTCGTTCAGGCCCAGCACGTCCACATCCGCGCCCTCCCGGCGGAACTTGATCACTGCTTTATCCAGGGCGCCGACGGCGGTGATGTCCCAGAAATGGGCACGACTCAGGTCGATGACCACGTTATCAACGGCCTCCTTGAAATCAAACGCCTCGATAAACTTCTCCGAGGAGCTGAAGAACACCTGACCCACCACTTTGTAGGTGCGGGTATCGGTTTCTTTGTCGTAGTCGGAGGTAACGGCCATGTAGTGGCCCACCTTGTTGGCGAAGAACAGCGCCGCCAGCAGTACCCCGGCCAGCACACCAAACGCCAGGTTGTGAGTGGCCACCACAACAACCACGGTCACCACCATCACGATGTTGGTGGACAGCGGGTGTTCCTTGAGATTCTTGATGGAGCCCCAGCTGAAGGTACCGATGGACACCATGATCATCACCGCCCCCGGCGCGGCCATGGGAATCTGTACCAGCCACTTGTCCAGCACCAGTACCATAATCAGCAGCAATACGCCGGCGGTCAGGGTGGACAACCGGGTACGACCGCAAGATTTCAGGTTGATGATGGATTGACCAATCAGGGCGCAACCGGCCATGCCTCCAAGCAGACCAGAGCCGATATTGGCAACCCCCTGGCCCTTGCACTCACGATTACGGTCACTGGTGGTATCGGTCAGGTCATCCACGATGGTGGCGGTCATCATGGATTCAAGCAGACCGACCACGGCCAGACCCAGCGAATACGGCAGGATAATCATCAGGGTTTCCAGGTTCAGCGGCACATCCGGCCACAGGAAAATTGGCAGGGTATCCGGCAGCTCGCCCATGTCACCCACAGTACGGATATCCAGGCCAACGGCCATGGCCACACCGGTCAGTACCACAATACACACCAGCGGCGAGGGCAGCACCTTGCCCACCACCGGCACGTAGGGGAACAGGTAAATAATGCCCAGGCCGGCGGCGGTCATGGCGTACACATGCCAGGTGACGTTGGTCAGCTCCGGCAGCTGGGCCAAGAAAAAAAGGATCGCCAGGGCGGTCACAAAACCGGTGACCACCGAGCGGGACACAAAACGCATCAGTCCGCCCAGCGTCAGGTAGCCGGCGATAATCTGGAACACGCCGGTCAGCAGCGTGGCCGCCAGCAGGTATTGCAGTCCGTGTTCTTTCACCAGCGTTACCACCAGCAGTGCCATGGCCCCGGTGGCGGCGGAAATCATGCCCGGCCGGCCACCGACAAAGGCAATCACCACGGCGATACAGAAGGACGCGTACAGCCCCACTTTCGGGTCCACCCCGGCGATGATGGAAAAGGCGATGGCTTCCGGGATCAGCGCCAGCGCCACCACGATACCGGCGAGCAGGTCACCACGAATGTTGGAAAACCAGTTGGTTTGCAGACTTTTCAGCATGTTCAGTCAATCCGGTTGAAGGTCATAAAACAGCGAACGCACAGATCGAGACCGATCAGCGCCACAGTTTCTAACGGGTTTATTGCAGGAAAAGGTACTGTGACCGGGGCACACGACAAACGAAGCCGTCAGCCAGGCGAAAACGCCGGCGAAATGGGCCGCTCGCGGGTACCAGAGGGGTTAGCTTGAATGCTAGGGCGGAAGAATCGTCACAGTTGGTTTCGGTTTCGTCGATGAAGATTAAAAAGAGGCAGGGCCCCAAGAAGGGCGCGGATTCTACCAGAGCCGATCAGGAAAATCGACCGGCACCGGCCAGCGCGGACTCGAACAGGTCCTGATAATGCCCCTGTAGCTCCGAGGCTCGCCAGGCATCGGGCTGAACGGGGGCGGGTTGTCGGGCCATGAGCTGCTCAAGACCATCGGCGGCGGCCCGCGCTTCTCTTCCCGGGTCGGCTTCATGGCTGGCATAACGGTTATCGGCCGGCACGTATTCCCGATAGGCCAGGCGGTCCGGCGCCAGAGCCACGCAGCCCGAAGCCATGGCTTCGAGCATCGATAACCCCTGGAAATCGTGCAGGGCGGTGGAGAGGACCACATCGGCCCGAGCCAGCAGCCGGTCGTAATCCGCCCGCCCTTCAAGAAAGCCCCAATGAACGAGTCGATGGCCAAATCGCTCACGAATGGTGTCGAACACCGGTGGATACTTGCGAAAGCTCTCCCCTACCACGCTCAGACGGAAAGGCAACTGGCGCCGTTCCAGCTCCTCAAGCAGGCCCAATAATCGGTCCGGCCCCTTGTCGTATTCCCAACGATGGTTCCAGAGCAGATGTGGGCATTGCCAATCCAGTGTTTGCTGCCGACCAACAAACAAGCGGTCTTCAATGGGCACCGGAATTATCCGGGATTTCTCATGCAACCCCGAAATCAACCCCTCCGGCACGCCATCCGGCATTTTGCCCAGGAATTGCCCGACGCCCTCAACGAAGCTGTCCCGATTCCAGGCGCTGTTGAACATCACCCCGTCGGCAGCGATGGCGCTGTACAGGTTCACCACCTGCGGGTCGACACTGGCATGCTGTCCGGCGGATACCGGAAAGGCAAACTGGTTCTCGTGCATGTACAACAGGCAGGGCACTCCCGCCAGGGTCGGATGAAAGCCCTTGAGCGCCGCCAGGTCCACCATGGAAGTGGCGATCACGAGATCCCACTTTTCCTGAAAGCAGGGCTCGTTCAGCCAGGTTAGCGGGTTACCGCGAATGCGCCAGCGGAAATACCGGGGCGAGAGTACCAGGGTGTGCCATTGGTAATCCGGAAACAGGGTCACCAGCTGTTCCCGCCAGCGACGATGACTGGCGGCGTCGTACGAAGACAATAAAAGTACCCGTGGCTTCTGGTTGTTCGGGGACACCATCGTATCTGTTCCGTCTCGGTTCGTTTGATATTCCGGAATTGGGCTCATGGCACCGGTGCCAATTTGCCGGGTTGGTTATGAACGTTTTGTGGATGCGCACCCGAGCGACCAAAGCCCCAGCACCGGGCCCGGCGCAAGCAGAAGCGCCACCCACACACCCCAGCTATTCCATAGCCCCGTTGTAAGCCAGATGGCGGGTAGCGTCAGGCCGTAACCGACAGCGTTCATAGCCGCCAGCGAAGAGCCGATGGACGCCCTTGGTGCAGTCTCGGCCGCCAGTGCCGAGAACTGGGGCGAGTCGGCAATGACCGACAGCCCCCAGACAAACAGCAAGCCGATCAACCACTGTGGCGGCAAGCCACTTAGCCATGGGTAAAGCAGGCACAGTGCCCCGGATATTCGCAAGGCCCAGCGGGCTACCCACTCGCTGCCCTTGCTGCGACTGAGCCAGCCGCCACCAATACAGCCCAGCGCACCAATGCCGATAACCGCGAAGGCCAGCCACGGCACCCAGCCGCTGCCAAGGCCCAGGCGGGATAATTCGCGGCCAGCCAGCAATGGAATCAGTGTCCAGAGGGCGTAAAGCTCCCACTGGTGACCAAAATAACCGCCCGCCACCGCCCGGAAGCGTGGCACGCGCAGGGCCGCCAGACCATGGCGCAGCGGCACCGGGCCGGTGCTTTTAGGCAGATGGGGGCCATCTCCCAGCAATAACACCAGCGCCGCGCCAATGAACGCCAATACCGAGGAACCCAGCAATGGCCATTCCCATGGCAATCCCAACGTAGCCCCACGCATAAGGTGCGGCAGCGCCGTGCCCAGGGTCAGCATGCCCACCAGCCAGGCCAGCGCGGCACCCGCATATTTTGGTGTCCACGCGATCACCATTTTCATGCCCAGCGGGTAGATGCCGGCCAGGCAGAGCCCGGTGGCAAAGCGCAGGATAAAACCGAAGGTGGGCTGACTGGCGGCCAGCACAAAACCCGCGTTCACCAGCGCCCCCAACAAACCGGCAACGGCAAAAATACGACTGGCGCCGAAGCGATCAGCCAGGCCGGTCACGGCTATCAATAGCGTGCCGGCAATAAAACCGCCCTGCACGGCCAGTGTCAGGCTGCCCAATTGCGACTCGGGCAGCCCCAGCTCACCGGCCAGCGACAACCAGACCCCGTTGATGCTGAACCACAGGGACGTGCCAAACAGTTGTGCCAGCACAATCACCGGCAAGGGGTAACGCCGCAGGAAATCAATCATTGTTGTTGTCTTTTCCGGAACTGACGGACGCCAGTTATAGCATTCCGCCAGCCCGGGTGCATCCATGCACCCGCCCTGCCCATCAGGCAGAGCGGGACAACCGGATCCGGATCAGTTCATCAGCTTGTCGGGCAGCCAGGTCACCAACTCCGGCACGCTCATACACAGGATCAGCACCGCCAGCTTGATCAGCACAAACGGGGTCACCGACCGGTAGATGTCGAGCATGGTGACGTTCTTGGGCGCAATGCCCTTGAGATAGAACAGGGCAAAACCATAGGGAGGCGTCTGCACCGCAATCTCGATGTTCAGGATCATCAGGATGCCGAACCAGATCGGGTCATAACCCAGGGACACGGCGATGGGCGTGAAGATAGGCGCACAGATCAGAACAATGATGAATTCATCAATGAAAAAGCCCAGCAGTAGCATGATCAGCTGGAACATGATAATGATCATGATCGGGGGCAGGCCAAGACCTTGGGTGAACCCCTCCACCATGCTCTGGACCCCCATCAGCAGATGGAAATTGCTGAACACGGTGGCACCGAAGATGATCCAGATCGCGACATTTACCAGTAGCATCGCGTGCAGGCCGCTTTTGCGCACCATGGCCGGCTTCAGTTGCTTGAACACCATTGCCAGCAACAGGGCCCCGACCACCCCAATCGCGCCTGACTCCGTGGGCGTGGCAATACCCAGCATGATACTGCCGAGTACCGCAACGATCAGCAGCAGCGACAGGCTGCCATGAAACACGGTATGAACCTTTTCCCGGGTCGGCATGGGCGTCTCCGGTTCCGGGTCCAGCGGCATTTTGCCCGGCTTCAAGCGCCCGGCAATCACCACATAGGTAATCAGCATAACGATGGTGATGGTCGCCGGAATCAGGGCGGCGATGAACATCCGACCGACCGAGTTCTGGGTGGCAGAGGCAAACATGATCATCGGAATACTGGGCGGAATCAGGATACCCAAGCCGCCACCGGCCATGATCACACCCAGCGCCAGGCGCTTGTCATACCCGCGCTCCAGCATCGGGCGCAGGGCAATACTGCCGGAGGTCATGATACCAGCACCGATAATGCCGACCATGGCACCGATCATGGAGCACACCAGGATCACGCTGATCGCCAGCGATCCGAGAACGCGGCCAATCAGGATCTGACTGGCATTGAACATGGCGTCACCGATGCCGGACCGGGTCAGCAACTGCCCCATGTAGATGTACAGGGGGATGGCCAGCAGGATGAAGCTGAAATGGGTGGCTTCGAGGGTGGTCGAAATCACATTGAAAACACCATCGCCCCAGGTCAGGTAACCGATGGCCATGGCCACACCACCCAGGGCAAAGGCCACCGGGGCCCCGATGGCGAACGTCAGCAGGATACAAACCAGCAGGAGGCCAGTCAGAAGCTCGATACTCATGCGGCGACCTCCTCGTCATCAATGGGCTCCGGGTCGTGAATCAGTTTTTTCCCGGTGAACAGGTGATAGGCCTGCTGAATGAAATCGCTGGAAAACTGGAACATCAGCAAGGCACTGGCCACCGCAATCATCACCCAGTAATGGTGCATGGACGGCGCCCACTCGCTCTGGCGGCGGTAGTTGAACTGGATGGCCTCCTCAAACTTGCCGATGGCAATCTTGAACACGATGGCCAGGAAAAACACCGCAAGGACGTAGGAGATCAGATTGAACAGGTTCTGTACCCGCGGCGGCACATGGTTATACAGGACATCGACATTGATATGCCGATTGTGCAGCTGGGCGTAGGCGCCGCCGAGGGAGGCGACATAGCCGAAAAGAAACAGCGACACGTCATAGGCCCAGATGGTAGGTGCATCGAGAACGTAGCGGCAGAACACCTCAAAGGCGACCACGAAGGCCAGCACCGGCATCAACCAGGCTACCGAACGACCAATGAATCCCACGCACCACTGCACGGTCAGACAATAGGTCTTGAGCGTACGAATCAACATGAAAGAGTACCTCTGTCAGGGACATATCCGACAAACACAAAAAAGCGAGCGCCTGTAAAAGGCGCTCGCTCGGCTGTCGGTTACTGGCCCTGAACATCTTTCAGGACTTCGATCAGACGCTTGCTGTACTTACCTTCCTGTGCGTACTCATCCCACAGCTCTGCACCGGCGGCCTGCCAGGCCTTCTTGTCGGTCTCGCTCGGCTCCGGGCTCCACTTAAGGCCCTTGGCTTCCATATCAGCCACGGCCTCAGACTCCCACAGGCGGGATTTGGTCACCTGCTCCTGGGCGTGCACGGTTGTTGCGGCCTTGACGATGGCCTGGAGGTCCGGGCTCAGCTTGTTCCAGGCGCGGTTGTTAACGATGATCGGCAGCACCTGGGCGCCGGCCAGAGGCATCGGGTACATGTACTTGGCCACCTCCACGTGGTTACCGTCGCGGTGATCAATCATGTTGGAACCGATGGAACCGTCAATTACACCAGTGGACAGGCTGGTGTAGATTTCAGACCAGGCCAGGGAAACCGGTGACGCACCCAGCTTGCGCAGGAATTTGCCGTAGGCACCCGGGGCGCGGATTTTCAGACCCTCGAAGTCCTCAACGGATTCGATCGGCTCCTTGGTAATGATGTACACGGGCGGCTGGATGTACGGGTCCAGCCAGACCAGCCCCTGCTCGCCATAGGCTTCCTTCAGGATTTCCGCCCAGCCGCGCTCGTGGAAGAGCGTGGACAATTCGGCAACGTCGTCAGTGCCACCCGGCAGACCAATTTCTACAACACCAGCCGGCAACTCACCGGCATGCATGGACTGGAAAGGGGCACCCATGGTGATGAGGCCGGACTTTACCGCACCCAGAATGCCGGAGGTTCCGACGCCTTCGCCAGAGTACAACACCTGAACCTTGATACGACCATCGGACATCACTTCGATGTTTTTGGCCAGATCTTCATAAACGGCGCCAAAGGCAGTGCCGCGACCATAAAGGTTGGCAAAACGCCAGTTATGTTCCGCCGCCTGTACTGATGAGGCAAAAGCCCCTACACCCAGGGTGACCGCCAGGGAACCGGCAATAAAGCTTTTCTTGATACGCTTGAGGGATTTAAGCACGTTACTCTCCTTTCTAAGCCAGGCCCGCTACTACGCGTTAGCATGTGACGGAAGGCTTTCGTTGTAGTAATTGTTGGACAGATACACCAGTGCCGGGCACCGGATCTGGTGACTGGGCGTCAATCGGGGCGGGATCGGTGTCACGTTGTTATGCGTTATGCATGCCCCTGCGCCACTGGTCCTCTTCGGACCTACACGATGTTTTCAAAAAGCAGCAACTGGTTAAATGTCAGGCAACACATTTAAAGTTTGGTTGCAACCAAACTTATATCCAAGAAAGCAATGACAGGCAAGCCCCGACAAAAGCCCTGAACCAAAGTGGCGCAACAGGCCCTTAAATGGTGCAGCAATAGGAGATGCGCCACGTTCCATGACGCCCAGAAAACCCTCAAAGGAAACCCCAATATCAACAAGTTAGATCTATAAACACCGAACCTTTAGGGCAACCCCAGGGTTTCCCGGATAGTACGGATGAACAGTTCACGGGAACGGTTGGGCTGGGACGTCTTTCGGAAAATGGCGGCAACTCCTAAATCATACACCCGGGAGTTAGTGGCAACAGGAAGAATCTGCTCTTTTTCCACGTACGATATCGCAAAATGCTCGGGCAGAAACCCTATGTAGCAGCCGGACAGAATCAGGGCCAGTCGGGTTTCGTAGAAGTAGGCAACCGCCGACTGGTTCATTCCGGAAATCTGGTTGCGGGCGAAGTCATGGGGTTTGAGCCCCGCGTGCGTAAGCGGGTAATGGTCCACAGCCGCGGCCTGATCCGCAACATCCAGGGCCGCCAGCGGGTGGTCGCAGGAAGCATAGAGATAACACTGATCGACGAACAGGTGGATATACTCCAACCCTTCAAGTTTACGATGATAAGGGATAAACCCCACATCCGCCTCATCGTTGAGGACGGCCCGCTCGATGTTCGCCATTGAAGCCACCCGCGTGGTCAGACGCACGCCAGGCGCCTGCTCATGAAAGTGTCGCACCATTTCGGGAAATCGGCTACGCGGGTCCAGACTGATCTTGTCTGACAGATCCAACCGTAGCTGGCCGGTCAGACTGGTATTGATATTGTTGACCGTGGCTCGGAAGCCATCCAGCGTTTCAAACAGATTCTCGGTCATCTCATAAACAATCTGGCCCTCATCGGTCAGGGAGAAACCCGCCCTGCCCCGCTTGCACAGAACCAGATTCAACCGTGCCTCAAGGTTCGAGATGTGCATGCTGATGGTGGAACGCCCGATGTTGAGAACCGTCTCGGCGGCAGAGAAACCACCACATTCAACGACCGTCTTAAACACCTTAAGCTGCTTGATTTCAAAATCACCGATCTGGCCCAGCGAATACCCGTTCGCGCTCATCGTCTGCTTCCTCAGGAACGACCCGTTGCTGACTGACATTTTCCCATTGTACGAAAAGCTCGCCCTCCACCGACACAGCACTGCCTTGAAATTTAGCTTAGGGCGACAACACCCACGGCGCCCCTCGAAGGTGATATAGAAGCTCAGTAATGTGTCGCTATGCCAGCACAATTACCGGCAGGGGGTAACGCCACAGGAATTCAATCATTGTTGTTGTCTTTGTTGTCAGCTTTGCATTTTGTGGCAGCTGATCCGGCCGCTGCTGTCGGTCTCTACGTTACAGCGGCTGGCGAGCGTAGCCCGGAGCCGTTCCCGGGCCCGGCGAAGGCGGGCCTTGGCGGCTGGCAGCGACAACCCGTGCGCCTCGGCATATGCCACCTGGGACATGCCGGCCAGATCACAGGCTTCCAGAATATCCCGGTCCGCGTCGGAAAGAACCGGCAGGGTGCGATGAATACACTGATCCAGCTCATCCACCGGCGCCTGATCGGCCCGGCGTTCGTCCGGCAGGTTCTCCGGCATGGGCACCCATTGCTTGTTGAGGCGGAAGCTACAATTTTGTCGTGTTGTGTCTGGCGTTGCTGTCAGCACTTGCCCGGAAGCAGAGTGGTTGGCTTAGCAACTACTAGCTCGAGATGCTGCGACCAAAAAACTGCACCTCGGGCCGATGTGGATCTTGAGCGTGTACACAGCTATATATTGAGCAAACAACGTTAATGCAAAAAGGCTCCATTTGACATTGAGCTAAACACCGCCATTTCGCCTGAAAATAAGCAATTGCTTTGGTCTCAAAAAATCACGCTATGCTCCAATTTTCGATCAGCCTACGCTCTTGCTCACTGCCCTGGCGGTAAATTCGGTCAGGGTGTGGATGGCTGAGGAAGTCATGATGGGAAATGTGCCAGCCGTATGCACCAGCTTTCTCAAAGAGCACCACATCCCCGGCCCGCAGCTTTTCCACGGTGACCCCTTTAGCCAACACATCCTTTGGGGTGCATAGCTCTCCACACAGGGTAACGGACTGCGCTGACACGCCGGGCCGTGGGCAGGGCCAGTTCCAGCGCTCCGTTGGCAAGACCTGAAAGGGATGGTTGTGCTGCCACGACGACGGCAGGCGGAAATGATGGCTACCGCCGCGCAGTATGGCAAAGTGTTCATCATGGCTGATTTTGACGTCAGTGACTTCGGTGACATAACAGCCCATGGTCGCTGTGACGAACCGCCCGCATTCCATGGCCAGCTTGAAGCCGACCTCCTCGCGTTCGAGATAGTATTCCAACTCCTGGCAGAAACGCCGCCAATCGAACTGGATACCACCCGGGGTGTAGTTGATTCCTATCCCGCCGCCGATATTCAGTACCTCTATAGCCAGATCGTACTCACGCTGCCAGGCACGGACTACTTCCACATAGCTGTGAACCAGCAGCAGGTGGCTGCTGGCATCAAGGTTGTTCGACAGCGCATGAAAATGGAAACCGACACAGCGAATGTTGGAATAGGTGGGTAAGGATTCGAGCAGGTCGCCGATTTGCGTCTGATCGATTCCGAACTGAGTGGGTTTGCCGGCCATTTGCAGTGTGGCATCCGGCAGGTCGAAGCGGGGGTTGACCCGGAGTAACACTTTCACGACCTTGCCCGATTCGGCCGCCAGGGTATTCAGTCTCACCAACTGTAACCGGCTCTCGATGTGGTAAAGCTCGACACCGGCGTCAAGGGCGCCCTCGAGCTCTACCGGGGTCTTCCCCGGTCCGCCAAACGCAAGCGGAGTGGCGGGACTGGCGTTCCGAACTTGCCGGACCTCGCCCAGGGAAGCCACCTCAAAGCCGTGAACATGGGGTGCCAGCGTGTCCAGTACCGGGGCATCGGAATTGGCCTTGATGGCGTAGTAGAACTGCACCTGTGGTGGCAGGTTATCGGTAATCCACCGGATACGCTGTGCCAAGTGGTCCAGGTCGTAGTAGTAAACGCTGATGGGGATGTTGGAGGATTGCTGTTGTTCGATGTACTGCAGCAGTGGCGTCAATGAAAAGGGAACCGTCATTGTTACTCCTTATGGGTTGCCAGATGGGCCTGGTGGGCACGGCGCATCACGCCCCGGTCATCGCCGATCACGAACATGGAGACTTGCCTGCCGCGCCAGTGCTGCATGTCCCGGGGGTCCCGAGGGATCGCGCAAAAGGCCTTGCCGGCGCTTTGGGTAGCGGTACACACCTGCTCAACTGCCGATTTCACGAGGGGATGGCTGGTCTGCCAGGTCACGCCCAGGGCCTGGGACAGATCCGCCGCACCCTCCAGCACCACGTCGACCCCTGCTGTCGTGGCAATAGCCGTGGCATTATCGAGCCCCTGCCGGCTTTCCACCATAACCACCACCAGGGTTTCATCAGTGGCCTGGCGGGTGGCCTCCGCCAGCCCGTCGAGGCCGTAGCGGCTGACGCGGGTGGTATTGAGCCCCCTCTGCCCGCGGGGCGCGTAGTGGCACAGTCCTACGGCCTGTTGCGCCTGTGCCGCGTCGTCGATATGGGCAAACACAATGCCGGTCGCGCCGGCATCCAGCAGTTGCACCACAAGGTGCGGGGTATGGGGTGGCACCCGTACCAGCACGTCAATTCCCGTTGCCTGCGCCGACAGGATCAGGGTTTCCACCTGTTCAGGGCTGATCAGCGTGTGTTCCAGGTCGATGATGACAAAGTCATAGCCGGCGGCAGCGACCTGTTCCAGGGCGACTGCGGAGGCGATGGAGCAAAACAAACCGAAACACTCGTTACCGGCGGCTATCCTTGACTTGAGTGACCTTGTGGCCATGTCAATCCTCGAGGTCCAGTGGGTTGGCGACGGTCATGTTGCGGAGCCGGATTTCCGGCAGGAAACGTCGGCTGGCCAACTGTTCGACATCGATTCCGGGTGCGAAGAAATCGAACAGTTCGAAGCGGCTTGCCAGTTGAGGGTGCGCTGACTGGTAACGCAGGACGACCTGCTTTACCAGGCTCCAGAAGCGGATTTCTGGCAGGCCGTAGTGATCACTCAGGAACCATGCCAGCTCCGCCAGATTGACGAAGCACAGGGCGTCCTGGGTAAAGTCACGCAGCTCATCGGCATTGCCGGTTTCCAGGAATGAGTTGGGGTTGATCCGCGCATGGGCCGGCGGTGCGTCAGTGAGTTGCGGCCTGATCCCGGGGTTAGCCAGCAGGTCTGGGCAGTACCGCACACCGTCGTGGAAATCCTTCAGTGCCACCCGAACCGGCCATCCATCCTGGTGGATCAGCAACATGTTCTGGGCGTGGGATTCCAGGGCTGTGCCATGGCGCCACAGCATATGCATCACCGGTAGGTAGACCCGCTCGATGAGTTCATCGACCCAGTCTTCCAGGCCATGCCTGCCAATCCAGGGATCAATCAGCGGGCGCTGGTCAATGTCCAGCTGCATCAGCGCGGTCACGGGTGTGGCCGACTGTCCGGGGGACAGGTAACGGCACACGCTTTCACGCCAGATGCAGGCCAGGGCGCCGTATTGAGCCTGCACCGGGTATGGCGGAATCACGCTGACCCCCGCGATTTCTCTTAGCATGATCGGCTTGTGTGCCTCCGGTAGCAGGTCGTCGTCCTGCACCAGTTGCCATAACCAGTCGCTGATGGGAGCGGCGTTATGGACAGTATGGGGCGCCAGTACCCGGGAGGTTGAGGTATTGACCAGGCTCATGGCGAGCTTGAGCGACGGCGCCTGCAAATCGCTGACGTTGGAGAGCGTGCGGACCGATTGCTGCGGCAGGTAATCAGGCCCCTTCACCTCCAGCCGGATGACCCGGTTCTGTTCAAGCAGGTCCAGGTAATGTACCCGGATCACCCGCTGCCATTGCCATGGGTGAACCGGCATCAGCACCATCCGCTTCGGATCCCCACCCGCAGCAAGGATCTGCTGCTCAATGGCCTGATATTCCACAGTGCCAAACTGCAGGCACTGCAACGCCTGAAGGCTGGTGGTCCGGCTTATCGCTACCTGGGCCAGATCCTCGTCCACTGCAAGCCAGATCAGCGTGAAACCGGTGGACTGTTCCGGACCGTAACGCTGGTTGTCCGTCAGATCAAAGCCGATGCGGGACTTAAAGCTGGGGTGGTACAGGTGACCATTGGTAACCCGCGCTTCCTGTTCGCAATAGGGCAGCTCCCGCAGGGGCCGGGTTGGCGGGAATTGCAGGGCCTGAGCGTGCTTGATCAACGTCTGGGTGAGCTCATCGTGGAACGGCTGCCAGCGTTCCGGGTCCGCCCCGACCATCCGATCAAGGTCCTGCATGACCTGGTCAAGCGAGGGAATGCCGGGCTGGCCGGCCTCTATCCGCCGTAGTGAATCTTGCCGGATTCGGAGGCGGCCAAAGCTGAAGCTGGAGGCAGCCCGCCCCTGGTAACTTAGTGTCGACGAGACCGGAATGGTCAGTTTGTTTTGGGACAGCTGGTACGGCAGTACCTTTTCAAACAGCAAGGCTTCCAGTAGCTGTCTGATGACCCGTTGCTCGGCGAGCCGGAAGGCGCTGGCGAAACCGGTATCGGCGAGCGGTGTGAATCCGGTCGGGCGGTAGTCATACAACGGATTGACTATTTGCACCCACGTTGGCTTTTCTCCGGATCCGGCAAAGGTACTGAGCATATTGGCTTTTGCCGGCAGGTGGCTGGCCTGCAGCAGCTGCCGTGCATAGTGCCGCCCCGGATCCGAGAGTTCTGCGTCCGTCAGCAACTGCCCGGCGACGTGCCAAAGAGCCGCCTCACTGACGGGGCAGGCCCGTGCTATGGCGGCAGCCAGGTGAGCAATGTGGTTGACCATCAGGTAATACTTGAATCGGAACCAGGCGTCGTCCGGGGAGTACCATACCGGGCTGTCAGGCCCGACTTCGGGGCAGCGTACAGCCAGCGGAGAATCCGTCGAAACGCTTGTACCTTCCATGTCGCGCACTACCAGCTGCACTGGAAGTCCCTGATCAAACCGCATCAGACAGTTCTGCAGGTGGGCTTCAAGACTGATCCCGCTTTGCGCAAACAGCTCCAGTACCGGCAGGAGGGATACCTTAAGGTATTGCCGCCACCAGTCGCGCACGAACCGGCCGGTGACGGGAGTGCCCGACGCTTTTGCGGCCTGCTGGATATAGTGACGCAGCGGCAGCTCGCCGGTGGTCGGACACTCCTCCACCAGAGCTCCCAGAACCCTGGTCTGGGCCAGGGCCTCGGGCTTGAGGCCGGCGCGATAGAGAATGCCAAACGAGGCTTCGAGTCCCGAAATCCGCACAGTCTGTGCCGCCAGTTCCGGCAATAGGAGGGGGGCGTTCTCGCGAGTTTGTGAAGTCAGCTGTTTGATCAGGCGGCTGGCGTCTATGGCTCGCATGGACTGGTCGGGTGGATTATTGCGGATGAAATTGGTGATTCGCACATCCAGCGACAGCTTGAGGAACAGACCACTTTCCGGCAGCCAGACGGTACGAACCGAGGAGGTGGGCCACACCACTTGGCCCAGTGGGCCAAGGGAAATAATGGCGCCAGTATCGAGCTGACTTCGGACCTCCTCCCTGGCGAGCAGGTATTCGGCCTGCCACGGATGGCAGGGCAGCAGCTGATACTGGCTGGCCAGGCTACCCAGCCTTCGCTCGGCTTCGTCGCGGGCGGCCGGGTCCACCAGATCCGTTACCGCTGTCCCACTGGACTGGGTGTCCATCACTGCAGGGACCACAGCGAAGTAGTGGAGCTGGAAAGAGGCCCCCAGCTCGGGGCTGTAGCGTCTCATGTCCGTTTCGGTAAAACCGCTGCTGGCTTTTGAGGTGACATGGAAGGGATGCCCCAGCACCATGCCCTGCTCCGCCGCCGTGAAACCATCCACCACCGACAGATTGCCGCAACGTTGCTGCCGTTCCTCCAGGAAAAAGCGTGAATTCTCGACGCTTTTGTACATGCTCTCGTACAGGGTTGCGGCGGCCTCGACGTGAACGGCTTCGCCGCCGGTATCGACGGCCAGTTGTACGCTGATCAGGCGCAACAGTGGGCGCAGGCTGGCCAGAGGCATGGTAGTCGAACCGACTTCCATCCAGAAATCCGGTCCATAGCGGTGATAGCCGGTCAGGGAAAGGTGTCGGAGACGCCCATGCAAAGTTGTTCCCGAGGCCGTAAAGCAGTAGGCAAACCAGAGACCATCATCCGTGTCATTGTGGGCATCCGTGTGTGGGAGACTCGCTGAAGACTGCAGGTGCTCGCAGATGTCGACACCGAGTTCCCGTAAGAACGTATTGAGGTACTGCTCGAATAGCTTGTTCTGCCAATGGGTACGATTGGTTGAGCTCATGACTGGGTTGCCTCGGGACGGGTTGAATATTGATGGGCTTTCAGCAGCAAGCTGGCGGCGATAAAAAAGCCTGCGGTAACCGCCATGGCGCCAGCGGCCTGAAAGAGTGAATAAGCGCTGGCCGCAGTCGGCGGGCCGATCAGTTGCCCGGTGACCAGGGCGCTTTTGACGGTACCAATGGCCTGGCCCTGCTGTACCGGCGCCACCTGATTGCTCACGCTATACATCACCGACTGGATCAGGGCGGCGAAGAAAAACCCCTGAATCAGCCGCAGCAACGCAATCAGCCAGAGGCTGTCTGCCCAAATCAGCATCAGGACGGCTACACCGCAGCCGGCGGATGCCAGCACGAAGTTCTCCGGGGCCTGACCCTGATCGTTACGCCTGCCCCAGTAGCTGCCGGCCAGAAAGGTAGCGGCCCAGGCCAGGGCATGCAGCGCTCCGGTGGCGGTGGCCGCAGTCAACGGCTGTGGATCCCGTTCGCTGAGGTACAGCGCAAAACAGGTGACCAGCGCGAAAGCTCCGCCCTGTGCCAGGCTGCCGGCGGACAGCCAGGACAGATGGCACCATTGCCAGTACCAGCGTTTGGGCAATGGCATGTGAGGATCACCAGCGCCTGCACTGGGCGGTTCGCGGAGCAGTAACGCCGCCACGATCAGGGCAATGCAGGTGAGTGCCGCCGTCAGGTTCAGCAGCAGTTCCATGCCCCACGCGTCCATGAACAGCCCGCCGAGCAGAGGGCCACTCAGGCAAGCGGCAGCCATTGCACTTTGCAACCTTCCCAGGGCAATGCCCTTGGCGGAGGCGCCCCCCATGCTATAGACGGCATGGCTGGTATACGCGGTGATCGCCACGGAAATGCCGCAAAAGCCCAGCAGTACCCTAGCCACCAGGAACACCACCAGGTTGCCGGCGACCGACATCAGCACCAGCGACAGGCAGAAGCCGGCCAGCGCGACAAATAGCGTGTTGCGATGGCCCCAGTGATCCGCTAGACGACCCACCAGTGGCGCTGTCACCAAACCGCCGATCGCCGGCGCCGCCAAAGCAATACTGGCCCAGATGGCCGAGGCCTTGGTGCTGGTGGTCAGTTTTTCCAGATACAACGGCATCACCGGCACCAGTACCATCAGGCCGAATGTCGCCAGGAACTGGCAGCAAAGCAGTAGTGTGAGAACGTTAGACTGTGGCTTCATGATCCTTGACGTGTGTGGCGTCCGTTTCGGGTTGGTGGGGCTGCAACGGATTGCGGATCCGGGCCATGGCGCTGGGCATGCCGGTGGACGCCGCCCGTTGATTGAGCAGCGGCGTGAGAATTTGCTTGAAGGGCCAGGTCTCCGCAGCCAGCAGGGCATTGATCTGGGCTTGCTGCGACGGTTCATCGTCCAGAGTTGCGGCAAAATCCTCCAGGCAAACCTGTACCCAGCGCCAGAAATCGGCTTCGTGATGACCGGTGTCGGAAAGCGTGGCCAGGGCAATGGGGTACAGATTGACCTGTAACCCCAGCGTGACGAAGTAAGCCAGTAGCTCCTGTTCTGATTCCAGCACCAGTGAGTTGGGCGTCGACCAGTCAATCTGGTAGGCGGGCAACGGTAAACCTTGCCGTTCGAGTCGGGCCGGGCAGATCCTCAGGGTGTCGTGATCCCTCAGTACGAACCCCCGCAGCCGCGCACCCTGGTAGCGGGCCAGTACATTCTGGCCGTGGCATTCAGGCATCACGCCGTGGCGCCACAGGGTCAGGAAACCGTGGATGAACTGAGCCGTCAGCGCTTTCAGCGCCCGCCAGGGATCAATGTCATCGCCAAGCAACTGCTGCCATACCGGGACATGACCGAAACCCAGCGCGGACATCGCGACCAGTCGCTCCGGCAAGCCGTCGTCGGATTTGGGCAGGTAGCGCAGCTGACAACCATGCAGCCCCGGGTTCCTGATCAGATCTTGTTGCCGCCCCACAACCCACCACTGGCTTTCATCGCACAGGGTGATGGTGCATGCCAGAGCGGGCTGCTGCGCCAGAATCCGGGTCAGTAACCGGTGCGCTTGGTCGCCATTGACGAGATACCGCGGCGGCATGGATCGGATGGCACCCAGGGTGCGGGCGCTGGTGGACAGTTTCAGGTGCAGGTGATCATGTTGCACGCTGATCAGTGTACGCAGGGAAGAGGTAGGATGCCCCGCTGACGAGGAAAACCCCAGATTCACCGCGTCCGTTCCGGTACTTGATGTGAGCAATGCCCGGTGCTGGTCCGGCAGTACTGGCAAGGCAACCCAACCGGATGCCAGGCGCTCGAGATGGTGGTCCAGTTGGGCGCGCTCGCTTTCGCCCAGCAGTGATTCGGCGGGTTGCGTTGCCGGCTCCGGGATCAGGTGATGCGGGGAAAAGGCCCACCAATGCAGTAGTGGCTCCTCCTGACCCGGTGCCGGAACCAGTGCCGCCAGTTCGCCTTTGGCGTGGGCAAAGGGATGGAAGGGACGATCCGCCGCCATGGCCAGGAGTTCACTGGCGGCCAGGACTGACCTGATCCGAGTTGTGGACAACCCGACCAGGTGGGGTATGCCGTCGATAAAATCGAAGCACTCTTCCCACCATCGGATCGCTTCCGCCCGGTTGGTTGTCGGCCACCAGTTGGCCTGAACCAGGTACGCCATAAGCTGACGGGCTTCGAGCCGGCTGCGCTGATTGCCCCGGCGCAGCACGACATCATGGCCGAGGATACGGTATGGCCGCAATCCCGCCTGCCGTGAGCCAGGCAGCTCAAGGCTGGTGCTGATATCCAGGGCCAGTGACAGGACGGCGTCGGTACAATGCATGTGATCGCAGGCGCCGTTGAAGTTCTCCATGCTCAGGGCATCGATCAGCTTTTGCAATTGGCTAGTGTATAGCTGCTGCAACATGGTGGTAAGCCTAGAACAGGGGGAGTTGGGCACCGACATTCCTGCTTTCGGCCGCCTGGTAGAACCAGCGCGCGCAGACGATGTCGTCAATCGCCATGCCCATGGGATTGAGCAGGATAATTTCGTCGTCATGATCGCGACCGCGGGCAGTTCCGTTGACGATCTCGCCCAACTCGGCATGCAGTTGCTCCCGGCTGAACCGACCTTCCTCCACCAGTTGGTTGATAACCTTCTTCTCGCGATTGGATTGATCCCAGTCGTCCACCACAACCTTATCGGCCTGCAGGAAGACATCACGTTCAATATCCATGATCGAGATGTTGGAAATGAAGCAGCCCCTCTTGATCCAGTCGAAGGGAATGTAGGGCTTGTCGGAAACGGTGCAGGTTACCAGGACATCGGCCTGTTCAACCGCCGCCCGCGCCGACTCGTGGATAACAAAGCGTGTGCTCGCATAGGTGGCGGCGAATTCATTGATCAGACGGTCGGCGGCGACCGCATGCAGATCATACAGGTGCACGGTGGTGATCTGGGGATACTGCTCGAGCAGGGTTTTCACCTGCATCTGTGCAATGGCGCCACAGCCGATCACGCTGACATCGGTGAAGTTGCTGGCCGCCAGGTAACGGGTGGCCACGCCGGTAATGGCGGCGGTGCGCATGGCGCTGATCAGGCCGCCTTCCATCACCGCCACTGGGTAGTTGGTCTGGGCATCGTTGAGTACGATCAGCGCGCTGGCCCGGGGTAGCTGGAATGTGCCGGGATTGTGCTGGCGGGAGCCAATCCACTTGATTCCTGCCACCGGGTTGTCCCCACCCAGATAGCACGGCATGGCGATGATGCGGTCGGCAATGTGATCAGCGCCGGGCCAACGCAGGTAGGGTTTGAGTGGCTGCACGAAATGGCCTTCGGCATGCAGCTTCAAGCCTTCTTCGACGGCCTCAATGAAGGCGTTGCTGTGATCGGCTCCCAGCACCCTGAGGTCGGACTGGCTGAGGTAGCGGAGAGTCGGATTTGTGGTTGGGGTATGGGTCATTACCGGGTTCCTGACGTTTGGTTAAGCGATTTCTTTGCGGCTAAAGGTGGTGTGTTTGAAATGGCGCCGTCTCACCATGTCAAACCATTCCTCGTCGTAGACCAGATCCAGATACCGGTCGCCACGATCCGGAAGAAGCGTGAGCACACACTTGTTTGCGGGTATTTCGGTTAACAGCTTTTCGATCGCGGAAATGGAGGAGCCGCTGGAACCTCCGGCAAAGATGCCTTCTTCGGTAATCAGGCGTCGGCACCCGAGAGCGGATTCGTAGTCGTCAACGTAAATCACGTGATCCACCTCGTCCGGTGCCAGCAGTTCGGGTACGCGGCTGGCGCCGATCCCGGGGATCTCGCGGGGGGCTGATTTGCCACCGAAGAGCACCGAACCAACGATGTCCACCGCGATCACCTTCATCTCGGGAAATTCTTCCTTGAGGCAGCGGGACACGCCCATGAGGGTTCCGGAGGTACTGGCACCGATGACCAGATAGTCGACTCTCTGACCCACCTGATCGAGGATTTCCCGTGCTTCGCCGTGGTAATGGCTGCGCCAGTTGTCGGGATTGGCGTACTGATTGACCCACACCGAATTTGGAATGGAGCGAAGCAGTTGCTTTACGGTGTCGATACGGGTCAGCAGATAACCGTCGTTCCCGTCTTTGCGGGTAACGGATACGATGTTGGCACCGTACAGCTTCAGCATCTTCAGGTTGGCCGGGGAAATCTTGGGGTCGACCACGGCGGTGAACTCAAGTCCCTTCAGTTTGCAGATCATTGCCAGGGCAATGGCCAGGTTTCCTGACGAGCTTTCGATAATGTGGCTGTTCCGGTCGATGGTCCCCGCCTCGATGCCCCTGTCCAGCATATATCTGGCAGGCCTATCCTTGATGCTGCCGCCGGGATTCATCAGCTCCATCTTGGCTAGGACAGTGACGTGCTTTTCCGGAAAGATCCGAGAGAGTCTGACGAGCGGCGTATTTCCTATACAACTTGCGATATTGTCGTAGATCATTTTCGCCTCCTTGAGAACAGGAGCAAATAGTAAATCTAAACGATAATGATTCGCAATACATAAACAGAGAACATTAAGAAACTGTAGGTTTGCTACCGTTTGCAATGATCTGAAAACAGGTAATCGGTGTCTGAGACGAGGTGGGTACTGCCCGCCTACTGCCCCGCCAGGGGGATCAGCAGCGGGCAGGCTGCCTTTGGATGAGGCCAGATATCGCAGTGGAGACCGAAGGTTTCCTGAATCAGTTCGGGCGTGGCGGTCCGGGTTGGCGAGCCTTGGGCTATCACGCGGCCCTGTTTCATGTAGATTAGGTAATCAGCGAATTCGAAGGCCTGGTTCAAGTCATGCAGTACCAGCACCAAGGTTTTGCCCTGCTCCCGGTTCAGCCTCCGGATCAGGTTGAGCAGATCATACTGGTGGCTTAGGTCCAGATAGCTGGTGGGCTCGTCCAGCATCAGGATATCAGTCTGCTGGGCCAGCACCATCGCCAGCCAGGCCCGTTGCCGCTGGCCACCTGAGAGGGTACCCAGGGAGCGTTCCGCCAGTTCTGGCAGGTCGGTCTGTTCCAGGGCTTGGGATACGACGGCGCGATCCCGGGCACTGGGTGGCAGCAACGGATGACGGTAGGGGTAGCGCCCCATCATCACCAGTTCCGCCACGGTCAGGGTCTCGGGTGCAACAGGATGCTGGGGCAGGAAAGCGAGCTGGCGGGCCAGTCTCCGGTTGGAGGTGCTGGTCAGCTCACTATCACCAATCCATACCTGGCCGCCCTGCAGCGGGTGCAGCCCAGCCATGGATTTGAGCAGGGTGGACTTGCCACTGCCGTTGGCGCCCAGCAGTACGGTAATGCGTCCGGAAGGGAACGTCAGGCTGGACTCCCGGATGAGTGGAACGCCGCGATAGCCCACGCGGATATCCATGGCACGGATGGCGTGATTGCTCATTGGTTCAGTCTCCACGAAGGCGTTGTTGCCACAGCAGCAACAGGATAAACATCGGCACCCCCACGATGGCGAGCATCAGCCCCGCCGGTAACTGCACCGGTGGGAACAGGCTGCGTCCCAGCAAATCCGCCAGCATGGTCAGCAGCGCGCCATAGCCCAGCACGGGAAGCGCCAGCCGATCCGGTTGTGGCGGATGAAGTCGCCGCGCGATATGGGGCGCCAGCAGGCCGACGAAACCCAGTGTGCCCGCAGCAGCCACCGCCACCGCACCAAGGGCACAGGCCACAACCAGGCAAAGGGATTCGGTCCGACCGGTCCGGGCTCCGAGCATACGACTGCTGAGGGGGTCCAGCAACAGTGGCCCTAGGCGCTGACACAGCAGCCAGGACAAGGGTAACAAAACCACCGACCATGCCAGGGTGCTGATCAGCACGGCACTATTGCTTGTGGCGAAGCTGCCCGCCAGCCAGGTCATCACCATGGCCAGGCGTTGGGTTTCCGACAGGATCAACAGGCAGCCAATCAGCGCACTGAGCAGACTGCTCAGCCCCACCCCCATCAGGATCAGTGCGATGGCCGCGGTTCCGCGACTCAGATACCAGAGCAATACCATGCTGGCCAATCCGCCCAGCACGCCCAACAACGGCAGCCAATGGGGCGGCAGCTGAGGCAGCGCCAGCAGTCCGGCGACCACCGCCAGGGCCGCGCCCTGGTTCACGCCAATGATTCCAGGGTCCGCCAGACGGTTCCCGGTCAGGGTCTGTAGCAGCAGGCCGGCCATGCCAAGACCCGCCCCCACCAGGGCAGCCACCAGCACCCTCGGTAGTCGCAATTCGGTGATAATCTGCATCATCAGTTGGCGCTGGCTGTCGTCCAGCAGCAGGAACAGGGTGTCGGCACTGCCATTGAGCAGGCACAACGCCAGCACCAGGGGCAGTAGCCAAAGGTAAGGTGCAGGCAACGAGCGTTGTATCATTGCGCCAGGTACCTCCGACGTATCAGCCAGATAAACCAGGGCACGCCAATCAAGGCCAGAGCGACCCCTGGCGGCAGCCGGTCATCATTGTCGATCTGATAGACCGCCAAGTCCGCCACTGCCAGCATCAAGGCCCCCAACAGGGCACTGCCCGCCAGTTGCCGGTGCAGGCGTTCGCCTATCCACAACCGTGCCAAGTGGGGAACCACGAGGCCAACAAAGAGGATGGGGCCGCTGACCGCAACCGAAACCGCCGTGAGTAATAATACAACGACACTGACCGCCAGCAGGATCAGCCTGGGGTTGGCGCCAAGCCCGCGGGCGGTATCGCTACCGGTTTCCAATAGCTGCAATGGGCGGCACAGCAGCCCGGCCAGCGCCAGGCCAGTCAGTACCAGCGTCGCCAGTGGCGCAAGTTGAGCTGGCTCCACCAGAGACAGGGAGCCGGCCAGCCAGAACCGGATGGCATCCAGGGCGTGCTGGTCCAGGATCAGCCCAATGGTGGTGAGCGCTCCGAACAGGGTGCTCAGCAGCGCCCCGAACAGCAGCAGGCTCTCCGCTGCCAGGCCGCCGGTGGCGAGGCGAACGACGCCAAAAACCAATACCATCGCCACGGCGGCGCCGACCAGGGCGGCAACTAAACTGTTCAGGGGAGTGAAAGACCAGGAGGAGACCAGCAGGAACACCATGCCCAGAGCAGCACCCTGATTCAATCCTAGTAGACCCGGACTGGCCAGCGGATTGCCGGTCAGGCGCTGTAGCAGGCAGCCAGCGCATCCCAGAGCCGCACCGACCAACAGGGCCGCCAGCAGGCGGGGCAGGCGCAACTCCGTCACTACCAATCGATCAATGGAGGCGAGCGCGGTGTCGTCGCCCTGCAACAGGTGCAGAAGGTCCGCGACGCCGAAGTCCGATAGGCCCGACTGCAGGAACGCCAACGCGACCAGCACCAGGGCTACCAGAAGCCCGCCCAGTTGCCAGGGCAGGCGATGGCCGGAACTAGCGGTAGCCATCAATGATACGCTCCAGATCGTTCAGCACCCGATGGGCCGCCAGCGGACCAATGCCCAGCATCCAGTAACTGTCATCCACCGGATAGACACGGCCCTGGAGCCGGGACCAGAACGGCGACCGTTGCCAGCGTCGTATCAATGAGCCCTGTTCCGGCGCGTACTCGCTCAGCAGGATAAGGTCGCCTTCCAGCAGGTCAATCTGCCGGGGCGACCGCAAACGCCGCGCGAAACCGTCACCGGACTGGGACTCCGGCCGGCGCAGTCCGCAGCGTTGCATGAGTGAGCCGATAAAGGAATCCCCCAGGTAGAGGCGGATATGGGTCTGCATCGAGCGCACGATCGACAGCCGGGGCCGACCCTTGGCCCGATACCGCTCCCCGATGCGCTGGCATTGGCGATCAATGCGGGCTAGCCATTGTTCGGCTTCGGCTTCCCGGCCCAGAGCCCGGGCAAACAGTGTCAGGTTGTCAGCCCAGGTTGCGCCCATGGATTCACTGAACACGGTCGGTGCGATGGAGGAGAGGATTGGATAGAGCTGACCGTGACGCTGCTGACTGCCCAGTATCAGGTCGGGCTGAAGCTGCATCAGCCGCTCAAGGTCGGGTTCCTGAACGACACCAAGGGATTGCACCCGGGTATCGTCCAGGGGAAGGTAAGCGGGAAACTCGCCAATCTGGTAGGCCGTAGGGGCTGCGATGGGCACCACGCCCAACGCCAGGGCGGTATCCAGTTCTCCGGTATCCAGGACGACCACCCGTTCCGGCCTGGCAGGCACGCAAGTACTGCCCATCGCATGGTCGATGACACGACAGGCAGCCGGGCTGGCAGCGAGCGACATACTGGCCGCCAGCAACAGGGCGGCCAGCGACAAGGGTCTTACCATTGGTATTGGTAGCTGGCCTTCAGCGTCGTTCCGGCAGCCGGAATGTGGCTAGTGTTGTTACCGTTGCGCAGCAGTTGGCCATAGACCGTGTAATAGTCTTCGTTCAGCAAGTTTTCGATACCGATACTGACCTTGTGCTGATTAATCTGGTAGCGGGTATGGAAGTCAACGGTGGTGTAGGATTCCACTTCTCGGCTGCCAAAGCCCACCTCGTCCTCAAACGCGTCATCCCGTGAGCCGCTGTAATTGACCTGTAAGCGGTGGAACCATTGGTTGCTCGGGCTGTATTCCGCGTAGGTACGTAGTTGCAGAGGGGGGATGCGGTAACCGTTCAGGGCTTTCCAGCGATGATCATCTTCATCGTAGTTTTCGCCCTTGAGCCAGGTCGCCAGGCCACCCAGCAGCCAGCTGTCGTTCAGCTGGTGGTCCAAGGTTGCTTCAACACCGTAAATGCGCTCCTTGGTCCGGGGCTGAACAAATTCAAAGTCCTCAATGGTCGGCTGGCCCAGGTCCGAGGTGTTGTAGAACAGAGCGATGCTTGCCTGAGTATGACCCCAGTCGCTACGGGCTCCCACTTCATAATTGTCGGTCTTGATCGGGTCCAACTGGGAGCTGGTAATGTCAAAGCCAGTGGGGGCATAGCGTAATTGCAGGCCAACATCCGGCAGCTCAAACCCCTGGGAGAAGTTGGCGTACAGCTCACTGGTTTTGGTGACATCAAACACCAGGCCGGCATTGAACAGGAAATCATCGAAACTGACGTCGCCGCCCTCAACGTCGTTCCCCTGACCCAAGGTAGTAAAATCGTCAAATTCAGCGGACGCATACTCATACCGGGTACCCACTTCCCCGCGCAAGCGTTCGCTGAATTGGTGTTCCAACTGCATAAAGGCGCCAATGCCATCCTGGGTAATGGGGGGCATGAAGGTGCGGTCGCCGGTGTCGATAAAGACCAGGCCGCCGCTGTTGTCGTAGGCATCGCCATCATAGGTGGTGATGGGCGCTTCGGACTTTTCCCGGCTCAGGTCCACGCCCCAGCGCACCAGACTGGCTTCGCTGAGTTCAGTGTTTAGCGTTAGGCGGCCTCCCACCGTTTCAGTGTCCTGAAAGGTCTGGCCCAGCACGCCCCAAGTGGACCAGGAGCGTCCGTCGGCCGGGGTGAAGCGGGCATGGTAATCGCGGTAATAGGCCTGGGCATCTAAGCTACCCAGCAGGGTCTGATCGGCGGACCAGGCGAGGTTGATCAAGCTGTTCCGGGTGCGGTTCTGCTGATCCAACTGCAATCCGGAAATGGCCCGGGCCCTGACGCTGCCGGGAGGCTCGGCAGCCACCGAAGGATCGGAGGCGTAGTCGGTATCCTGCTCGGCGTCAAAATGGTTGGCGGACAGGGTTAGGGTGCCGCTGTCGAGGAACCAGCGCAGCTTTCCAGCCAGGCTCACACTGTCGGTGTCGGACAGGTCGCCCTGGCTCGGCTCTGGGGCTATGCGGTCGCCATTGGCATCGTAGAAGGCGCCACGGCTCTCCCAAGCCAGGTTGAATCCATAGTCGAAGGCGCTAGTACCGCCACCAACATATTGTTCCGCGCGATAGCCAAGGCCATCTTCATCCAGTTGGGTCAGCGAGCTTTGCAGACCCAGTGTGGTGCTGATCCCAGTCTTGTTATTACGGGTCACGATATTGACCACACCGCCGGCCGCGCCACTACCGTATACCGCACTGCCACCGCGCAGTACCTCTATGCGCTCAATGTTGGCGGGATCAATGTTCATCAGGTCGCGGCTGATATTGCGGTTGGTGTTCTGGGGAATACCGTCAATCAGCACCAGCAGGTTGCGGCCACGTAAGCTCTGGTTGAAGTTGGTCAGGGTCTGGCTGGCAGGCGCCATGCCGGGTACTGTCTTGGCCAACACCTCGCCCAGATTACGGGATGTCTGGAACTGGCTGTCGAGCTGTTCGCGGTCGATCACGGTGACCGAGTGAGCGAGTTCCTCAGCCGCCATATCCTGACGCGTTGCGGTGACTGTCAGGGGATTCAGTTCAGTGGCAGATGACGTTTCCTGGGCGGTGGCGTTGACCGCAAAAGGTGCAGCAGCCATTGCCAAAAGCAGGCTTGGAATGTTCTTAATCTGGCTCATTTAACCCCCTGGCAGATTGTCATTTCAGAGATTTATTATTTTAATGTTAATGATAATACATCTCATTACTTATTATATCAAGCGCACTTTACAGATTCTGGCGGAGCAAGTGACCTTGCCGAAAGCGGAATCCGAGCCGTTTAGGCGTAAAGACTTCGCCGCCAAGACCTATCAAAAAGTAGCCCAGAACGCAGAAAGCCACCCCGGCGATGTTGAAGCCCCCCCCCCGAAGCGATGAAGCTCACGCTCAAACAACGTCACGAATTGGCCGAAAACGAATCCAAGGACATCGTCGGCCGTATCTGGAAATGGGTATTGATCGGCGTCGGCCTGGGTGCCGCCCTGGCGTTCTGGATGATGAAAGCGCTTGAAGTACTGGGCAAAAGGAGCGAGCTCCGGCTCCTGGCCGGTGCCCGCCACTATCAGGCCTCCAATCCATAGGCCTGATACACACATCCGGAGAGAATGGTGCCCAGCAACCGGCCATCAAACCAACTGCAATCAACGCCAGCGCGCCCGCCCAAAGCACTGTCCCACTGAGGCCTACCGGGTGGGTGATCCGTTCGACCCGGATACCCGCATGGGACCGCTGGTGGACAAGGCGCAACTCGACACCGTCAGCCGTTACATCCAATCCGCCATTGATGAAGGCAGCCGGGTCCTCTGCGGTGGCCTGCCCGAGTATGTCGAGGGCAAAGGTATTTACGCCAGGCCGACCATCATTCTCGACGCCCATAGCGAGATGACGTTCGTCCGCGAGGAGATCTTCGGCCCGTTACTGGCGGTATCCGGGTTTGACCATGAGGAGGAAGCGATCCGCCTCGCCAATGACACACACTACGGCCTCGCCGCATCGATCTAGACTGACAATCTTTCTCGCGCCCACCGGGTCAGCCGAAGGATCAATAGCGGTATGGTCTGGCTCAACGGGCGGGGCGAAGGCGACAGTACGATGCCGTTCGGCGGCGTCAAGGGCTCGGGTAACGGTCGGGATAAATCTCTGCACTCGCTGGAAAAGTACACTGACATCAAGAATGTCTGGATAAGCCTCTGATCTTATACCGAGTAATCATTCAACCATGCAGTTCGCGCAGGATCTCGATGAAGAGTTCGCGGGCGCGACTGCTCTTGCGGTGGCTGCGGGTAACCGCGGCCAGCCCCAGCTCGTAGCCTTTCTGATCGGACAGGAGCTGACGTAACTGACCACAATCCACATAGGGCTGCACGTACTTGTCCGGCATAAAGCCGATATAGGCGCCAGACAGGATCATTGCCAGGCGGGCTTCGTAAAAGTACGCGATGGCCGACTTGTTCATGTCCGCCAGCTGCTCTCCAACCTCCGCATTCGTCTGTATGCCAGCATGGACCACCTTGGAAGCCAGTACCTGTTGCTCGAATGATGCGTCCTCGACAGCGTCAAACAGTGGGTGGTTGTGACTACAGTACAGATGGCAGCGATCGTAGTAGAGCGGGCTGTAATCCATGCCGTCAAACTGACGGTGAAAGGGGACAAAACCGATATCGGCTTCGTCGTTAAGTACCATCCGCTCGATCTCCGTCAGCGCCCGGACATCCAGCAGCACGTTGACCTCGGGAGCCTCCTGCGCAAATTTCGCGATCGCCTCGGCGAGTTTGGCCTCTGTATCGAGACAGACGGTATCGCTGGCAATAATCTTCAACTCACCGGTCAATGCGACGTGCAGGGCATCGATGCCGGCACGAAACGTTTCGAGTGACGAAAACAGGTCCTTCATCAGCTCGTAGACCTCGATACCCTCTTCGGTCAGGGCGAAACCCGCGCGTCCACGTCGGCAGAGCCTCAGGTTCAGTCGTTGCTCTATGTTGGCGATATGAATGCTGATTGTCGAACGGCCGATATTGAGCTCGGTCTCAGCCGCCGCAAATCCGCCGCACTCCACCACCGCCTTGAACACCCGCAACAGGCGGATCTCATAGTCCGCCACCTGCCCCAGCTTGACGCTCAACGACTTCTTCAATTGTTTTACCCCAGTCAACGTTTACATATAAAGATTAAAATTTATCACACTATAGTAGTCGCCCTATGATTGCTAACCAATAGCCCATTCCGGCAATGACAAAGCAATGGACACATCACGGGGGAACGCCATGAGTCTGACGATCAACAACACCGCACTGTTTCGGCAGCATGCCTTTATCAACGGCCAGTGGTGTGATGCCGAGGCGGGCGACCGCTTCGACGTTACCAACCCAAGCACCCTGGAGAAAATCGCCGATGTACCCAACCTCGGCGTGGGGGAAACCACAGCTGCGATCGATGCCGCCGACCAGGCACTGCCAGCCTGGCGGGCACTGACCGCCAAGGAGCGCAGCGCGCGCCTGCGTGCCTGGTACGAGCTAATCATGGCCAATCAGGACGATCTGGCCAAACTGATGACCAGCGAGCAGGGTAAGCCGTTCGCCGAAGCCCGCGGCGAAGTGGCTTATGGTGCCTCGTTCATCGAATGGTTCGCCGAAGAAGCCAAGCGGGTATACGGCGACGTGATCCCGGCCCATGGCCACGATAAACGCATTGTCACGCTCAAACAGCCTATTGGAGTGGTCGCGGCGATCACCCCGTGGAATTTCCCGATCGCAATGATCACCCGCAAGGCGGGCCCGGCACTGGCGGCCGGCTGCACCATCGTGGTCAAGCCCGGAGAGCACACGCCCCTGTCGGCGCTGGCGCTGGCCGAACTGAGCCGCCAAGCCGGCATCCCGGCCGGTGTGTTTAACGTCGTCACTACGCTGGAGTCTCCGGCCGTCGGGAAAGTCCTTTGCAACGATTCCCGAGTCCGCAAGCTATCGTTTACCGGATCGACCCCCGTCGGCAAACAGCTGATGCGCCAATGCGCCGATACCGTCAAAAAAGTCTCCCTGGAGTTGGGCGGCAACGCGCCGTTTATCGTGTTCGACGATGCCGATCTGGATGCCGCGGTTGCCGGCGTCATGGCCTCCAAGTTCCGCAATGCCGGTCAGACCTGCGTTTGCACCAATCGCATCCTGGTGCAGGACGGCGTCCACGACCGCTTTGTCGAAAAGCTCAACCAGGCGGTGGCAAAGCTCACCCTAGGCGACGGTTTCGGTGACGGTGTCACCACCGGTCCGCTGATCAATATCAGCGCGGTAGCCAAGGTCGAGCGACTGGTAGGCGATGCGGTCACAGCCGGCGCCGAACTGAACCAGCCAAACGGCAAGGGTGAACTGAATGACAACTTCTATGCCCCGGCCGTGCTGACCGGAGTGACCATCGACATGGCGATCGCCAATGAAGAGATATTCGGCCCTGTGGCGACGGTATTCCGTTTCAGTGACGAAAACGAAGCGGTCCGTATCGCCAATGACACCCCGTTTGGACTGGCGGCCTACTTCTACGCTCGCGACATTGGCCGCGTATGGCGGGTCGCCGAGGCCCTGGAGTACGGCATGGTCGGCATTAACGAGGGGCTAATCTCGACCGAAGTCGCTCCGTTTGGCGGTATCAAGGAGTCCGGCATTGGCCGCGAAGGCTCCCGCTACGGCATCGACGACTTCGTCGAAATCAAGTACCTGTGTATGGGCGGCATTTGATCCACCCATCGCCCCAGTTTTCCTTAATGAGCGAACAACCGAGGTTAGCTCCATGAACAACGCATCTCTGCAACAACGCAAGGACAACGCATTCGCCCGCGGTCAGGGTACCCTGACCCATGCTTACATCGAGAAAGCCCGCAACGCCGAACTGTGGGACGTCGAAGGTAAGCGTTACATCGACCTGGGCAGCGGCATTGCCGTGGTCAACACTGGCCATAACCATCCCAAAGTTCAGGCAGCTGTTCAGGCCCAGCTGGAAAAGTTCAGCCACACCTGCGTCATGGTGACGCCGTACGAGTCCGCCGTTGAACTGGCCGAAAAGCTGAACGCCGCCGCTCCCGGCGATACCCCGAAAAAGACGATCTTTGTCACCACCGGTGCGGAAGCGGTCGAGAACTGCGTCAAGATTGCCCGCGCCCATACTGGACGGAGCGGCGTGATCGCGTTCCAGGGCGGTTTCCATGGTCGCACCAACCTGACCATGGGACTGACTGGCAAAATCGCACCCTACAAGGCCGGGTTCGGGCCGTTCCCGGGTGAGATCTACCATGCTCCTTACCCTAACGAGTACCACGGGGTATCGACAGAGGACTCACTGGCCGCGCTGAACACGTTGTTCACCTGTGATATCGAGCCCAGCCGTGTCGCGGCCATCATCGTCGAGCCCGTTCAGGGCGAAGGTGGTTTCTACCATGCTCCGCCCGCTTTCATGCAGGCACTGCGCAAGCTGTGCGATCAGCACGGCATCCTGTTGATCGCCGACGAGATCCAGACCGGTTTCGCGCGCACCGGCAAGATGTTCGCCAGCGAGTATGCCGAAATCGAACCCGACCTGATGACCATGGCCAAGGGGATTGCCGGTGGTTTCCCGTTAGCCGCCGTGGTCGGCAAGGCCGAAGTTATGGACTCACCGCTGCCGGGCGGCCTGGGCGGCACCTACGGCGGCTCACCCTTGGGCTGCGCGGCGGCTTTGGCCGTTCTCGACGTAATCAAAGACGAACAGTTGTGCGAACGTGCCCTCCATGTAGGTGACCGTATCGTCGAGCGCCTGCGCAGTCTGCAGACCAAGTATCCGCAGACAATCGGCAACATCCGCAACCTCGGCGCGATGATCGCCATAGAGCTGGTCCGGGACGGGGACGTCAATCAGCCAGATGCAGAGCTGACCAAGGCGCTCGTCGGTGAGGCCGCCAAACAAGGACTGATTCTGCTGTCCTGCGGCATCCGTGGCAATGTCATCCGGTTCCTCCCGGCACTGACCATTACCGATGCACTGATCAGAGAAAGCATGGACCGGCTGGAACAGACGTTCGACGCCCTGATGTAGACCCGGCTACTCTCTGAAATCAGGAGCCGCGCCGCAGCCCTTGTCCTTACACAATTCTGTTATGGCACTGTGAGGGTATAGCTATGTCTGACAACAACCAAAAGAACCAGATCCCGGAGGGGTTCGACCCCGTTACTGCGGACATTCCTAAAGAGAGGCATAAAATGCCAAAGGAATGTTCATTTCCAGACTCAGAAAATATAGCCCAGAGTTCAAACGCGAAGCCATTGCTTTGACTCGCCAACCCGTTGTGAGTTGTCGACAGATAGCCTTGGAGGTCGGCATCAATCCCAACCTGCTGTCCCGTCGGCGCAGAGAAGCCGATGCCGAGACAGACAAGGCCTTCAAGGGTTCTGGTTCTCCCAGAGACGAAGAGGTGGTCCGTCTCAAGCGCGAGTTGGCCCGTGTGAAAAGATCGGTTTGATCAGACATCGCATCACCCTCTCCCGGCCCGACGATCTAAGCCGCGACCGCTCGCTTGACCGGTAACAGTATGGACATAAAAGCTGCGACCGTGAGAAATCCGGCCGATATCCACAGGCAGGCCTGCAGCCCATAGGCCTGGTACACCCAGCCGGACAGAATCGTACCCAGCAACCGGCCAGCCGCGTTGGACATGTAATAGAACCCCACGTCCAGCGACACGCCATCGCCCCGGGCGTAGCTGACAATCAGGTAGCTGTGCAGGGAGGAGTTGATGGCAAACAGCACGCCAAACAACAACAGGCCGCCGATCACGATGGTTTGCGCCGGCCAGCCGGCCATCAAACCGCCAGCAATCAGCGCCGGAATCAACGCCAGCACGGCCGCCCAGAGCACCGCCCCGCTGCGGCCTTCCGTCTGTCCGGTAATGCGCGGGGCAATGGTCTGGATAAAGCCATAGCCGATGATCCAGCTGGCCATGAAGCCGCCCACCTGCCAGTGGTCCCAGCCGAAGGCGGTGGCCATGTACACCGGCAGTGCCACCACGAACCAGACGTCCCGGGCGCCGAACAGGAACATTCGGGCCGCCGACAGCACATTAATGGCCCGGCTCTTGGACAGGATATCGGTAAACTTCGGCTTGGCCTTGCTCTTGCCCAGGTCCTGTCCCAGCAGGAACAGGCTGGCCAGCCAGACCACCGCCAGCGCCACCGCCATCAGAATCACGGCACCCTTGAAACCGGCGGCCATCAGCAGCACACCACCGAGGAAGAAACCCACGCCTTTCAGGGTGTTCTTGGAGCCGGTGAGAATGGCCACCCATTTATACAGCTTGCCCTGCTCGGTATCCGGCACCAGCAATTTGATGCCGCTCTTGGCAGACATCTTGTTCAGGTCCTTGGCAATCCCGGACACCGCCTGGCCAGCCATCACCCAGCGCACGCTGAGCATGTCCGCCAGCACCTCCAGCATCGCCAGCGCAACAATCTGCAGGAACACGCCTACGTTCATGGTGCGCTTCAGGCCCATGCGGCCGCCCAGGTAACCGCCCACCAGGTTGGTCACCACCCCGAAAAATTCATAGAAGATGAACAACAGGGCGATGTACAGGGGAGAATAGCCCAGCTGGTGGAAATGCAACACCACCAGCATACGCAGCACCACTACCGTCAGGGTGAAGGCCCAATAATTACCGGTGATCACCAGGTACTGACGGATGGCGGCACTCATATCAGGCCAGCCCTACCTTGCGCGCCAGCTCGGCGGTGCGGTTGGCGTAGCCCCATTCGTTGTCGTACCAGGCGTAGATTTTCACCTGGGTGCCGTTGACCACCAGGGTAGACAGGGCATCGACGATGGAAGAACGCGGGTCAGTCTTGTAGTCGATGGACACCAGCGGGCGCTCTTCATAGCCCATGATGTCTTTCAGTTCGCCCTCGGCCGCCTCCTTCAGCAGCTGATTGACGGTTTCCGCATCCGTGGGCTTTTCCACTTCGAAAACGCAGTCGGTCAGCGAGGCATTGGTCAGCGGCACCCGAACCGCGTGGCCATCCAGCCGGCCCTTCAGTTCCGGGAAGATCTCGATGATGGCCGTGGCCGAGCCGGTGCTGGTGGGAATCAGCGAGCTGCGGCAGGCCGGGGCCCGGCGCGGGTCCTTGTGGGGTGCATCGATAATGGTCTGGGTGTTGGTCAGGCTGTGGATGGTGGTGATGGAGCCGTGCTTGATACCCAGCTTCTCGTGAATCACTTTCACCACTGGCGCCAGACAGTTGGTGGTGCAGGAAGCAGCAGTGACGATGCGGTCGTTGGCCGGGTCGAAGATGTCCTCGTTGACACCCAGAACGATGTTTTTCGCGCCTGTTTCCTTCACTGGTGCGGTCACCACCACGCGCTTCACACCCTGGTCCAGATAGGCCTGCAATACCTCCACCTTGCGGTTCACGCCACTGGCTTCGATCACCAGGTCGCAGCCGGACCAGTCGGTATCGGCAATGGCCCGGTTTTGCGTCACGCGAATGCGTTGGCCGTCGATCACCATGTCGTCGCCCTCGGCACTCGCTTCATGGCTCCAGCGACCGTGAATGCTGTCGAAATTCAGCAGGTGGGCGAGACTGGCGGCGTCCGCCCCCGGATCGTTGATCGCCACAAATTCCAGCTCCGGCCAGCCCCAGGCCGCTCTCAATGCCAGCCGGCCAATGCGGCCAAAACCGTTAATACCTACCTTGATCTTGCTCATGGTGTTCTCCTTGCGAGATTCGCATTCAATCGAAAAATCAGGAACAGCGCACCGGCCGGTCGGCCATGCTTTCCAGCCGTGTCAGCGGCGCGTCAATCAGCTGCGCGTTGTGAATAGCGGTTTCTTCCAGCACACGCCGCAACCAGTCCGGCAGGGCCGGGTTCAGGTAATAATAGACCCATTGGCCATGCCTTTCGGTATCCAGCAAACCGGCATCACGCAATGTGGCCAGATGGCGGCTGACTTTTGGCTGGGACACCTCGAAGGCTTCGGTCAGCTCACACACGCACAACCGGCCCTGATGGCGGATCAGCAACAGGGCGGATAAACGCAATTCATCGCCCAGTGCCTTGAAGACGGATACCGGATTGAACTCAGCCGGTTTCAGTCCGGTTTCCTTCTGGTGAACCAGGGTGAACAGACCGATACGTTCCTTCAGCTCCTTCAGGGTAAGCGAGAAGGTGGAATGACGATTGGTGGCGGCCGGGTCGGGAAAATCCCAGTGAATCTGCTGGGCCCCGGCGTGTACCACACCGCATTCGCTGGCGGCTTTGTCGCACAGGGTGATCACATAATCCCAGGGCTGCTCCTGCAAATCCGCCAACTGTTTGCTGTACAGGCCGGCGGTATCAATACCGGCTTCTTCCAACACCTGCAGGGCCAGTGGATTCGGTGTGGCTGGATCCGTACCTGCACTGGCCACGTCAAACTGGTCACCCGCCATATCACGGAGCACCGCTTCGGCCATCAGGGAACGGGCGCTATTGGCGGTGCAAACAAACAGGACTCGGCGCTTCATACGATTTTCCATATATTCGTTTTCATGGATATCTGTTTTTGTGCATAATAGAAGCATTCAGCCAATGAGTAAAGGAAGAGAAAAACATGGGCTTTTTCGAGCGTTATCTGTCGGTCTGGGTGGCTCTGGCGATTGTCGCCGGCGTGGCCCTGGGGCAACTGGCCCCGGTGGTGCCGGAGACCCTGTCCCGCTTTGAATACGCACAGGTGTCGATCCCCATCGCCATTCTGATCAAAGCGGGATTTTCCCCGCGGCGGGCGCGGTTTGTTTCCACCGCGGTGGGGGGTGGGCGCAAGCGGCCCAGGGGGCGGGCTATTCCCCCCTTCTTGAACTGGCTGACAAGGCCCTCCCCCTTGTTGGCCATCGCCTGGTTCTTTTTGTTGGGGGTGTTCGGGCCGTTGATTGCGCAGGCGCTGGCCGGCGAATACCGGGCCGGGGCCATCTTTTTGGGCGCAGCC